>WFQM01000185.1 GCA_015487095.1 Gammaproteobacteria bacterium | reverse complement strand
TTACCCAAAATGTAATCATCCACCACGACAGCAGTATCTGCTCCCAACACGGGACATTGCTGATGTGTATCAGGCATCAGCAGTCCTGCTCGTGCCTTTTCCAGGGCTAGCCGTCGTACATAATTTTCAGGAGATTCATTGTCGAGCAGGTGTTCCTTCACTGATTGTGAAACGACTTCAACTCTTAAGCCAATTTGTGCCAGCAAGTCACGGCGACGGGGGGAAGCAGAAGCAAGATATAAATCGGGCAGGCGCATGGGTCGTTATTTCAGGCAGGTCATCATAAGCAGATAAGCATCATTATTGACTGATGTTACGCAGACCTCAAATATGAATTAGGTGCTTAAAACATTGGTTTTAAAAATCACCGGGTATTTAACGCAGAGGTCGCAAAGACGCAAAGTTTTTCGTGTTTTTCTCTGCGTCCTTTGCGTCTTTGCGACCTCTGCGTTTATAACACGCCACTTGTCAGTAGCACGACAACATAACCTCCCAATACACTGGAACGATTATCTGAGCACGTAACATCCGTTATTTATATTACCCGCGCTTTTTAGCGATGATAAGGATGGTTCTGTAAAATGCTCCAGGCCCGATAAAGCTGCTCGGCCACCACAACCCGCACCAGCGGATGTGGCAAAGTGAGATTGGAAAGCGACCAGCGCTGCCCGGCCTGCGCGACACACTCCTTCGCCAAGCCTTCGGGACCACCCACTAACAATGCGACATCACGACCATCGTGCAGCCAGTTATCCAGCTCATTCGATAAATTTTCGGTACTCCAGGCCCGGCCAGTGACTTCCAGGGTAACAATGTGTGCGCCTCTGGGCACAGCGGACAACATTTTTTCACCTTCCTGCCGGGTAATACGGGCAATGTCTGCCCCTTTACCCCGTTTGCCTGCGGGAATTTCCACTAACTGTAACGTGCAATCCGCAGGTAATCTTCGTGCGTATTCCTGATAACCCTGTTCCACCCAGGAGGGCATTTTATTACCAACAGCAATCAGCACAATACGCATGAGTCAGACAACCGTAAAACAGACTACTAGCCGTTAGATGATTCGGGTTGGCTCACAGGCTCCGTTTCCCATAATTTCTCCAATTGATAAAAATCACGGATTTCCGCCTGTAAAACATGCACGACTACGTCGCCCAAATCCACCAACACCCATTCACCGGTTTCTTCACCTTCGATACCTATGGGCGTTTCACCGCTCTGTTTGGCTTTAACAATCACATTGTCTGCCAATGATTTCACATGCCGGGCCGATGTGCCGGTGGCAATCAGCATCACATCCGTGACGTTGGTTTTTTCACGCACATCCAGCACTCGTACATCCACTGCTTTCAAATCATCCAGTGCATCAAAAGCGAGTTGAGTTAATTCGTCTACCTTCATTTGTTTATCCTGAGAGTTCTGTTTCTGTTTTTGCCAGGTTTGGCTTTTACCTTTGTTTCTGCCGGATCATTCGTCGCCGCAAACCCATACAAGCTGTGCATGCGAATCAGGTTCCACACCTTATCGGGTAATAAATAACGAGGGCTCTTACCCGCTGCTACCAGAGCACGAATCTGCGTTGCAGAAATTTCCAGCGATGTCACCGCCTGCAAAATGATCCTGCCTGCCGGACTGGAGGTAAGCTCGGTACTGTCTGTTACCTGTCGTTCACGCCACAATGCCCGTAATTTCGGACTTGCCGCATTCATGTCCAGTTGCCAGCCGGGACGATGGGTCACCACAATGTGCGCCAGCTCTGGAATGTCCTGCCAACGATGCCACTCGTCTAACTTTAAAAAGACATCTACCCCCAACACCAGGCACAACGGTTTATCGCCAGACTCGGCGCGCAGCGAAACCAGGCTGTCCACCATAAAGGACTCCCCCTCGCGCAGCATTTCACGATTGTCTATCTGTAAATCCGGCTCGTCACCCACAGCAGCGCGTAACATGGTCAGGCGTTGCCCGGGGTTGGCCACAGGCTGTATCCGATGCGGTGGTTTAAAGGCGGGAATCATACGCATCTCATCCAGTCCCAACGCCTGCTTCACATCCAGCGCCGGACGCAGATGGCCGAAATGTACGGGATCGAAGGTGCCACCGAAGATACCGATCATGAACAGTACCGGATGACGGAGAGGAAATAGCTAAATTTCAAGATGCCACATTCTGTTTCAGTTAACCTCTGATGTGCCCATCACCCAACACAATATATTTTTGCGACGTGAGCCCTTCGAGCCCCACCGGCCCGCGTACATGAATCTTGTCGGTGCTGATACCGATTTCGGCACCCAGCCCATATTCAAACCCATCGGCAAAACGTGTGGAAGCATTAACCATCACCGATGAAGAATCCACTTCCGCAAGAAAACGCCGCGCACGGGTGTAGTTTTCAGTGACAATGGATTCGGTATGCCCGGAACTGTGTTGGTGTATGTGAGAAACAGCGCCATCCAGACCATCCACCACACGAATCGATAAAACCGGTGCAAGATATTCCTCGTCCCAGTCTTCGTCGCTCGCGGCATTGATGCCGGATAAAATATCCCGTGTACGTGCGCAACCACGCAGTTCAACATTTTCCTTCGCATATTCGGTGGCCAGACGCGGTAATACTTCGGCGGCCACCGATGCGTCCACCAATAACGTTTCCATCGCATTACACACACCATAACGATGACACTTGGCATTGAAGGCAATTGCCACTGCCTTATCGAGATCGGCGTCGCCATCAATGTATACATGACACACACCGTGCAAATGTTTGATCACCGGCACTCTGGCTTCAGCACTGATGCGCTCAATGAGCCCCTTGCCACCACGCGGCACGATGACGTCCACGAACTGTGGCATGGTGATCAACTCACCCACCGCAGCACGGTCCGTGGTAGCAATCACCTGCACGGCATCCTGTGGTAACCCGGCTTTTTCCAGCCCGGCGTGAATCACCGTGGCAATGGCCTGATTGGAATGTCTGGCTTCGGAACCACCGCGCAAAATCGCGGCATTACCCGACTTCAAACACAATGCCGCAGCATCCGCTGTCACATTGGGGCGCGACTCGTAAATGATACCGATGACACCCAATGGCACACGCATCTTGCCCACCTGAATACCGGAAGGGCGGTAATTGAGATCGCTGATTTCACCCACGGGATCTGGCAATGCGGCAATCTGGCGCAACCCTTCCGCCATACCCGCAATGCGTTCGGCATTAAGTTCCAGCCGGTCCAGCAGTGCGGCATCAAGCCCATCCTGTTTACCCTGATCCAGATCCCGGGTATTTTCAGCAATGAGCACAGTCTGCGCAGCCATAATCGCATCGGCAATATGCAGCAACGCGGCATTCTTTGCCCCCGTGTCAGCACGCGCCATGGCACGCGAAGCGTTACGGGCCTTTTCACCCAGCCCGGTCATGTAATGCTTGATATCCATTGTTATAGACTCTTCTTTATTCGTAGGGTGGGCACTACCCACCTTATAGCTCGTCCAATCAACCGGCCGCCCGAAATAACCGCACTCCGGCCATCAATAACGTCAATTGTAACAACTCATCCCAGGCATTGCCCGATGCTGCGCCTTTTATTACACGATCCAACCGTGCAGCACGACGCAACATCTGCTGCCAGCGTACACGATTATGACGTTGCAACCCGACCTTCACCGGCCCTTTACGCTTGCCCCAAACACGGGCTAACACGCTATCCATGCCTTTGCCGCTTTCAATTTGAGCGGCCATATCGGCAAGGTTGCGCAGCTCGCGAGTCAACGCCCACAGCACCAATATGGGCTCCACACCTTCACCACGCAAGCCATCCAGCATGCGTGTCAGTCGTGGTGTATCCCCCATCAAAGCGGCATCCACCAGCCCGAAAACGTCAAAACGGGCACTATCGGCCACCGCCACTTCCACCTGTTCGGCAGACAGCGGACCTGCACCGTTGAGCAGCACCAGTTTGTCCACTTCCTGTGCTGCGGCCAATAAATTACCTTCCATCCGTTCAGCAATAATACGCACCGCATCCCGCTCCGGTTGCATGCCACGGGAACGCAGGCGCTGATCCAGCCAGCGTGGCATCTCCGCTGCGTCCACTGGCCACACCTGTAATGTCGCCCCCACCTTGTCCAGGGCTTTGTACCATTTTGCCGATTGCGAGCGTTTGTCCACCTTGCCACTACTGATCAGCAACACGGTATCTTCCGGCGGGCGCTCCGCATATTCCACCAGCGCCGCACCACCGTCTTTGCCCGGTTTGCCCGAAGGCAGACGTAAATCAATCACTCGTTTTTCAGCGAACAGCGACAGGGCATTGCTGGCCATTAGCAGTTCATTCCAGTCGAAACCTTTTTCGACGTGCATGACTTCCCGCTCGGAAAAACCCTGCTCACGGGCATGGCGGCGCACCGCATCGGCAGCTTCGTTCAGTTGCAACGGTTCGTCACCACTGAAAAAATAAATAGGCAGCAGGGTGTTTTTTAACTGTGCTTCGAGTTTATCCGGGAAAATTTTCATTTTGGCTCCGGCGCGGGCGTGTGCCTTTTGGCTTTCTGTAAACGACGCAAAATCTGTAATACAGCATCACGGCGCATTTCTGTTTTTAGTAATGTCTCTTCACTGGCGGTACCCAGCACGGCATTGGCATCAAAACGCAGATCGCGGGACTCTGTGACGGTCTGCTCCGTCAACCACACCGCGTCGTTTTCACCTTGTATGGCCTCTCTTTTTAACAAAAAACGTACCGCATAGCTCAGACCATATTCCTGTGCGCGACCGGATGAATCCACTGACAGCACCCGCTTACCGTATTGCTCTGACTTTAGTTGCAATACCAGCGGCGCAGTCTCGCTAAGATGGATTTTTTCGTTTTTCAACGCACGCCGCAGCTCAGGCAGGATATCCGTTGCCGGACTTCCGTCCTGCAAGGCCATTTCAGCCAGCTCCGGGGGCAACTGCACTGAACCACGCAGGTGGAAACCGCAGGCAGTGAGTGATATCAATAAGATGAGTGCCAACAAATAACGCATCGGTGGATTGTACGTGGTTCGGGCCACAGAGGGGAGGGTGACAAAAATGCCGGGGCGATAATTTTTCGGTATTTCCTGAAAAACAGGAACCGAAAAAGAAAGGCTGCCGAAAAGCAACGCTTTTCAGCAGCCTGTTAGCGGTTAACGCACTATCGTCGTATTCAACACGGCAGATGAACATCAAAGATATCAAGCATATCCGAGCCTGGTTCACCTTCGCTATCTGTTGCTGTTAATTCGACACTGTAGGTCACCACGTTGCAAACACTGTAAAGTTTGGCTGTCAGGCTGTTTCCCGCACCACTGGCAACAACCGCCCCGCCGCTGTCACGTACGGTCCATTGCAGACTTGCACCGGAAAGCACTCCGTCTTCAGCATCATCCCCGGTCCCGGTAAAGGTCACCATTTTGTACCATCCATCGGCATCGAAAGTATCCGCGTATACCGAGGCCGGATCGCTGTGGCTGGTAATTTGCGCGGATGGTGGCGTGTTTACGCCCACAACAACGGCATCAATAATGATATTGATGTTGGTGGATACCGTACTGACACCATCTGTCCCGTCAAAGCGAACCTGATGTGAACCGGGACTGAGACGACCCGCCGGAATACTGCTGGAATGACCATTCCTAAAAAAGATACCGTCCAGATACCAGCTGACCTGATCGTCCTCAAGACTGCCCACGCCGGGATCAAAACTCTCCCCTTCAAGCACAATGTCCACAGCCTCGCTGAATCTGTCCCCGGCTCCCGGGGATACAATTTCAACTGTGGGTGCCAGATCATCAACGGTGACCTGTCGGAAATTATCCCATGTTGTGCGCGCTGCATCGGCATAAACACGCATCTCGTAAACACCCGCCGGCACACCGGGCGGTACCCGTGCGGTAATTTCACCACATCGCCACGACTGCACATCCATCGGGTAAAAATCTGTTCCGTCAGTCGTCAGGCCCACCGTACGAATACCAAAGTCTTCCACACCTAGCACTCCGCTGATGGAAACCAGACCACCATGAACAGCAGTAACACCCGACAAACCTTCCTCCACTCTGGGAACAAGCGCCCCACCGGTTGCCCATTCAACCTCAAATATACTGTTGGACAAGGGTTGGGGGCTAACACCAAAATAAACGTTGGTGGGTGAATTATCCAGGGTCCAGTTAAGGGTGAAAATCCCGTCACTATTATTCCAGAGTTGTCGGCTCGCCCCGCTTCCACGAGTGCCATCCGGCGAAAATAACAGGAAGTTGGTTGCATCATCACAACAGCCACCAATGCCGGGGGTTATTCGTTGCAATGAATGATCATCGTTGGTTTTGACATACCAGATGCCAAGCCCCTTGCTGGGGACATCAGCGTCATAACCTCCCATGTCCGGGTTACGGTAATCAAGCATCAGGTACTCGTTGGTACCGCGCACCACGTCATAAAGAATTATCGGATTGAGAGAGCCTGTTCCTCCCAGATAAGCCTGAGCAGGGGCAATCGAGGTACACGAACCAAACTGTCCTTCATTACCGGCTGCCGACTGAATTAGAGTGGAAATCCTTGGCTGCATCCAGCCGAGCCGCATCTTGAAGTGCGGGTCCAGATGAAAAACCTGCCGGTCATCATCGCCGCCAAAAATAGTTGCCCCCATCAGGGTGTAATTCTGACTCAGGCCCGCTGAGCCGTATAACTCGTCCATCCCCCGGCCAACCGAATGTGCCAGTTCATGGCCGATGGTGGCAATACCCACATGCTCACCCAATAAAATGACGCCAACACACACTTCAAGATCAGGCTGCCCTGCCCTCGTCTGAGTCGGGCAGGTTAACCCACCGCGTAACGACCCGCCCGGACTGTCATCGTTAACCACCCGGGCGACAACCAGCTCGCGCTGCCATATCACGTTATCGCCGTTAGTATCGTAAGGTGAAAAATCAAAGCCCGAGTCGATGGCCGCCTGAATAATCCGTGTGACATTTTTGCGGTCACCCCTGGCCCGTATCGCAGCCTGAGCATCCTCGTCATTATCAACAAACTCCAGATCCGCAATGATATCAGCAGGCATTGTATAATTGATGGGCCCGATCACCCCTGCCCGGCTCCAGGTGAATATGCCATTGGACATTTCACTGAAATAACCCACCAGCGTTTTGTCCCCGGAACCAAAAAAGAGGTTATCAAAATAACTGGCATCGTGGCTGGACGGTGCAAAACGGGAATCATTTTCCAGCATCACCAATACCGGACGAGTTCCCTCGGCAGGTTGGCCATCCATCTGTATTCCACCAAAACCAAAAGCATCTTCCTCGCTGTCGGTGATGGGCTCAGGGTCGCTGGCATTACCTCCTCCACAGCCCGATATCAGCAACAAGCCGAAGAGCAGAATAACAAAACTATACATTTTGATTTTCATTGTTTACCCCTTTTTTCACAGCATATTTTGTGAATGTTATGGATTCGGCAAGGCTCAGAAATACCAACAAGCTCAAACTTAAACCTGCTGCGAGGCGTTAACACTTCTGACGATACTGAATAACAAGTAACACTGGCAGTCTGCCAAATACCGGTAACACGGCAGTAACACAGGCAAGGTAATTTTCACTTTCTGATCGCAACAATGACATTGCTGCGCCTCCGCCATGCGGCTACGGGCCGAGGTAATCGGTCAACAACATGAAAAGAAAAAATAAAGACTAATCGGAGAGAGACTCAAACAACGCAGTTGTCTGTAGAGAAGGGGCAACACCTAATTCGGCCTGTAGTTTTTGCTGGCACTCCCGGTATACCCTGGTGGCTTCGCCGGTTTCTCCTAATTTCTGATGCGCACGTATCAACCCCCGATAACAGGCCTCATGGA
>WFQM01000184.1 GCA_015487095.1 Gammaproteobacteria bacterium | reverse complement strand
TCCACCAACGCGGCATTTTGCTGGGTCATTTCATCCATCTGGGTCACAGCCTTGTTAATCTGATCAATACCACTGGCCTGCTCTTGTCCCGCTGAAGCAATCTCCGCAATGATGTCGCTGACCTTTTTCACGGAACCCACAATCTCTTCCAGCGTAGCTCCGGATTGATCCACCAGTTTGCTGCCTTCGGTAACTTTTTCTACACTGTCGTTAATCAGTGATTTGATTTCCTTGGCTGCCGAAGCACTGCGCTGCGCGAGGTTGCGTACCTCTGCCGCCACCACTGCAAAGCCACGTCCTTGCTCACCGGCACGGGCTGCTTCTACGGCAGCGTTCAGTGCCAACAAATTAGTCTGGAAAGCAATTTCATCAATAACACCAATAATGTCGGCGATTTTTTTGCTCGACTGGTTGATCTCAGCCATGGCGGTAATGGCCTTACCTACCACCTCACCACCCTTGGTAGCCTCGTCTCTTGCGCTGTTAGCCAACTGATTAGCTTCGCGTGCATTGTCGGCATTCTGGCGCACAGTACCCGTCAACTCTTCCATGCTGGAGGCAGTCTCTTCCAATGATGAAGCCTGTTCCTCAGAACGTTGGCTAAGATCCGCAGTACCCTGTGAAATTTCATTGGCCGCCGAAGCAATAGTGCCGCTGGCAGTACCAATTTCATTGACCATACTGAGCAATTTGTTCATCGTACTGTTTACCGCATCACGCAATTCGGCAAATTCGCCTTCGAATTCTCCATTCATACTCTGGGTAAGATCACCTTCCGCAAGACCGGAAATCACTCGGCGAGTTTCCTCCACAGGCTCCACCACCGCATCCATCAGTCGATTAATACCTTCTCCCAGACTCAATAAAAAACCTTCAAACTGATCAGTGGCAATACGATTTTTCAACTGACCCTGTACCGCATCATCAATCAGGCTCTGAATCTGACGTACAGCATCTTTCTGTTCAGTAACATCTCTCCATTCCACCATGTTACCCAGGTATTCCCCATTAGCCCCTTGAATTATCGTCGCATTCACTTCGAACTCCAGACCAGCCGCTTTAATCTCAGTTTTAATTGGCAGCCGATTTGGATCGCTTAGCAATGCACGTTGATGAGTCGGGTTTTTGTGAAAAACATCAATATTACTACCCACCAGTTTATCCGGATCAAAACCAGGCCAGACTTGACTCAACTCGTGCTGACGCGCACGCATCACACCGACTACTGCCGGATTACAATAGGTAATATTCAGATCAGCATCGCAGATCATGAAATTAGTTTGAGCACCATCTACTGCCGACTTCAGGCGCGCAACCTCACGCTCTTTCTCTACCTCAACAGTGACATCCGTAGCATATTTGACTACTTTAAAGGGTTTGCCATTGAGGTTAAAAATCGGGTTATAAGAAGCCTGAATCCAGATTTCCCTGCCGCCTTTGCCCAACCGTTTGTAACGAGCTGCCGCAAATTTACCGGTACTGAGATTTTCCCAAAACTGGGTATACTCCACTGACTGAGCATAGTCGTGTTCTACGAACATCCTATGATGTTTTCCCTGAACCTCATCCAGGCTATAACCCACAGTATTCAAAAAATTATCGTTAGCCTGAATAATCGTGCCATCCATGTTGAACTCGATCACAGCCTGACTCTTTCTGATGGCATCAATTTGTGCAGAATGATCGGCCTCTCTGTTCATGGATTCGGTGACATCAGTGGCATATTTAACCACCTTGAAAGGCTTACCATTGACGTCAAAAATTGGATTATAGCTAGCCTCAATCCAAATTTCCTTGCCACCTTTTCCTATCCGTTTATAACGTGCTGCCTCATATTCACCAGTATTAAGTTTTTCCCAAAACCGGGCATATTCTGGTGATTGCGCATACTCGGGCTCTACAAAGATGCGATGATGTTTTCCCTGGATTTCATCCAAACTATAACCCAGAGTATTTAAAAAATTATCATTGGCCTGAATGATTGTACCATCCATGTTGAACTCAATTACCGCCTGACTCCGACCGATGGCGGCGATTTGACTGGCAAAGTCTGCATTCACCGCCTCTTTGTCGCGTAAATCAGTAACATCTGACCACTCCAATGCATTACCAACATAACGACCCTCAGCATCCATGATCGCCGTAACATTGAGTGAAAACTTCAAATCACCGATTGCAATGTCCGTCTGGTACGGCAGGTTTGCCGGGTCGGCAAGCAATTTTCGCTGATGCTCCGGCTGCTTATGGAAAACATCAATACAAGTATCAACAATTTTGTCGGCACTAAAACCCGGATAAACCGCAGCCAACGTTGCTTCATGTTTTTTCAGTAAGTTAACGGTTGACTCATTGACATAGGTAATAACAAGTTCCCTATCAACCATCATCATTGCTGTCATTGCACCATCTACAGTACCTTGCAAACGCGTAACAGCAGATTCTTTAGCACGCAGTTCAGTAACGTCACTCCACTCTAACGCATTACCAACATAATGACCTTCAGCATCCATGATGGCCGTAACATTAAGCGAAAACTTCAAATCACCAATTGCAATGTCCGTCTGGTACGGCAGGTTTTCCGGGTCGGCAAGCAATTTTCGCTGATGTTCCGGGTGCTTATGGAAAACATCAATACAAGTATCAACAATTTTGTCGGCACTAAAACCCGGATAAACCGTAGCCAACGTTGCTTCATGTTTTTTCAGTAAGCTAACCGTTGACTCATTGACATAGGTAATAACAAGCTCCCTATCAACCATCATCATTGCGGTCATTGCACCATCCACGGTACCTTGCAAACGTGCAACGACAGATTCTTTGGCGCGCAATTCGGTCACATCATTCCATTCCAGGGTAGTACCGATATAATTGCCGGTCGTATCGATTTGTGCCGTCACATTCAATGAAAATTTAAGCGGTCCCACTGTGATATCGGTTTGATAGGGAAGATTTGTGGGGTCGTTCAGCAACTTCCGCTGGTGTTCCGGATTTTTGTGAAATGTATCAATATTTATACCGACAAGATTATCTGCACTAAAACCAGCATATACACTCTGCATGGTTGTCTCATGTTTTTTCAGTAAATCCATGGTAGCTTTATTAACATATGTCACCATCAAATCCCGATCCACCATCATGATGGGTGTCATCGCATTATTAATGGCAGAACTCATCCGGGTTGTTTCCGTCTTTTCTTGTAAATCTTCCTGTAATTTTTCATTGACCACTTTTTTGTTCGCTGCCATTGTCTCGTCCTCTTCTCCAGTATTGTCAGTTTTTTTCGCAGCCAACATCGTGGTTGCGACAGTATTCAATGCCTCGTGCCAGGCTGCATGAACATCACCCGTCCATAATTCACCTGCAAATTCAGCCATCACATCCAACAAAGTTTCAGCCACCGCAGTGTAATGCTCCGGTCTCGCCCCATATTCGTGATGTTTGCTGCCAAGATGAGCAAGCGCAGTGGCCAATGCCTCGGGCTTGCGCAAACTGTTGACCACCAGTTGCAGGGCTGCCAGTAATTTCTTTTCCTGATCAGCCACCGTTGTATTATCAAACATGGGCTTTACATCGGGATAACGCTCAAACAACTCCTCATAAAAATGTTTCACCAAAGCCTCGCCCTGCGGTGCCAGAGCAGCGAATGTTTTTTCCAGCAAAGCAATATCCAAGCCTGAAGCATTTTTTTTGCTGCGTGGTTTTTTCCGACGCTCAACGGGCTTGCTCGTCACTATCTTGACAGGGGATGTGTCGTTATCCTGCATCCACGCCAGCGGGTCTGCACCCATTTTTGCCTTTTTTCGCGGGGCCATTCCACTTATCTCCGATAATTGTCACTTACAAAATTCAGGTGTTCCATGGTTTACCAGCCATTCCAGCTTGAGTGTGAAAACACATCCATCATCACTGTCATATAAACAGTGAACAGACTTTTTTTCACATGTCGAACCGGTACACGTCGAACGATGCCACGTAACGGACATTCACTGCTGTTAGTGTTTGTCACTAATTGCCGCTGCACCGTGTCAACATCTGCTTGTATACTCATGCTTGTATACTCATGCTTAATGCCACCTTTCTGTGGTAAGTTCCGTGGCCAACTGACGATAATCATCTGCACCATGACTTACCCACTGATATTCAAAAATACTTTCGCCATAACTGGGACTTTCTGCCAGTGCAACATTTTCCCTTATCGATGTTTTAGTCAGTTGCTCGGGGAAATGTTGTTGTAAGCTCTCACGCACCTCACGCGCCAAACGACGCTGCTGGTGATAACGGGTCATCACAATATGTTTACCCATTCTCCGTCCACAGGTTTTTTCCACAAACTGCAACGTCGTCATAAAGCTGGACAAACTTTGCAATGCCAGAAAATCACTGGACACAGGGATCACCAGATCACTGGCGGCAAACAAAGCATTGATACCCAACAGGCCCGCAGATGGCGGACAGTCAAAAATCACTGTGTCATAATCAGTTACAATATTTTGCAAAGCATTTTTCAGACGCATACCACGTTGTGTGCCGCCATCAACCAGGTGTTCTACATTCGCCAGACCAGGGCCGGCAGGCACCACATTCAGTTGACCACTGCCTGTATCGTTACGGGTCGAAACCACGAACTGATTTACATCGCTTCCATTGAGCAAAACTTCATCCATACCGGCTGTATCTTTTTCTGAGACACCCAACCCGATACCCAGGTGACCTTGCGGGTCCAGATCCAGCGCCAGCACTCGCTGACCTAACAAAGCCAGCGCATGAGCAAGGTTAATCGCTGTGGTGGTTTTACCCACGCCACCTTTCTGGTTAATGACCGCAATCACTTTTGTCACAATCCTTTCTTGAATTTTCAATCGGTTATTAGTCGATACTGTCGTTATATAATGTGCTCGACAGCCGACAACTCATCAGCATTGAGCAAACGGTCAATATCCAGCATGATCACCATCACGTCTTCCAGCGTTGCCAAACCTTGTACAAAATTCACATCCACCACACTGCCAAAATCCGGGGCAGCTTTAATCGCACCTTCCGGTACGTTATAAACATCGGATACGGCATCCACCACCAAACCCATCACCCGGCTTTTTCCACCGTCAGGGTTTTCCACTCGAAGCACAATCACCACGGTCATGGGACCATATTCCACAGCCTCTAACTGGAAACGGCGACGCAAATCAATAATCGGCACAATGGTACCGCGTAAATTAATGACCCCTCGAATATATTCTGGAGTATTGGGAATGGGTGTTACAGAATCCCACCCTTTGATTTCCTGCACGCGTAAAATGTCAACGCCATATTCCTCACCTGCAAGGATAAAAGTGAGAAACTGCTCACCATCCGATTCCAGGTCATGTTGAATTTCATGTGCAATATTTTGTGCCGCATCCATCAATCGACTCCTCTTGACTGATCAAGGTAAAACCATCTCTGCATCTCACCAATAAATTCTGTTTTTTCGCTGTTGTATCAGGCCGCCACAATCTGATTATTTGAACAGCGTTCATCCTCTCTGGAAAGGCGAACCACCCCGGCCACATCCACAATTAACGCCACGGTGCCATCACCTAAAATAGTGGCACCCGACAATCCTTCGACCCGGCGAAAATTAGTTTCCAGACTTTTGATAACCACTTGCTGTTGCCCCAGTAGTTCATCGACTAACAAACCGCCTTTTTTACTATCACCCTCCACCACAACCAGTAAGCCGTCATCCAGTGAGCGTCGATCCGGCTCAACACCAAAGACTTCGTAAAGGCGAATAATGGGAAGATAGTCAGAACGCAATTGGTAAACTTCGGCCTTGCCCGCAATTTCGTTGACATTTTTTTGGTCCACCAACAGGGACTCCACAATCGACACCAGCGGAATGATGTATGTGTTATCACCCACACGCACCAATTGACCATCAAGAATAGCCAGAGTCAGTGGTAAACGGATCGTAAATGTTGACCCTTCACCCGGTACGGATTTCACATCAACTCTGCCACCCAGTGCCATAATGTTGCGTTTCACCACATCCATACCAACACCACGGCCGGATACATCACTGACTACATCTGCGGTGGAAAAACCCGGCTCAAACAATAATTCATAAACTTTCTCTTCCGGCAGATCTTCATTTTCACCTACCAGTCCACGCTCGATAGCCTTAGCCAATATCTTTTCGTAATTCAGCCCTGCGCCATCATCATTGATTTCGATAATAATATTGCCACCCTGATGATACGCATTAAGATTAACTACACCTGTTTCCGGCTTACCTGCGGCCTTACGTGCTTCGGGAGTTTCAATACCGTGATCTATAGAATTACGCACCAAATGAACCAGCGGGTCACCGATTTTTTCCATCACGGTTTTATCCAGCTCAGTTTGCTCACCGGACATGGTAAGTTCAATTTTTTTATCCAGCTTGGCGCTGAGGTCATGCACCATTCGTGGAAAACGGTTAAATGCAAAACTGATGGGCAGCATGCGAATACGCATAACACTTTCCTGTAGCTCGCGTGTGTTACGTTCCAATTCGGAAAGACCATCATTAAGCCGTTCAACCCTGCCCATATCAAAGTCTTCACCCAATTGGCTTAACATGGATTGAGTAATAACCAGTTCACCGACCATATTGATTAGATCATCGACCTTGTCGATACCGACACGAATGGATGATGATTCCGGAGAAGATGCTTTACGCGCAGGTTGCCGACGATCACTTTCCTGACGTCGGTCCTCTTCTGCACGGCGCTCAAGCGGTGGGCTTGCCACCTGAAGATCAACCGGCGTGCCTTCTTCTGTGATTTCATCCATCTCGTTGCTATTAGCGGCAACAATTTCTGTGTTGCTATCTACCAGAGGAAGAATCTCCAGCTCACAGTCATCTTCAACCCACTCAAATATTTCGCTGATCTGTGATTTCTCAATTTCACCATTAAGTGTGATATGCCAGTTCAGATAAGCTTCTTCCGGATCCATGTCAACCAGTGGCGGCAGATTCTCTACATCTACCACTGCTGAAAAATCACCCAACCCGGCCAATTCTCGAAACATACGTACAACGTCATTACCCGTACGCAACATACCGGGAAACGGTTTAAAAATTATTTTCCATCCATTTTCTTTAGTGACAGTGGAAGCGGCTGTATCACTCACTGATGAATCTGGCTCACTTTCCTGTTTCGAGCCCAGCATTTTATCCAGCCCGGCCTTGATCTGCTCAATATGTGCATGATCAACGGCTTCACCATTTTGATCGGCACTGAGCATCTCGCGAATGCAATCCACAGAACTTAGAAACAGAACAATTGCATCCTGGGTAATATCTCGATCACCATTACGCACTTCATCCAGCAGCGTTTCCACCACATGGGTAAAGTTGGCAATATCGCCCAAGCCAAAAGTGGCTGCGCCACCTTTTATGGAATGTGCCGCACGAAAAATATTATCGATAGCCTCGGCATCAGCTGCACCAGGGTGCATATCCAGTAATACAGACTCCATGATATCCAAACCTTCTAGGCTTTCTTCCACGAAGGTAACCTTGAACTGCTCCATATCAATGGACATGATGTTAACCTGTGACTTTTTTGATAGTGGCCAGTAACTGCTCCGGATTGAAAGGTTTTACAATCCAGCCCGTAGCACCCGCTGCTTTACCTTCCTGTTTTTTATTAAGCCCTGCTTCAGTGGTCAGCATCAGAATTGGTGTGAACTTGAAATTCGGCAAACTGCGTAACTCCCTTGCCAGAGTGATCCCATCCATGCGTGGCATATTTACGTCGGTCAGCACCAGATCAAATTTTTGACCCTTTGCGACATCCAATGCCGCCTGACCATCCACTGCCTCAGTCACCTGGTGCCCTGCACCTTTGAGGGTGAAGGCCACCATTTGTCGCATGGATGCGGAATCATCTACCGCTAAAATATTTGCCATTATTCACTCCTGAAATATTTTCTCCCTGACCGGGTCAGGGCTCGTTACTGTTTCTCTGCTGTTGTTTTTTATTGTGATGACTCTGCCACTATTGGCAAACACAATATTTCCGATAAACCCAGCAGCGCCGCAGATTGACACAGCGCTTCAGAGGGAGCTTCCCACTGTACAACCTGCTGCCGGGTGTTGGCATCCTGAATAAAAGCGCCCAGAACCTGTAAAGCAGCCGTATCAGCACGGTCCACTTGACTGGCGTTTAATCGTAAGCTTTGTTTCGTTCCTAGAGCTTCGAGACAGCGCGCATGAAATTCCGCCACACCGGAAATATCCAGTACTTCGGCACATTCGATATGAAAAAAATCCATATCTGTTGCTGTTTCATTGGCCATCCATCAATCCCTCAAAAATAACGACTCGCCCCTGAACAGCGGTATCTTTTCAGGATTCTTTAGGACGCCCTTAATAATTTTTCATGCATTGGGCTTTGGATATAGAAATATACCCGTGGCGTTTGAGATTTAGGTTTAAGTATGTGTCATATTTGTTTCGTGGCCCGGCGAAATGACGCGTAATAGCCAGTCTATTGCAAGGAGTTTCAACGCAGCTATGGAGATAATAGGACGTGCACACGACTTAAATCTCAACCGCTACGGGTATATATACCCGTGCTGCTTTATTATTTATCAAATGACTTTTTTATCATCGTGGAGCCACGATAACCTTATCCGACATCCTGCTGGATAAGGAATCACAAAATACCTCAAGTTATTAAGCAAGGTGGCCGATCCCAGTCCCACAGTAACGCACCATAAAAGAACCTGACCAAGCTGGATTCACAGGGTATGCCAACAACAATGTCCCGCATGATAATGACAAAATGGATTCCGGACACCCCGGTTCACTGGGTTGCCTATTTGGCCAGCATTGTGATGCTAAGCACAATAGCAGCCGACATATCGACCGCCATCAGTTTATCGGCGGCAATCGTCACACTGATATTCTGGGCTTGGTTAAACCAAAAAAATTCACCCAGCCTTCCTGTGGAAACACTTATGGATACTACATC
>WFQM01000183.1 GCA_015487095.1 Gammaproteobacteria bacterium | reverse complement strand
GGTGAGACTGGTGTTAAATCCACAGGTGGGATTAAAAGGAGCCGCGCTGGTGGCTAGCCGACAGTAAACTTAGGAATGGAAATTATATAACTTATATAACTAATGTTACGCATTCGAATAATGAATCAATAACTGACGGTTTTTACATGACGCTACAGCGCGTATTCTGACTGAAGTCTGCGCAACACAGAAGCTCTCGGACAATCGTTCCAGTGTATTGGGAAGTTGTGTTGTCAGTGGTACTGACAAGTGGTGTGTTATAAGCGCAGAGAGTGAAAAGACGCAAAGTTTTTAGTGTTTTTCTCTCGTCCTTTGCGCCTCTGCGGTCTCTGCGTTAAATACCCGGTGATTCTTAAAACAGATATCTTACGCAGCAAATTGTTGGGCCAGCTGGTCAAGGTCTTGTGAGGCGCTGATGATATTTTCCAGTTGTTCTTCAGCTTGTTGTGTACTGATACCCAGGCTGGAAAGAATGGCCTCTGGCAGCTCGGTAGATTCTGCATCACCAATATTGTGTCGCTGTAATAAACGGTCGGCCAATAATGAAAGTCTGGAATATGCGGCATGTTCATCGCTGTATTGCGCGTGGTGATGTTCGGCGACGGCTACCTGAATTTCTGCTTGCAAATTCCAGCTACGCATCAACCATGTGCCAATTTCCATATGATCGGTACCAAGCACCTGGCGTTCGATTTCGATCACTGGTTTATCTTTGTTGGCGAGAATAATCTGTTGTAGCATCGAGGCTTCTTTTTTGAAGAGATGGGCGATCAGCAATACACCGAAGTTGTGCAGTAAACCGCAAAGAAAACCCAACCCTGGTAGGGGGCGATGTTGTCTGGGCATAATTTGTATTATGCGCTCAATGAGTGCGGCGCTGTAAATACTGTGTTGCCAAAAGGGATATAGGCCCATAGGCCCATAACTGGGAATAGAGAAGGCTTTGCCTAATGACAGACCCAAAGCAATATCGATGGTGAGGCCGTAGCCCAGTACCGTTGTGACCGCCTGGTGTATGGAATTAATTTCACCGCGGAAGCCAAAAAAGGCAGATCGCGCATACCGTAGTATTTGTGCGGCAATGCTGGGATCGGTTTCAATGATTTCGACCACATCGTTGATGTTGCCATTGGGATCAGAATTTAAGCGCAGTAGAGCCTGTGCCACCTCTGGCATGGCGGGAAGGTTTGTGGTGGACTCAATTCTCTGTCGTAAACTGGCGAGCAGGATAGGTTTGTTATGTGCTTCCATAGGTTCTCTCATCACTTAACGTTCCAAGTCATTTGTTATTATGGCGATTTGTTTTACGCTTTTTTACGTTGTTCAAAAGCGCGGATGGCAATTTGTGCGCAACCCATGTTTATTACTCTGTATAATATATCCATAGCGATTGAGATTTAGGTCTGGCTGCACACCCTATTGATTCCATGGCGGCGTTAATATGTTTTGCAATAGAATGACTATTCCGCACCATTTTGCCTAGCCATGAAGTCAATATGATGCACATTCAAACCTAAACCCCAAATGCCTATGGGTATAGCGTCATTTAAATTGATATCTTAAGTATTAGTAAAAGATAATATACGGTTTTAGGCCAGAATGAAAAAAGAGATATTTATGTATCCGGTAAAATATGAATTTATACTGATCGGTATTGTTTTACTGACTCTGAGTGCCTGTGGGTTACCCGCAACTCCTCAATCAACCGTTAATACTGGCGATGGGCAGTTAATCCCTGCGGGTTCTTTCCTCATGGGTAGCGACAAAGTGGATACCTCTGGTAAACAGCAGGAATATGGTTTGGTAAAGCCGCTGTTTCTGGATGAGCATCCGGCACACCGGGTTGAATTACCGGCTTATTACATCGACCGCTACGAGGTTAGCAATGCGCAGTACAAAAAGTTTGTGCGTGAAACAGGACGTGCAGAGCCGTTTCCTTGGACACAGAATGGTTTTAACCTGGTCGAGTCCCGGCTGCTGGCATCTGATCTGGAAACATTACGCTGGATCGCTACAGAATATTTCAAGTTTGATATCGACACCCGCATGGCGAGTAAAAAGCAACTGATGCGACTGATGCGGGAAGATCAAGCAATGAAAGACCGTTTGCCTGTGACCAGCGTCAGTTGGTATGACGCCAGCGCTTATTGCCAGTGGGCGGAAAAGCGCTTGCCCAGTGAGGCTGAATGGGAAAAAGCCGCACGCGGCGAAGATGGGCGTGAGTTTCCCTGGGGCAATGAATGGGATACCGGACAGACCAATGTAGGCGATGATGCCGACTGGGAAGAGGGGATTGCACCGGTAGGTTCCTATGAAAACAACCAGTCGCCGTATGGCGTTTATGATATGGCCGGTAATGTGTGGGAATGGACCGCTGACTGGTATAAACCCTATGCGAACAATGATTATACTACCAAGGATTTTGGTGAGACACACAAAGTGATTCGTGGTGGTGGTGGTGGTGTGGGGCACTATTCACTGTCATTCTTTTTCCGTAGTGCCATGCGGGGAAATACGTTACCCAATGCGAAAAGTGGCGATGTGGGATTTCGGTGTGCATGGGATGCAGCAGGGTGAAATTTACGCAGGGCAGGCATTGCCCATCCTGCGTATAAAAATATCATAAATTATTTGGCTGAATGTCCCGACAGCTTGATCTCGACCTTTTCATCGTCTTTCAGGCTGGCATAGTATTCGCGTAGTATTTTCAACACCTCAGGACGTGAAAATTTCTCGGATACCGGTTCTCCTTCTGACAGCGCCTTGCGCAATTTGGTGCCGGACAGCAGCATGCGGTCTGCCGCGTCATGCGGGCAGGTTTTCATGGATGCCATGCCATCACACTTGTCGCACCAGAAAGTCCAGTCGATTTTCATCGGTTGGGTTTCCAGCGCATCAGCAGGGATTTCGTCAAAAATATGATGAGCGTCAAACGGCCCGTAATAATCGCCAACACCTGCGTGGTCACGCCCCACTATAAGATGTGAACAGCCGTAGTTTTGGCGGAACAATGCGTGCAACAAGGCTTCGCGTGGCCCGGCATAACGCATGTCCAGCGGATAACCCGCCTGAATCACCGAGTTTTCCACGAAGTATTTATCGATCAGCGTGCCGATGGCGTTGGAACGCACGTTGGCCGGAATATCGCCGGGTTTAAGTTTGCCCAGCAGCGAATGCACCAGCACACCGTCCAGCAGCTCGATGGCAATTTTTGCCAGATATTCGTGCGAGCGATGCATGGGGTTGCGGGTCTGGAAGGCGGCGATGGTATTCCAGCCGCGTTTGTCGAATTCGGCACGGGTTTCGGCGGGCGTCATAAACTGCTGGCCGTATTCTTCAGGGAAGCCGCCCTGTGATAGTACTTTTACCGGACCGGCCATATTCACATCACCCTGTTCCATGACCATTTTCACGCCAGGGTGCTCGGCATCAGTGGTTTTGTAGACCTGCATGCACTCGTGAGCTTTATCGATGCTGTATTTTTCGGTGATGGTCATGGTGGCGATAATGGTATCGCGCTCCGCATCGTAAAGGGCGATATCGTCGCCCTCAGAAAGGTCGTTTGCAGCAGAGGTATCAGTAGAAAGAGTGATCGGGATAGGCCAGAACAGTCCTGCTGTGGTCTTCATGCCATCGCAGACACCTTGCCAGTCTGCATGGGTCATAAATCCATTGAGCGGCGTGAAACCACCAATACCCATCATGATCAAATCGCCTGCTTCCCTGGAAGAAATAGCCACTTTGGGTAAAGTGTCTGCGCGTGTTTTTTCGGCATCCAGTGCCGAACCTTCAAGCAGCAGGGGTTTGAGTTCCCCTCCACCGTGGGGTTTTACCAGATTAGACATAATGTTCTTTCTCTAATTGTTGTGTTGCGGAACATGTGATTCTATATTTTTTAGGCCTTATCAGCCTCTTTTGTCATGCCGGAAAAATAGATTTTATTGTTCTTTGTATAGAACCGCTTTGTTGCTTGTTTGCTGCTTGCATCGTATTTGGCCGTATTCTCAGGGTGTTTTCGGAGCTGAATAGAACCCGGTTATCGTGTTTATTTTACAGCTTCACCGGCAGCCTGTTGATCAGCATGATAAGACGAGCGCACCATGGGACCGCTGGCGACATTGCTGAATCCCAGGTCTCGGGCAATATCGGCAAGCTGGTCGAATTCTTCCGGCGTCACAAAACGATCCACCGCCAGATGGCTGAGGCTGGGTTGTAGATACTGGCCCAGGGTCAGCATATTGCAGTCGTGGGCACGCAGGTCTTTGAGCACCTCAACCACCTCATCGAAACTTTCACCCAGCCCCAGCATCAGTCCGGATTTAGTGGGTACGTCCGGGTACATTTCCTTGAAGCGCTGAATGAGCTTCAGTGACCAGGCATAGTCTGCGCCCGGACGGATTTTTTTGTACAGGCGTGGCACGTTTTCCAGATTATGATTGAACACGTCCGGTGGTGCTTGTTCCATGATGGCTAGCGCTATGTCCATGCGGCCACGGAAATCCGGTACCAGAATTTCGATTCGGGTCTGTGGCGAAGTCTCGCGTACGGCACGGATGCAATCCACAAAGTGCCCGGCACCGCCATCGCGCAGGTCGTCACGATCCACCGAGGTGATGACCACGTATTTCAGCGTGAGAATGCTCAGGGTTTTGGCGAGGTTAGCCGGTTCGTTGGCATCCAGCGGGTTTGGGCGGCCATGAGCCACGTCGCAAAACGGACAGCGCCGGGTGCAGATGTCGCCCATGATCATAAACGTCGCGGTGCCGTGGCTGAAACATTCCCCCAGATTGGGGCAGGCGGCCTCTTCGCAAACGGTGTGCAGCTGGTGCTCGCGCAGCAGTTTCTTCACCCGCTGGGCCTCCGCACTGGTGGGTGCTTTGGCGCGAATCCACTGGGGTTTGCGCTGCACAGAGGTGCTGGGCACCACTTTGATCGGGATGCGCGCGACTTTCTCTGCACCGCGCAGAGGAATACCTTGTTGTATTTTTTTCGGGGAATCTGCCATGGGAAAACCTGGAAAATTAGGATTATGACAATAATACACTGAATTTGTGTTGCGAAGCAGTGCTGTGGTGTCACAGGGTCGAATCGTTAGGTGGCATATTAATGGATCGCTTCTATTTTGGGGGGATGCTGATAACAACAACATTTTGTGACTTTTTTCACTTGCTAATAATGTCATGCTCTATAGGCTGGTGGCATGTGCGGTGAGAGGCACCTGTTATTCTCGAATCAATTACAAGGGGAAAAAGATGGCCGATGAAATGACAACCGCGATGGAAAATGACAATTCACAAAAAACTACAGCCACGGTGGTATATGCATTACAGGCTGCCTCTTTTTTGTTTGGAATTACATTCATTATTGCCGTGATCGTCAATTATGTTAAAAAAGATGATGTCAGTGGTACTTGGCTGGAGTCTCATTTTAGATGGCAGATACGAACATTCTGGTTTTCTCTTTTATGGTCAATAACAGGGCTCATAGGGTTGTTTTTTATCATCGGTTATTTTGTATTGCTCGCGAATGCTGTCTGGGTGATTTATCGCATTGCCAAAGGGTGGTTGTGTTTGAATGATGGTAAGGAAATGTACACTTAAGAGCATTGCTATCAGTTTCATATCTTGTTTTTCGGTTTCATACGCATTTTAAAAAGGTTGGCAGAGTGATGGTATTGATCATCACCTGATAGATTTTTAATGTAGGGGAAAAAAGTGGAAATTTTCACGAAAATAATAAATAAATTATTTTGTGGTCAGCCGTTGGCCCAGATTATTTTGCCGGGTTTGTTCATCGTTGTAGTGAGTGGGTGCGGTGGTGGCAGTAGTAATAATGACAACGATGAGAACGTAACCTCACAAAGTCAGGTGACGGTTGCCGGTGTGGTTAGCGGCAGTGGCGGTTTGATTGACGTTACTGTGTCTTCCGGTGGCAAATCTGCGACGACGGATGCAAACGGTTTTTATGAGCTGGCCAATATTCCTGTTTCCTCTAGTGGTTCTGTTGTGCTGACCTATGAAAAGGATGGTTATGCCACGTTTCAACGTTCGTTGCCGGTTGCTGATGGTGAGACCTATGCGGTTGCCGCCAGCTTGCTGCAATATCATCACAGCGAATCGATGGATGCTGCGCAGAGCAATAATCTGATTGTCGCTGACCCCGATAATGTCACAGGCCATTCGCTGGCTGAAATATCATTTCCTGCCGGTAGCGTGGCGAGCAGCGGTAATGTGACTGTCGAAGTGGCAGTGGGCGATCCGACTACTGAAGCCGGACGACCGACCTTTCCGGGTGATTATATGGCGGCCAGCACCCTGGGAGGAGAAGTTGATACACCATTGGAAAGTGTCGTTTTTACCGAAATCACCGTCACTGATGCTAATGGCACAGAGCTGACACAGCTCAACGAACCCGCCACAGTGACCGTGCGTTTGCCGGATGCTTTGCAAAGTCAGTATTCGGCAGGTGACACCGTTCCCTGGTGGTCTTACGACGAAACTACTGCCTCCTGGGTGCGAGAAGATGCGGATCCTGCGACCACGTTACTGGACGATGCACAGGTGATTGATCTGAACGATGACGGCGTGCTTTACGCCCGGGCCATGGTGACTCATTTTTCCTGGTGGAATGTGGATCAGCCAATGAACGAACATGCTTGTCTTTGTGTGGTGGTACAGGATGAGAATGATGCGCCCACAGCAGGTTCTCAACTGATTGCCGAGGGTGTTAGTTACAATGGCATCTCACGTCCGGCACGTACGGATGCGAATGGGCGGGCCTGTGTCACAGTCAAACGCAGCACAATCGATGTGACTGAACGAGTCAAGCTGTATATCGAAAGTGGCGGTGTCAGGTTTGATTATGATGTTACCGATACCGGTGAAGGTGATGTGGCTAGTAACGAAATATTTACGCCAACCACGCAAGGCAGCACAATTGACAATACTGGCCAGTGTGTGGATTTGACGAATACCATCGGGCAGCGTTTCGATGGCGTTGTCAGTGGCAGCGTTACTAAAGAAGGCTCGGGCAACCCGATTGTAGATTTCACTATTCTCAGCAACTTTGGGCCTACAGCGATTACGAACGCCTTGGGGCAATACAGCATGAATGTCCCGGTGGGGATGCCTGTTTCATTGTTTGCCGTTGGCCTGGTCAGTCAGAATGTGACTGTGACCAGTGCGGATACACCAGCCATTGTGAATTTTGTTGTGCCGAACCTGGATCCGCTGATCACACAGTTCACCCGTGTGCCTGATGGTGCTGTAACCAGTGGGCAGGCTGTTACCTTGAATGTGAGTGCCACAGACCCCGAAGAGGATACTCTGAGCTATGCCTGGGACACTACAGCGGGCAGCCTGAATCAAACGACGGGTACCTCGGTAGTGTGGACAGCACCTGCTGCGGGTTCGGGTACCGCGCAAACCACTGTTACCGTGACGGATACGAATGGTGGGCAAACCAGTCGAACGGCATTCATTGTTTACAATGAAGCAGCACAAGCAGGCAATCGTCTGACCTTTGTGATCAAGGATGATCTGGATAGTGATCAGCCTGTGCAAGGCACGACTATTGCCTTGTACAACACGGACAACCGTACTATTGCACAGACCAAAATCAGTGATGCTAGCGGCGTGGTAGATCTTGGCGACATTGGACGCACTCGTGCCACCGTTACTCTTGCCTATGAGGATGCTGAGGGAGGTCGTCATATTGATACTTTTGTTGATGTTTTAGTGGCGGAAAATATTGTTTATTACTTGGATAACAGAGTTGCGCCAGATTTGGCTGGAGGGAGTGATACCGTTAAGAACAGCATTGCGGACATTGATTTAACTCTGAGCGATATTCCAGCGAATGCAGGATCTACGAAAGTACATCCGCTGAATGTTGTTCAAGATCATTCAGCAGATGGTGGGACACTGCGTAATACCCCGGTAGGAGAAACTCATTTACAGGATGATGGCAAGCTGAGTATGTTAGCTTTGACTTATTCTGGCGCATCTCCCGAGTTTTCCAACTTGATTGGTTATGGCTACTTGCTGGATCAAACTGTGGTGGATGGGGCAAGTTATGATATTTCTCTTGCTCGTAGCCCCTTAAATCTGGGCTGGACAACTAGCCCTGCAATATCGCTAGACTCTCTATTTATTCTTGGTGTTCGTGACGGGAGTGAATATATCGTAGCGAATGATTTTCCAGGTCAGGCGACATCAGGTGTAGTGCCTTTTGCCAACGAATTTCCCGTGACGAATTATTGGGTTACAGCGTATACGGATGCTTCGTCAGAAGACACGGAATTGTTTAATCAGGTACGCCACAACACTTTGCCACAATCTCTGGTGTTGTTATTGCCTGATTACAGTATCGATAATTTTAGTTACGCAAAAGCAGTCCGTACCTTTAATTGGGAGATGACGGGTAGTTCACCACATGATTATGTATCGATATATCTGACGGACTATGGTGATACTGGACAGCGGCTTACATGGTGGGTGTTTATGGCTGAAACTGTATCCAGTTGGCAGGTTATGGATTTACCTGTACCAGCGAGCAATTGGATTAACACCGAAAATATTGCCAGTAGTATTGATTATATTGCGACTGAAGTGTGTGATTTTGATATTACTAATGGGATGGATCAACTTTGGCAGTTTTTCACTTCCGGTGGATCAATGCTTGAAGTGTCCCAGACTATTAATTGTGGGTGGATGCCACTGGGTGAATCAGTAGGTATTGCCAGCCTAGAGCGCAAGATAAAGGCAGGCAAGCCATCACAAAATGTTAGCATTCCTGGCTTGCCAGCTAACAGTCTGGGACATTTGCGCCGCCGTTAGTGGCGATATAAATGAAGTAAGGGCAGCCTGAGGCTGCCCTGAGCTGTTTTGCAATTACAAAACAGGGTGCTGTCGATGAACAATCACAAACCTTTATTTGCATTAATTTTAAACAGACACACGGCTTGTGTATTGGAGAAAGTTATGCCGGAGAGGTTTAAACAAAAACCCTAAGTCAGTCCCCACAAGTTCTCTGGCTTGCCGGGCATGGTGAAGGCAGGTTTTGAAAAATCTCACTCAGCTACAAGTTGTCGTGCCAGCTGTTGCAGCAAAGCATTGCCGGTATGCTCAACATTGATATCGGGCCGTAAATCGTGCAGTTGAACCGTCTTCAGTCCTGCGTAACCACAAGGGTTGATGCGGGAGAAAGGCTCCAGGTCCATATTCACGTTGAGGCTGAGACCGTGATAACAGCAGCCCCGGCGTATGCGCAGGCCGAGGGCGGCAATTTTTGCGTCACCGACATAAATGCCGGGCGCACCTTCACGGCGTTGACCATGAATGCCATTGTTTTGCAGCAGATCAATGATGGCCTGCTCAATTTTACGCACCAGTGTTTTTACACCCAGGTCGCGGCGGCGCAGGTCTAACAATAAATAGATTATCAATTGGCCGGGGCCGTGATAGGTCACTTGTCCACCACGGTCGCATTTCACGACCGGGATGTCGCCGGTGGAGAGGATGTGCTCCGGTTTGCCATTGAGACCCAGAGTGAATACCGGGGGATGTTCCAGCAACCAGATTTCGTCACGGGTGTCTGGTGTGCGGGTATCGGTAAAACGCTGCATGTCGTGCCACACTTCCGGGTAATCCCGCAGGCCGAGGTGGCGGACAATGAAGTCTTTGCCTGAAACGCCGGAAAGGTTCACAAGGCCATGAGTACCTGTTCGCAGGCAGTGAGGTCCAGATAAATGGCATCCAGTTGTGCGCGGCTTTCTGCGTTAATGGTGACAGTGACAGATATGTATTTCCCGTTGCTGCTGGGCCGACTTTTCAGCGCGTGCTCACCGGTTTCGGGGGCATGACGCTGCACAATTTCCAGCACCTCCATGTGCAAGGTTTCTGAGGCCAGTCCCATGGCCTTGATGGGGAATTCGCAAGGGAATTCCATGGCGGGTTTATTGTTGTCCGGTTTGTCCATTTTACTGATTGCGTAATTGTTGTTTGTAGTCCTGATATAAGGCCAGCATGCGTTGAAACAAGGGGCCGGGTTGGCTGCTGGCAACGGGTGCATCGTCCAGCCGGGTGACTGGCAGGATTTCTTTGGTGGATGAGGTGAGCCAGATTTCATCGGCGCTTCGCAGTTCATCGCGGCTGATATTTTTTTCACGATGGGGGATATTATTTGCTGCGGCCAGCTCCAAAATCAGATCGCGGGTAATGCCCGGTAACAGAAATGGCCCGGTGGGCGGGGTGACAAGCATGGCGTCGCTAACGACAAACAGATTGCTGGCCGCACCTTCGGTGGCAAAGCCATCACGTATCAAAATAGCCTCGGCAGCATCCTGGTCCAGCGCTTCCTGGCGTAACAGAATATTCGGTAACAGGCTGATGGCCTTGATGTGGCACCGTTGCCAGCGGATGTCATCAAGAGTGATGGCGGCGACACCCTGCTCGCGAATTTTCTGGCTGACGGGATGCAGCGGATTGCTCATGGCAAACACGGTAGGGACAGGGTCATCCGGCATGGCGTGGTCACGTTGCGCGCTGCCACGGGTGACTTGCAGGTAAAGCGATTGCTCACCACCGTCATTTTGTGCGATGAGTTTGTTTAACATTGTGCCCCAGCCCGCGTGGCTTAGCGGGTTGGGAATACGCACGGCGCTGAGGCTGTTTTGCAAGCGTTGCAAATGTTCGTCGAGCCGAAACAGTTTGCCGCCGTAGACGGGGATGACTTCGTACACGCCATCACCAAAAATAAAACCGCGATCCAGCACTGGCACACAAGCCTGGTCAGCGGGCAGGAATTCATTGTTGAGGTAGACGATGTTCATGGTGGCAGAGTATAAGGGAAAAGGAGAGCGATAAAAAATAATAGCGCCATTTTTGC
>WFQM01000182.1 GCA_015487095.1 Gammaproteobacteria bacterium | reverse complement strand
CAGGAACACAATGCCAAACCGAATTGTCCAACCTCTCTGTCACTGCACAAGCTAAGAACGTGCATGGAATAATTTAGACAATTATGACGCTGGATTTTTGCTTCTGGTTGAACGACATCAAGAGGCGCATAGTGAGTCTATGCAACGATTGAGACCGTTTGGTCAGGCGTAAAAAGACAAGTCAGAATGTCCAAATTACTTCGTGCACGTTCCTGACCAGGAGCCACACATGTCTCGCCTTATTTTCTTCAGTATTTCCCTGTTTATCCTGGTGACAAATGCCCAGGCCAATAACCAACAGGAAATCGAACAGCTGCTTGCACAAAAAGACTCGCCCTTTGGCGTCGTATTTGAAATTGTCGAAGGCAATGACGATGCCTTGCAATGGGCCATTCCCGCCGTCAATAAATACATCAAACAACTGCGGGAGCGTTTTCCCGATATCGGCCTTGCTGTGGTTTCCCATGGTAGCGAACAGTTTGGCCTTATGAAAAACCAGCAAAAGGAAAACACCGCAGTACACACCGCCGTGCAATCTCTGGTAGCCAGTGATGTACCTGTGCATGTCTGCGGCACCCACGCCTCGTGGCGAGGTAAAACTGCTGATGATTTTCCGGATTATGTCGATGTTACTCCCGCCGGACCGACAGAAATTCGCAATTATGAAGCCATGGGCTACGTGCTTATCGAAATTAAACACTGATGTTACGCACCTGAATAATGAATCAATGGCTGAAGCCTGCGCAATATCAGAAGTTCTCGGACAATCGTTCCAGCGTATTGGAAAGTTATGTTGTTGCGGTACTGACAAGTGACGAGTTATAAACGCAGAGGTCGCAGAGGCGCAAAGGACGCAGAGAAAAACACTAAAAACTTTGCGTCCCAATGTCTTAAGTTAACAAACTGTAGATTGGTGGTGAGCCTGCGAACCCCAACGCTGCTTACCGTCTCTTGCCTCGCTCCAACAAACCTCGTAACCTAGCTTGTAGTTTGATATTTAAAACCCGGTAACAAAAGCGATGACAATCTCAATGGCAGACAATATGGAATCCACAACTGAACAAGCTCGCTTCAATATGGTCGAGCAACAAATCCGTCCAGCAGAAGTGCTGGATCAGCGGGTGCTAGAGGTGATTGCCAATACGCCCCGCGAGGCCTTTGTCCCTGCCAACTACCGTGATCTGGCCTTTTCTGATATCAATGTTCCGCTGCCCAATGGGCAAGTGATGATGAAGCCCATTATGGAAGGCCGCCTGTTACAGGCGCTGAATATCCAACCCGAAGATGCAATTCTGGAAATCGGCACGGGCAGCGGCTATTTTACCGCGCTGCTCGCCAAACTGGGTAAACAGGTCCACAGTGTCGAAATCGATGCCGACATCATGGCCACTGCTCAAGAGCGTCTCTCGGCCCAGGGCATTGATAATGTGACCCTGTTACAGGGTGATGCAGCACAGGGCTGGGATCAAGGTGGTCCTTTTGACGTGATCGCCATTACCGGCTCGTTACCGGTTTTGCCCGAAAGTTTTCAGCAACAATTAACCGTGGGTGGTCGTATGGCGGCCATTGTTGGTCAGTCGCCCGTCATGCAGATGCTGCTCATTACCCGGGTCAGTGAAACACAGTGGACAACTGACGCTCTGTTTGAAACAGATTTTCCTGCGCTTATCAATGCCGAGCAACCACCCGCTTTTGTTTTTTAGTCATTTTTCACGGATACACCTTCTGCCTGGACATTCCCGCCGGGCACCGAGCTGGTATTAAAAAGGAGTACAACATGCGACGTTTCTCTCCACGTCCTCCACGCCCCTCCCAACGCCGCAATACAATGATCTGCGTTAGCCTTCCTGGTCTGGCGCTGTTATTGCTGAGTTCCGTTGCTCACAGTGAATCGTTGATGGATATTTATAATTTGGCGGCGGATAATGATCCGGTCATCCGGCAAGCCAATGCAAACCATGCCGCTGAGCTGGAAGCGTTGCCGCAAAGCCGTGCCAACTTTCTGCCGAGCATTAACTTCGGTGCCGAACAGGCAGAAGGCAACGGGAATGTTATCAAGCCTGCAAGCTCCTCTGGCTTTGCCAGCACCAGCAAAACCAGCTATTTTCTTAACTTGGAATTGCCCCTTTACCGGCGTGATAACAACGCCGCCCATCGTCTTGCCGAACACAGCGTCACTCGCGCTGATGCCGTGTACGATGTAGCCTTGCAGGCTCTTTTACTGCGCGTGGCCGAGGCCTATTTTGACATTCTTGCCCGTCGTGATGACCTGGAATTCGCCCGTGCCGAAAAGCTCGCCATCAAACGTCAGCTCGAACAGACTCAGCAGCGTTTCGACGTGGGCTTGGTCGCCATTACCGACGTGCATGAGTCTCAGGCCCGTTATGATCTTACGCTAGCTGAAGAAATTTTTGCCAGCAATCAGCTTGATAACCGCATTGAGGCACTGCGTGCACTGACCGGCACCTACCACGACAAGCTGGACAAGTTGAACGATAACATCACCCTGGTGCGTCCTGACCCGGAAGATATTGAACAATGGACTCGCACAGCCCTGGAGCAAAACCTTGATTTGCTGGCCACTCAGGCTGCGCTGAATGAGGCCCGGGAAAACGTGGCCCGGCAACGTAGCGGCCACTACCCGACGCTTGATCTCGAAGCCAACTATTCCTACAACGATAATAAAAACCTCGTTTTTAGCTCTACCACCGACACTAAATCCATCGGCCTGCGTTTTAACCTGCCCATTTACGCAGGCGGTCGCACTAGCTCGCAAACCCGTCAGGCACTGCATTTACTCGACGCCAGCCGACAAGCACTGGAGGAGCAACGCCGCAAAACCCAACTACAGGTGCGTAATGCCTATCTCGGTGTGCTTTCCGGTATCAGCCGTGTTCAGGCGCTCAAACAGGCACTGATTTCCAACCAAAGTGCGCTGCGTGCCGCCGAGGCCGGTTATGACGTAGGCACCCGCACCACGGTTGACGTATTGCTTGCCCGTCGCAACCTGTTCAGTGCCCAGCGTGATTATGCCCAGTCCCGCTACGATTACATCCTGAATACCCTGCGCCTGAAACAGGCTTCCGGCTCACTGACAGCTGACAGCCTGCAAGCAATCAGCAATTGGTTACATTAACCTTGCCTGTATTAAGCACTGTGTCGATTTAAGCATTCGGAAAAGCGGGTACCACGGTTTCTCTCAATCACCACGACCTCGTGAATACCATCGAACATCGTAAGCCAAACGAGCATTTCCGGCCCACTGCCTTTCTGCATCCCCGCTACTGGCCCACCTGGTTGGGCCTGGGGGCATTATGGACACTGAGTCGTTTGCCATTTGGTCTGCAAATGCGGTTAGGCGCACAACTGGGCATACTGATGTATTATCTGGCCCGCCGTCGCCGCCACATCACCCGTTGTAATATCGCCCTCTGTTTTCCCGAGCTGGACGCTGACGCACAACAAATGCTGGTGCGTAAAACCTTCCACTCCGCAGGTATCAGCTTGATGGAGACCGGTCTTGCCTGGTGGGGCAAAGACAAAATGCTGGCCAGACGAGTAGAGATCGAAGGTCTGGAACATCTGCAACAGGCCACCGCCCAGGGCAAGGGAGTGCTGCTATTGGGAGCCCACTTTACCAGCCTGGAAATCAGTGGCCGCCTGCTGTCACAATTTCACCCCTGTGCTGCGATGTACCGCAAGCATGACAACCCCCTGTTCGAGGCCATCATCAAACACTCACGGGAAACGCATCTGGATCGAATTATTTCACGCAGAGATATGCGTGGCATGGTTCGGGCACTGCGCGAGGGTACCGTCGTGTGGTATGCCACAGATCAGGATTTCGGCTCTCGCAACAGTGTGTTCGCCCCTTTTTTTGGTATACAAACCGCATCGTTGGTGATGACCTCCAAACTGGCCAGACTCTCCGGCGCACCCGTGGTCCCTTTTTTCTCTCAGCGCCTTGATGATGACAGCGGTTATAAACTGACACTGCTGCCTGCATTAACCGACTTCCCCAGCGGTGATGACATCGCCGATGCCGCTCGCATCAATGCTGTTATTGAGCAGCAGGTACGCAAAGTGCCAGACCAATACTTGTGGTTACATCGTCGCTTTAAAACCCGCCCTGAAGGTGAGCCTGGCCTGTATAGCTGGGCTGATAAAAAACGCACCCGTGAGCGTGACCGTGAGCGCCGCGAAGAAACACAGCCATGAGCGCAAATAAAAAATGAGCAAAGGACTGTTTCGTTATCGCCTGCTTCTACGCCTGCTCGCGCCACTCATTCTGATTTTTAACGCCTGGCAGGCCGCACGCAGCAGAGAGTGGCGTCTGTTCCGTCAACGACTCGGCACCGGCCTGCCACAACGCACCGACGCGCCGTTATGGCTGCATGCTGCCTCAGTGGGTGAACTTATCGCCGCCCAACCATTAATAGCAACCCTGCGGGAGCATTTCTCTCATATTCCTATAGTGGTCACTACTGTTACCTCCACTGGCGCAACACTCGCGCAACAACGCCTGCCAACAGACGTGCAACATATTTATTTACCCATGGACTGGCCCGGTGCAACACGACGTTTTTTATATGCTGTAAAACCCCGTGCCGCATTGATCATGGAAACTGAGCTGTGGCCTAATTTATTTGCAAACATCGCCCAACAAAACATTCCGTTAATTATCGTCAATGGCCGACTGTCCTCGCGCAGCCGTGATGCCGCAGCCTGGATAAAAAAACTCTATGCCGTCACCTTAAAAAAGGTCAGCGCCATCCTGGCCCGCTCGGTAGACGATGCCAATGCTTACATTCAGTTAGGCGCAACGGCGGACAAAGTACATTTACTCGGTAATATCAAATGGGCCAGTACCAACAACGCTACGGAAACACAAGCTATCGACCTTGACCGCCCTTATGTGCTCGCTGCCTCCACACATGACAATGAAGAACAGCAACTCGCGCATATCTGGAAAGAAATGGCGCAAAAAACACAAGGCCGACTACTGGTTATCGCCCCTCGCCACCCTCAGCGTCGAGACGATATTCTCAAACAACTCCATAAACAATACTTAAATCAAAGCATTGCTGTCCGCAGTCGTGGCGATACCATTAATGCCAACACCCAAATTTATCTTGCTGACACATTGGGTGAGCTGGAAGGTTTTATGAAGGGTGCAGATTGTATATTTATGGGCGGCTCACTGGTCCCTCGCGGCGGTCACAATATTTTGGAACCCGCACGACTGGGCAAGCCCATCATTTTCGGACCCAGCATGACGAATTTCGCCGAAGAAACGCAACTGTTGTTGCAGGCGGGCGGTGCAAAGCAGGTAACGGATGAACAAACATTGTGCGAGACATTAAGTGATTGGCTCGCACATCCACAAACCGCTTCTGTTTTTGGCAAAAAAGCAGAACAG
>WFQM01000181.1 GCA_015487095.1 Gammaproteobacteria bacterium | reverse complement strand
TCGCATTAAACCTGATAAAAAGGGAGAAAACCTCAAAAGTGGGTGTGAAAACAAAAAGGTTAAAGGCTGGCTGGGATAATGACTACTTGCTCAGAGTGATCGGCATGGAAATTTAAGCCCGATTGCCCTGGCATGGATGCCTGATCAGTCACATTGCTCACCGTTAATGTGTAAGTGGTGTCTTCTATCAACGCATTCACCGTCAGGCGAACCGTTCGCGCATCAGCATCCAATATCGCCGCTGTCACTGCCACATCGGAATCGAGACTGTAGTTCGTGGCTGTTTCTGCGGAACTTTGTTCCATTGGTTCACTGAACATCACCGTCAATGCCGTTGCACTGGTGGCGCTTGCAGAAACGATCTCCGGCGCAACGCTGTCACCCTGCACCGTCAGAACCACACCTTCGCTGACTTCTTCCCTTACTGTGTTTTTCACCACACAATCGTAAACAGCACCATTGTCTGTCAAGCGGGCTGAGTCGATGCGATAAGTCGAGCCGATAGCACCAGGAATGTCATCGCCGCCCTTGCGCCATTGATATAAAAGCGGCGCACTGCCATTTGCCACAAGACTGAATGTTGCGGAATCACCCTCCTGCACTGTGACCGGAACGGGCTGGGTGGTAATGCTCGGGGCTCGTAACACCGGCGAAGTATCCCGGGGCGGTTTGATATCGACAGCCAATACCCAGCCATTGTTAATTATCTCACCAGCATAGGCTCCCCGGAAAATCCCTGTGCGCGAATCACCGTTGAAATCGAAATCCCAGTCAGAAAAACCCTGAAATGCTGTCATGTCTATAGCATCACCTAGAAGTACATCCTCCAGAGGAAACAGGTTCAACTCTCCCAAATTGGGGTCGCCATCCGGATTCACCAGATAATCGCTGGCAGAAGCATAGGCTGCCGTCACGTTATCCCACTGCTCAACCTGTGCATTAACCGACACTGGTGTACTGGCAAATACCGCATTGCCCGCCACCCGTTGTACAAAATTCGTGTTGACACCACTCACTTTGATACCACTGCCAGTAGCGATAACGGTGTTGTGAAAAACATTGATATTGCGCGGCACATCATTATGTGGCTGGATGTTAATCGCGCTTCCTGAGGAATTGACAAACACATTGTCATAAAGCGCAATATTGCCTTCACCCTGAAATAGTGCTTCCAGGGTATTCTCGTAAAAGAAATTTCCGTAGATTTCGTAAACATCATCACTGCCGGGGCCGCTTAGCGGGAAATGCCCCACCAACAAATTTGGACGTGCGCCTTCTTCGGGCGGCGAAGGTTGACTGGCTTTACTGAACACATTGTGCCGAATAATGGTTTTGCGGTCTTCCAGCGGCATGCCCGGAATCGCGTCGCCATTTTCATAGGAACGGCTGTTCATTTGCTTGATTTGGGTATTGTATCCCACTGTATCCACAAACAGGTTGTGTTCAATCAGCCCGCCGACAAAGGGCGCGCCATTGCCTTGCCAGTTTCCGAGGTACATACCAGTGCCCGCGCCGATAATTTTACAGTTGCGGATAACCCAGTCCCAGGCTGGTCCCCGGGTGGCAATCCCCACCGTCAATTGGTGAGCACCGTGGCGCACGATTTCCAGATTCTCCAGCGTGATGTGATGCGTTACACCCTCCGCACTAACAGCATCGATGTATTTCACATCAAGTCCATCCAATTTGAGATGCTGAATAGTGAGATAACTGGAATTCCTGATCGTCACGGTATTCCAGGACTGAGTCGTACTGCCCAAAAATACCGCAGATGCACCCGTCTCCGGCCCGGTGATGACAATGGGCTTGCCCGGCTCACCATGAAGATTACGGATCTTCATTCCCTCCGCATAAAATCCCGCCTCCAGCGACAGCGTGTCACCCGGTTTCAGGTTGCCTAACAAGTCCTCGTAATTTTCCGGGTTGCCGATATGAACTGCCCCATACACCGGTCCCACGGCACCAACAATGGCACCCATAAAACCCAGCAACAATACAAACACCCTTTTAAGGTAATATCTCAAGACATAGCAATTAGAAATACTCATGGCAGAACCTCATGTTCAAAACCGGATGCAATCCGCCGACAAAAACGGCTGGAATGCAGGGCACCAGCCCCATGTCCGTGGAAAATTGACGCAAGCGTCAGTCGATTGATACACCTGCCTCCGGTACTCCCGTTATGATCGGCAGAGAAAGGCATTGGGTAAACAGACAAAACTCATAAGTGCGACACAAACCCCAACTTCCCTGTGCACCAGACACATTAATGGCCGACGGCGATTGATTTCATTAATACGCTGAAGATATGCGCTATACCTGAACCGTCCAACGAAAAATACACCCGAAGGGTTCCGAGTTTTCGTTTATGATGCACAATAGACCAATAATAAATAACTGTGAGCCGCCATGTCTCTGCTTGCCATACTGATCAGCCTCATACTGAAAAAACTGCTGCCACCCATGCATCGCATGCGCAGCTTCACTTGGATTGAATCGTACTGCCAATGGATACATGCGCGACTGTCCAGTCACAGGCACGGCATTTCCAGCCTGCTCATTATCGTTTTGCTGCCACTCATTGGCATTGCGACTGTTCAATATTTGCTCAACGACCTGTTGGTTTTTCTCGGCTTTATCTTCAGCATCATCGTGCTCACTTACAGCCTCGGACCAAAAGACAAACGCCAACGGGCACACGAATACCTGGATGCCAAAGAACGCGGTGATAACGACAATGCAGAATCCATACTGCAAGACATTGTCTCCTGCACAACACCTGTCCCGCTACCGGAAGATAAACCCTCCCGTACCCGTGCACTCATAGAATGCATATTGATACAAACCCACGAACAACTGCTCGCCATCCTTTTCTGGTTTGTGATTCTCGGCCCCATGGGAGCGGCACTGTACCGGCTCACCGTGGAACTGCAACAAGCCGGGCAACGCTCGGGGAAAACCGTTGAAACAGACAATGCCGAATTCCGTGCCGCTGTCGCCCGCCTGCACTACCTGCTCGCCTGGATACCCAGCCGCCTCACCGCACTCAGCTACGCCGTTATGGGCAGCTTCGTACACGCCCTGCACGCCTGGCAAGATGCTCCGTTCGAAGAAACTGAAACAAACGACGACACAAACCCGCAAAGTCATCGCCTGTTATTACGCATAGGCCAAGCCTCCCTGCAACTCGATAACCATCCGCCCCAGGATGATTCACAACACAACAATGCCATACGTGAAACGCTGGCGTTGTGCAGGCGCAGTTTAGTGGCGTGGATTACTGTATTGACATTGATGACGTTAGCAGGCTGGGCAGGTTGATGTTATGGACAACAACAAACAGCTTGAATGAATAACAAGCCTGGAAATAAGGGGACACTACCCAATGCCATTAAGTTAAGAAATAACGTAACTCAGCCTATTTCCTCCGCCAAGTATTAACTTTTGGTGGAGGAAGGAATCAGAGCCGCGCCTTCAAAGGCGTCACTTAACGCATCGAAGACACTATGCCCCTGTTTTTTACAGGTCGAAATGGCCTCGAATACGACAAAACGTTTTCGCACCTTCATCAGAACGAAAGCAGCCCGAAACTTTTTGCTTAACTTTGACCATGCGAACATCTCGCTCAGCCACGTTATTGTCAAAGGGCAGTGAAAAATCATATAGAAATGCCAGTACTTCCTTCTTATGATTGACCAAGCGATCATGGAGGTTTTTGACCTTGTGCTGTTTTGTTTTTCCACGTTTTTTGCTTTTGTCGATCACTAGCACGGGAAGCTCATCCCGACCGGCGCGTAACAGACGACTGTAACGTCGGTCAAAATAGGTGACACGCGAGGCATCCAACGATAGTGCGCCCGCCTCTTTCGCTTCATCAACTTCTTGCTTGCGGTGTTTTTCAAGGTAGTTGTCGCTTTTTTTAATCAAGCAACTTTCTTTATCTCTTCCTTTTCAGGATTCAATGCAACAGCAC
>WFQM01000180.1 GCA_015487095.1 Gammaproteobacteria bacterium | reverse complement strand
GACTCAAACAACGCAGTTGTCTGTAGAGAAGGGGCAACACCTAATTCGGCCTGTAGTTTTTGCTGGCACTCCCGGTATACCCTGGTGGCTTCGCCGGTTTCTCCTAATTTCTGATGCGCACGTATCAACCCCCGATAACAGGCCTCATGGAGATTATCCACCAGCAAACCACGGTGATACCAGACGATAACCTCCTGCCACTGGTCATTGTTGGCCAGTGATTCAGTCAGCTTTTCGAGCCGCTGCAAATACTTGCGGCGCAAACGTTCACGCATGGGCAACAACCACAGCGAATCACCTTCACTGTGTAAAAAGGCACCCTGATAAAATGACAGGGTTTGTGCAAGCTGCACGGGGTTATCCGTTTTCAGACCTCGTTCAAAAGCCCAGGCATCAACCCGGCAATAGCGTGTATCCAGGGTGAGTTTGCCATCGCTGTACTGAACTGCTTCGGCAATACCTAATAAACGTCGCAGCCGTTGCAGGTTTGTAATCAGCGCACGATGCGCCGCATCACCCTCTGCTCCGGGCCATAAAGCCTCTTCAAGCCTGCTGTCGTTTACATCACGCCCTCCAAAAGCAATCAGAGCACAGAGTAATTCACAGGGTTTATTGTGCGCATTGTTACGTCGAACCACTGCCATATCGTTTACCAACAAACTGAAACGGCCCAGTGTATAAACCCGCACAGGCACAGGCCAGTCTGGCAAATGAAGCGCACCTGTCGGCATTGCCAATGCGTTCTTGCGGATAAACGTACGCACATAGCTCCGCTCAATGTTATTTTCCAGGGCAAGAACACATAACGGAGCCAGCATGGCGGGCACATGCCAGGGCATACCGATCAGTTCCACTTTACGGGCATAAGCAAATGCACTGCGCAAATGTGGTAACGCGCGTTCCGGCTGTTGTTGCTTACAAGCCATCCGCGCTTCCAGCATGCCCAGATAAAATACCCCCATGCTGTCACTTTTCAGGTCTGCTGCCAGTCGTCTGTTTTTCTCAATTTGTTGTCTGGCTTCATCAAAGCGTGCCATTTCAATCAGCACAAAACTGTAAGCACAGTGGCTTATCAGTTCAAGATAGGGCGTGTGCAATTCAACAATGTTTTGACACGCAGTGCGACTGTGTTCATAAGCCAGCTCCAGATCCCCTTTCAGGCAAGCCAGCCAACCCGCCAGATAGTGATAATGAATGTGTTCGCCACGATGAGTCTGGTGAACAAACTGCCGGAGCTGATCAAGAAATTTTTCTGCGGCGGAAATATTTTGCCGGGCCAGATAATGCATCACAATGGCCGACAATAACCATAACTGTGTGACATATACACCGCTGTCTTTACTCACTTTCAGAGCTGCATTAATCACCGATTCTGTTTCAACGGTCTCACCGGACATCCAGCCCCTGTTGATCTCCACCCAGTACGCCAGAATGCGTGCAATGGGCATAACCTTGTCGGATCCTGCCGGCCCGATCAATGATTTTGCCAACACCTTGAGCTTTGTTATCTGACCATAAAACGTGTAATACATTGCCAGTTGCGAGCCCGTCAAACAACGAATAGAGGCATTGGGGATAAAGCGCTGCATACGCTCGGCTTTTTGTCGCCAGACATCAAATGAGTCACGTTGAGGACACCCCATCAGCTGTATAATAAACGCCGTAAAAGTCACCCTTCCCTTGATTTCCAGGCTTGGGTAGCGCGCATGTTTCTTTCTGACAAGTTCCAGCTCATCAATCCACTTCGGCACATCTGCACAGGAATCATGAGCATAAAACAGACTGTCCATGACACCCAACCAGCTTAAATAAGTGCCACGCGCATCATTTGCGGCTTTAAACAGATAATAGGATTTTTCAAAATGTACTTTTGCAACAAGTGGCTCAAACATCACATTGATACTGCCACGCCAGTATGTCGTCCAGACATTTTGCTGCGATAGCGGAAGCTGATCAATCCAGTTCCGCAATACCTGGAAGCGCCCCTGCTCACAAAGCATTGCTGCGTGAGCATGGATTATTTGTTCCAGTTCCGGCCAGTTTTGTGTCTGAACAAATAGCCTGGCAGCCTCTTCGATTTCTTCCTCATCGACAAGTAATTGTGCTGCCCTGTTTTTAAGTGCATCCAGCTCCTGTCGGGAAAAATGTGCTTGTGCTTTCTCTTTCAAAAAATCATCAAACAAGGGATGAAAGGTATAAACCGGTTTAAAAACCCCGCGCCGCACCGTAAATATCTGCCTGCGCTCCAGGTCTGCCAATATATTTTTTGCGGCATGAACACCGGAAAGCTTTCGAGCTGCGCTGACTCTGACAGGGCACAACCAGGTTATTTTTAATAAAAATATTTGTGTTTTTTCCGGTAGGCGACTGAATATTTCATGGGTAAAATAATCAAAAAAAGCCTGTTGTGCGCAACCATCGTCTGTTTTATCCGACACCATCTGGCTCATGTCAGGAGGTTCATTTGATGAGCAAAACTGATTCAACAACACCAGACCGGACACCCAGCCCTGTGCTGTCTTGTGTAACAGATCCGCCATTTCATCGGAGCAGACATCCCCTGCATGCAGCTGGCTGATCACACCGGCGCTTTCCTTTTCCGTCAGCTGCAATTCTTCCCAGCCTATTTTTACCAGTTGTTTTTTGGCAAGCATCCCGGCGTACTGCGCCGGGGGCGATGCCCGACCGGTAACAATGACTTGGCAACCTGATGGTATTTCTTCCAGACCCTGTTGCAGGATTTGATTAAACACCACATCATCATTAACCCATTCGAAATTATCCAGCACCAAAATGCCAGGTGCTTTCATTTTTTCAAACAGCGCCCTGAAGAAATTACGGGAAAAGACTGGCAGACCAAATTGATTGTCGGATGTTAATAACGGCAGACCTCGTTTGCGCGACCGACTCAGTTGTTTAAGCCCCTCACCCAGATAATAAAAAAAGGAGGCAATGTCGCTGTCACCCTGATCAATCTGATACCACAGGGGAGTGATATTTTTTGCCCGCAGATAGCTGGCCACCAACGTGGTTTTACCAGCACCCCCTGGTGCAGCAATCCATACAACAGGAAACTGATGAAGGTCATCAAGTTTTTTAAACAGACGGGTACGCAGAAAAACCCTTGTAAGCCCAGGCAACGTCAGCTTGGCGGGTTTGATTGACACAATGGGCTCCTGAAAAAGCTGGAACGGATGTACCTGAAAATACCAGTATGTTGCGTGCGCGTAAATTAATACCTAAATTCTGCAAATGATTGTGCTAGCGCAGCGCTCCAACAGTGAGTGATTTAGATGAGATATTGATTCATAGAGCGAATGACAAAGCTAGGCTCAATCTATTGTGACGGATCAAGCACCTGCACCAGGAAAGTGCAACACTTGTCGTTTTTTAGGTAATAAAAACATGCTTGGAACACATTGCTTGCGAATTTCAGGCTCCGACTAAAAGGGTTCGTGAACGCATACCTAGATTCAAAACCCACGGCTTCCGCGCGGTGAAACTCGCCAATGGCGAAATATTACCTGCATTTCACGTCGCACCTGAAACGTCTACTCGCTCATGCTGTGCTTTCTATCCCGACTCAATCGTGCAGCACTGGCAACACTGTTGCCAGTACAGGCGATTATGGCATTGCCGCCCACAAACATCGATTATCGTGGCTGCCGGAAACAACGCAAACCTTCTATAGGCATTTTCTCAAATTCAGAAAGCTGGCTTTTCCGGTGCGGTGTTATAGCGCTCCACCGAGGCCATGATTTCCGCTTTGGCTTCATCCACACCAACCCAGTCTTCGATTTTCACCCACTTGCCACTTTCAAGATCTTTGTAATGCTCAAAAAAGTGGGCAATCTGCTCCAACAACAGTGGAGGCATATCGTCCAGCGTTTTTACATTGCGGTATTGCACGGCAAGTTTGTCTACGGGTACAGCAAGAATTTTGGCATCAATACCAGACTCATCGGTCATTTGCAGCATGCCGATGGGACGACAACGAATCACCGAGCCACTGATCAGCGGTGTTGGTGTCACCACAAGCACGTCGGTTGCATCACCATCTTCGGATAAGGTGTTCGGAATGTAACCATAGTTACAGGGATAATACATCGCGGTATTCATGAAACGATCCACAAACATGGCACCCGTGTCTTTATCCACTTCATATTTTACCGGATCACTGTGTGAGGGGATCTCAATAATGACGTTGATGTCATCAGGGACACCGACTCCCGAATTGACTCGATCAAGATTCATTGCTTTTGCTCCTTGGTAGTTACCATAAAATCATTATTCAAAGCTGCCCAACGGATTACCCTGCCCCGGTAACAACGCTGTACAGCACTTGGAAAACGTACGAAGGGCCGACATGCGGCCCCTCAAAAAAATGGATGCACAACCCAGCGTCGTGCGTGTTGCAGTTGATTATACCGTAATTAGGATGGACGAGAAACCAGGGTATTCCTGAGGGATGTAACCACTTTCGCTCTGTTCTATGAAACCAATAAACTGATTAATTTGGCACTAACAAAAGGCACAGTTACGCGCTCGGTATTTCGCCTTGACATGTCCCTGTTCGGCGGCAGCTTTGTACCATTTTTGCGCTATTTTTTTATTTTTCTTAACACCGTGCCCCTTGTTATACAACTCACCCAGGTTATATTGCGCATCGGCATGACCTAGCTCAGCCGCCTTACTAAACCATTCTGCTGCCTGCTTGTAATCGCGACCAACACCTTTGCCTTTGAGAAAATTAAACCCCGTATCGAAGGCAGCCTGCACATCCGAGGGACGGTTACTCTCATCCTCACTGGAAAGTTCGGACAAAACCTGCTTGGCCATTTTATGGCCCTGGCCCGCCGCCAGATTAAACCATCTCAAAGCCTTTTCCTGATTTTCAGCAAGCCCCGACTCACCGGTTTGATACAACGTTCCCAGCAAATATTGAGAAGGCGTATATCCTTTTTGGGCAGCCCTGGTAATGTATTCAACAGCAACCTCAGGGTCGGTCTCTGCCACATCGTTACTCAAATAAATTTTACCCAGACGATGCAAAGCCAGGTAATAATCCTGGTCTGCGGATTTTTTCAACCAAAATAATGCCAGCTTCTTATTTTCGTCAACCCCCCGGCCTTGCAGATACATCAATCCTAACGTGTACTGGGCTCGCGGGGATTCCTCATACTTGGCCTCTTCGAAAACATCATCGGTCAAATCATGATCTGCTATGACGAAAAATGGGAGTAATACTAGCAACACGCCCAATAATATCTTTTTCATCATCAACTGAAACCCTGTTATGTAAAATCTCGTATGTTCAAGGGATATTGTTACAATACCTGACATACGTAAAACAAGCACTGTCTGTTTTCAGTCCTACAAAAAAACATGCCCACTTCAGGTTGTCGGGAAAAACAACTGAAACTTTAGGGCATATCCTCAATGAATAAGGCCGGACTATCGGTCAGATGGCCAAAATGACTGTTCCGCCTAGTCATCAGGTCTTTCTTTATACTTCAGCTAGTATTTTCCGCCAACATGCTACCAACACCAACAAGTCATGTACCGCAAAAATCGGATAAAACAGCGCTTGTTCTTCACGTTGGTGAATATACATTTTTACCTATCGGTTTAAATCTTGCCACATTCGCCACCACCAACATCAGTAACTGATCATGCCAACCTCCATCATCAATTTTTTGAACAACAGGAAGGCTTATTGCGCGAACCCGACGCCACAACATACCCAAACTACTTAACCTTAAAGGGTTTATCCAGCTTCTTTTTCACAGCAACATTTTTCAGTATCACATACTGGGGCAAACCATTTTTGAAGGGCGGGTAATCCTCCCCCTGAATCAGGGGTTGCAAATAATGACGACAACGCGGGGTAATATGGAAGCCGTCTTTGCTGATGTAGTTACGCGGCATCATCTTCTCTACGTTAGCCACCCGTGTCAGCCTGGCTTCACTGATTTTCCATT
>WFQM01000179.1 GCA_015487095.1 Gammaproteobacteria bacterium | reverse complement strand
TTGGCACCTCTGCTTCAGCCCGTCTTCGCCCGTTCTTCAATCACAAAAGCTCGGAATAGAACGACTATTCCTGCACTTTTGTTCAATCAGAACGAACGAATACGAACTAAATCAGAGCGCCACTTATATAAGTTATTTAATTTCCATTCCTTAAGATGCGGGAGGATACTGGCGTGTTTTACGTATCATGCGATAGAAAGAGCGGTAATTGTTAAAGCGCGGTATGTGCGTTAATGGTATCCAGGCTATCTGGTGTGACTCATTGTTGCCCGGGACAGGTAAGCTGTCGTCAATCTCCAGCAAAAAACGTATATCATAATGTTCGTGTCGATGGTCGTGCTGACTCGCGTAAATGGTATGTATATCAATGTCAAAAATGTCATGACTTAGCAGTTTGATATGTTTTGGTTCAATGCCTGATTCTTCAGAAGTCTCTTTTATGACCACGTTGTGTATATCAGCGTCGCCATCTGCGTGTCCGCCAGGCTGTAGCCACAAGTCGAGTTTGCGATGGTGTAGCATGAGAGCATGATCCCGACGGGGATTGACAACCCATGAGGAACCAGTGACATGACCGGGCACAAGTGCTCTGTCAAAACAGTTTTCATGCGTGGCGACAAATCGCCGGGTGCGTTCCAGCATCGCAGATTCTTCGAGAAAAGGTGTTTTGTAGTTTTTAAGCAGTTGTAAAAGCTTTTCGCGGTGCATGGTGGTATGTTCGAGTTGACTTTATTTCATTTTGCCGCTCAGTTGTAGTTTGGGCGGTAATCTGTAAGGTTGAGAGAATCTATCTGCCAGACTACCCTAATTTTTTATAAGTGTATATTCAGAATCCAAATGGAAATTATTGATTATTGCCTATATTTTTGCCTGTCTGGTATAGTTCCCTGCGATTTTATTTTATGACTTCATGACGATGTACCGGGTCAATATTCTTTATTTCTGAACTGAGGCTGGAAGGGGGGTATCGATGATAGACAATGCTTGCCATTGAATATCCGAATGCCCAGTTTCTGGCTAAACCCGATAGGCTTGGCGTTACGGTTTTCAGTCGCATGGTTTGGTTCGCAGTTTCTTTGCACATTGCTCGGTTTTCACCAAGGGGTGTTAACACCTCCTAAGCTAATTGAGCGTTTGTGTTGATGGAGCAAACCTCAGGTGTTGGCGTTAGCTGACAAATGAATGGAGCACATACAGTGGGAATGCGCACGAAATAACTTCCCTATTTGGTTCCTGGATTTAATACGTATTTGTTCGTTCTGATTAAACAAAAGTGCAGGAATAGTCGCTCTGCCATTCGCGCTTTTTGATTGAAGAGCGGATGAAGCCGGGATGTAAAACAGGGAAGTTGTTTCGCGCACACTCCGAAAGCACTATTCCAGGTTAAATAAATGTTGAGGTAATAAGTGTTATGACTGAAGCTCCACAGAATGGTATTAAAGGTTTAAAACACTGGCGTTACGATTTGCTGGCAGGCATGCAAGTGGCGCTTGTTTCATTGCCTCTATCGTTGGGGATTGCGATCGCGTCTGGTGCACCACCTGTAACTGGATTGATTTCTGCAATTATTGCCGGCCTTATTTTCCCTTTTCTGGGAGGGGCTTATGTCACCATTAGTGGGCCCGCCGCAGGCTTGGCCCCCGCACTTTTAGCTGGAATGTTGATGTTAGGTGGTGGTGATCTTGCCGCAGGTTACCCTCTGCTTCTGGTGGCGATCTGTATCACTGGGCTATTGCAGATAGTGTTGGCTTTTTTCAAGACAGGTCGTTACGCCATTTTTTTGCCTGTGACGGTAGTGGAAGCGATGCTTGCCGCCATCGGTCTGATTATTATCATCAAACAGATCCCTCCCTTGATGGGGGCGATATTACCCGCTTCTGGAACCATGCTGGCGTCTGTTGCAAAATTGCCTCAGGCCTTATTACAGATAGAATGGGGTGTTCTGGTTATTGGCGGGCTAAGTCTGTTTCTTGTATTTTACCTGAGTAAATCGAAGCATGACTGGATGCGCAAAGTGCCACCACCGTTACTTGTGACAGTGCTTGGTATTCTGTTGGGCTCTGCATTTGGCCTGGACGCAAAGTATCTGATCACTATGCCGGATAACATAATGGCAGACGGAATTACCTTTCCGGCCTTTGGTGAAGTGTTTTCACGACCGGAGCTGTGGTGGGGTGTGTTGGTTGTCGTGATTACTCTGACACTGATTGATGGTGTTGAATCATTGGCGACGATTAAGGCGGTCGATAAAATTGATCCGTTCCAGCGCAAATCAGATCCGAACGTAACGTTGCGTGCAATGGGAATATCCAACTCGCTGTCGAGTATTTTTGGGGGGTTGACCATCATCCCTGGTGGAATAAAAAGTCGCACAAATATCGATGCTGGCGGACGGACGCTGTGGGCAAATTTTTATAATGCGATGTTTTTGCTGATATTCCTGTTTTTTATCACGGATATTATCGCAATGGTCCCGCTGGCAGCTATTGCAGCGATTTTGATATATGTTGGTTGGAAGCTGTGTGAATATAAAGTTTTCACTAAAACCTATGCCATTGGTCGTGATCAGATCGTCATCTTTATTATCACGGTTATCGCCATTCTCGGCACGGATCTTCTTTCTGGTATTTTGATTGGTGTGGCCGCAGAAGTCGTGATACTGCTGTATCTGTTGATGCCATCTTTTCGTTTTGTGTTGATGGGACGCCTGAGCTTTAAGCAAGGGTGTTGTCTGCTCTGGGACAACCTGAAAAGTTTGTTTAAAACGCCGGTAATCAAGATCAAGGAGCAGGAAAGAGAAGGCATTGCTCATTATGAAATGACGTTGTCTTCACTCGTCTGTTTCAACCTTTTACCGTTGGACAAGTTGCTCGCCAATTTGCCGTCCAAGGTAGGTGTGACTTTGATTATTACTGAATCAGGGCGGATCATTGATCATACTGCCATGGAATATTTGCACCAATTTGAAGAAGAGTGCGTGCGTGATGGTCGTGTCTTTGAGTTAGTTGGCGTAGAAAACTTTATTCCGTTTACACGACACGCACTGGCTGCCCGTATGCAAGATACTATTTTGATCAAAGAACAGGTTCAGCGTAGTGACAGGGAAGTGCAGATGGAGCGTCTGGCTGAGCAATACAGCCTGGGCTTTCATCCTGAATCAAAGAGCATATTAAATGCTGAAGATTTCGTATATCTACGTCGTGGTGCAGACAAGGAGGAGTGTAATATCCTGTCGGGTGAGCACTGGGGTAGTCGTGTCCGCCTGTACGATTACAGCCACACATCCGCACCGAATTATTATTCCAGACACTGGCATACAATCATTACCATACGTTGTCCTGCAGGTTTGGAGGTCGATGTGCCGGATATGGTGATCGCCCCAGGGCATTATTTGGAGCGCTATCTGATAGATTATGAAGAGGTTGTGTTGCCTGATGATAATGCGCTTGCTGGAAAATATCGTCTTTATGCAAAAGAAGGCGCTGATCCATTATCGTATCTTTCGCCAAAACTGACCGCGTTTATTGCAAAACATGACGACTTCTATCTGGAAGTACGCAAGGGTGTTATGCTTGCGTTCAGGAAGGATCACGCACTTGCAAATGCGGATGATGTTGCGTTGTTGTTTTCTCTGGCAGAAATGTTCAATCATTCTTGTGTCGAGCGGGTTAAAGAGTAAAACAGAGCGCAGGGTATATCTTAAGCTAAGTAAGGGTATTTACATGTTGGCACAGGTTTTTTCGGTTGCTAATCAAAAAGGTGGTACAGGTAAAACTACGCTCAGTATGAATCTTGCTGCTGGGCTTTCCAGACGTGGCCGAACCCTTATTATTGATGCCGACCCGCAAGGGTCGGCTGGGCAATGGGCAGGACTATCGACGGATGAGCGTCCTTTTCCTGTTTCGGTCATTTCGGTGGCGAGTAATCTGGCGAGAGAAGTCAGCCGCATGCGCCAGGATTATCAATATCTGGTTATTGATTGTCCGCCGACGCTTGAAACCGGGGTTGCACAGTCGGCGATGAGTATCTCCGATAAAGTGTTTGTTCCAATATTGCCTTCCCCCGTTGATTTGTGGGCGAGTGTTCGGCTGACGGATGCCATTGATCAGGTTAAAATAGGCAATTCCCGATTGCAGGCATATATACTGATCAATCAGTTGGAGTTGCGGAGTGCGATGTCCAGAAGCATGAGTCAAGCATTGGCGGAATTTGATATGCCAGCCTTACAAAGCTGTCTGCGAAGGCGTGCCGTGTATCGAAATTCAGCCTTAGAGGGTTTAAGCGTATACTGCATGGGGAAACGTGGGGAATCTGCGGTTCAGGAAGTAGAGTTTCTCATCGAGGAGATATTGACATCATGACAAAAGAACTTGGTTCCAAGCTAGCCAATAGTGTTCGTCAGGCGAAAGCAAAACAGCCCCAGAAAAATACAGCGGGTATGCAACAGGTTTTGGAGGCACCCTTACCCAAAGCCGAACCTGAATCACCTTTACCACCGCTTCCGGCGCGGCGTGTCTGGCCTGATTAAAAGGGGGGCAGCAGCAAGGTGACTTGCTGGTGAGCTTTGTCGGCTCTGCAAGCAGGGTGGCGGATGCTTTGGTCGTCTGTTTGTGCCGAGTACGATATCTTGGATTACACCATCTGAATCAGCAGCATAATAAATAAACCCACAACCACCATAATCATCAGGTAATTTAACCAGTCTTTGTTACTGCCCTTGGGGGCATTTTTTACCGCATGACGCATACGCGGGAAAATAAAAATCAACATGGCCCCTAGAAATATCGCAGAACCAATTTGTACCCAGTCCATAATCACCTCTCAACATAAAATATTCAGCAAAAAAAAGCCCCGACCAACCGGGGCTTTTTCCGTTCCGGGAAACGGCGTTTAATCGTTGTTGTTAAACGCGCCCAGAATGTGCAAAAGCGCCTGGAACATGTTGATGATCGACAGGAACAGACTGGCTGTTGCCATGATGTAGTTGGTTTCGCCACCGTTAACCATGGACGATGTTTGAAACAGAATGAATCCGCTCATGATCATAATTACCGCAGCGCTCACTGCCAGGGACAGAGCAGGAATACTCAGAAAAATATTCAGCAGGGAAGCGCCAATCACCACAATCAAGCCCACCATCAGGAAGCCCGCCATGAAGCTGAAATCCTTACGTGTGGTCAGAGCATAAGCGGACAGACCTAGGAAGATGGCACCCGTGCCTCCTAATGCGGTCATCACGATGCTGGGATTAACCGCCAGATAATAATTCAACACAGGTCCCAGACCCAGGCCAAGCAAGCCGGTGATGCCGAAGATGACCGGGATGCCCATGGCGGAATTGGCGGTGCGAGGCAAAACAAACCACAGCATCGCAATGGCGGCAATGGTTGCGCCTAATGCCATGCCCTGTGAAAGATTCATCATTACGCCGACAGCGGCAGTACCTGCACTGAACAAAAGTGTCATTGACAGCAGAGTGTAAGTATTGCGAATGAGTTTGTTGGTGGCCAGCGTCGATGAAGACGAGTGGGTAGCAACAGAATAATTTGGGTTCATCGGGGGTAAACCTCCACGGTTTGTCATTTGTTTCAAAATTTATTTAAAGTATCGGACCTTTAGACTTATTTGGGATTATAAGTTCCGTCTATGTATGGGTCAAACCTGTTTTTGCTTTCGTTACGGTCGCTATTCTCGGACAAGTTCCTGGCAATGCCCACAGCGATTCAGTATCATTGCCCGCCATCGCTTGAGATGGGGGTGAAAAGATCCATTTCAAGGCTATTTCCCCTTTCAGTGGTAGTGTTATTGGTGCTGCCAGGGGAGTTACGACAATAGCACACAACGGAGAGCTGGCTGAGTGGTCGAAAGCGGCGGTCTTGAAAACCGTTGACGGGAAACCGTCCGGGGGTTCGAATCCCTCGCTCTCCGCCATACATTAAGTAAGGGGCTCCAAATGGAGCCCTTTTTCATTCGTCATATGGCAACCTTTAAACCGTAGATTAAACATCTATCGCCGCAACTTGATTTTCCGCAGTTTGTTTTTGGTGCAGGTCAGGGAGCGGTCGTTTTCAAATTGGCAGGCCAGTTTATGGTCGGTATCCTGCCAGCCCAGGGTGACGGGCACCTTGCGACCAGATTCAGCGAATTCGGGGTCTGTGACCGTGATTTTGGAGACGTTATTGCGATAAGTGATTGTAAATGATCCGCTGTCTTCAAAATCAAATAAGGTGGCCTTGGTGGTGTAGCTGATGTCTGCCATGCCAATGTTGCGAGCGATCTCTACAGACAGGCATTCCACTTGTTTTTCTTCGTCTTTGCATTGGGTGAGTGAAGAGGGGAGGTATTCGACGGATTTGTTGCGTTTTTTCCAACCGCCAGCCATTACTTTGTCCTTGGTGGATTTGATTTTTGGTGCGGGTTTCGGTTTCCGTTTTGGTACGACTTTTGGTTTGACCGTTTTTACGGCAGCTGCGCGGCGTTCCAGCTCAGCAGATTTCTGTGCTTTGGCGACTCGTTTGATACCGTCGGAAGCTTTACTATAACCTCCCGCCAGTGCCTGCTTGTACCATTTGAGGGCTTCGCCATAATTTTTTGACACGCCCTGACCGTATTCATACAGGACACCAAGATAGTATTGGGCACGCACATATTTTTGATTGGCAGAGCTTCTAAACCAGTCATGTGCTTTTTTATAGTCTCTGCTGACGCCTTTTCCTTCCAGATAGGCGCGCCCGACCTTGTAAGCGGCCTTTTTGTCATTTTGTTTTGCCGCTTTGTGGTACCACGCGAAAGCTTTTTTGGAATCTTTGGCAGTACCTTTGCCTTTCTCAAGCATCTCGCCGATGGCGTATTGTGATTTTGTATCACCTTGCTCTGCTTTGGGCAGTGCCTTTTTGAATTTTTCTTCCCAGATATAATCATCAACAGCGAAGACTTGTGAAAAAAAGCCGGTAGTGACAATTAACAGTATGATTCCAAAAATTTTTTTCATAAAGCATTCTCTTGGCGATAGCCGGTGCTGATAAGGAGGGGGCGCTTGTCCTTACGGTATCGGCAGCAGGAGGGAGGGACTTTAACAACGAAAAAGTGTTTTTGCTTATATTGCCGACTGTTAGCAAATTTGCTTTGATGATAACTCAAAAGATAGTCAACAAATACGAAGTTGTCCTGGATTATAAAATAAATTTAGCTGTTAAGAGGTTCGGTGGCTGCGTGGAATATGCAACCTGTGCGTAAGCAATGATCCAACCATTCACCTAAAAATTGGTTGATTTGCCACTTTTCGTTGCGCTGAAACATGTCGCAATTCGGGTAGTTATAACGTGCGTTGAAGCGATGCTTGTGTTGAAAGGCCAGCACTTCACTGACGCCAGCATCGTAATAGTTACGGATTTTTATGTGCAGGCCGGGTAGCCAGGGTTGTTCTGCTGAGTGTTGCAGGTGTAGTGAGAAGGTTTTGGTGTATTTGCTGGTTTCCAGAATATGCAGAGATAGCTGCATCCCGTTTGCATTTTTTACGATAGTGGCTATTTCCAGTTCGAGCAAGACAGGTATCACACGCGCGAGTTTCCTGAAGTTTGCTTCGTGCAAGGCGGTAGCGTTATGCCGTTTGCGTTTGGCGATGAGAAAAGGATGCATCATGAAAATATATTTTGAACCTGGATTTTGAATCAGTGACTATTGTTGCGCAATCCAGTCTCGCATGCGAGCCCGCAGACGTATATGGGCTTGGCTTAATAATTGGCTGATGCGTGATTCGCTGACATTCATGACGGAGCCGATTTCCCGCAGGTTGAGTTCAGATTCGTAATACAGGGAAACAATCATTTTTTCACGTTCGGGCAACGAAGAAATAGAGTCTGACAGCCTTGCCTGGAAACGCTGTTTTTCCAGTTGGTCATGCACGCCGGTTTTACCGTCACTGACGCTGTGCCCAAAAGCATCTTCGTCGATACCGATTTCGTCCCAGCTTAAGACCCGGTGGCTGGAAACATCCTGCAAGGTTTTGAAATATTCATCGCGGGAAATGCCCAACAATTCGATGACCTCTTCATCGCGGGCATCGCGCCCTTCGCGGTGTTCAATGCTGCGAATAGCCTGGGTGATGTCACGGATTTTACGGTGTACGGACTTGGGTGCCCAATCATTACGGCGCAGCTCGTCCAACATGGAACCACGGATACGAATGCCGGCATAGGTTTCAAAGCTGGCCCCTTGATTTGCATCATATTTGCGTGAGGCTTCCAGTAGACCGATCATGCCCGCTTGCAGCAAGTCATCCACTATCACGGTTGCAGGTAAGCGCGCTTTTAAATGGTAAGCAATACGCTTTACCAATGGCGCGTACTTGGTGACCAGTTCGTCGTGGCCTGCATTTTCAAGATTATCGTACATGCCGTCCTCAGCAGTTGTACCGGGGTGTGGTTTTTACGTTGTAACAAACGCAGACCTGTGGGGGTTCTCCTGAAATTGCGGCAGAAGGGAGGGGAATCTTTAGCAGGGGAGGGTGAGAAAAAGGGGGCGTGACAATAATATTGCCCAAAAAAGTGTTACAGCTGGCGTCTTCCAGAGAAGGCGTGTGAAAGTGTTCCGCCATCGACATATTCCAGTTCGCCTCCTAATGGTACGCCATGGGCAATACGCGAACTGGTAACACCATGTATTTTGGCCATTTCGTTGATGTAGTGAGCGGTGGCTTCGCCTTCGACGGTGGGGTTAGTGGCGAGAATGAGTTCGCTGATAGCGCCTTCGGCAAGCCGACTGTCCAGTAAATCCAGCCCGATTTCATTGGGGCCGATGCCATCCAGTGGTGACAGGTGACCCATCAAGACAAAATAACGGCCGCGATATGGTGTGGCCTGTTCGATAGCGCGCACATCTGCCGGGGATTCCACCACACACAACAGATGCTGTTCTCGACTGGCATTGGCGCACAGCGGGCAGAGGCTTGTTTCACTGAGCGTGCGGCATTGTGTGCAGTGACCCACCTGCTCTGAAGCTTCGCTCAGTGAGCGAGCCAATGCCAGCGCCCCTTCGCGATCACGCTCCAGCAGATGAAAAGCCATGCGTTGCGCCGATTTGGGGCCGACGCCGGGCAGGCAGCGCAGGTCTTCAATCAGACGATTGATCAGCGGGCTGAATTCCATGGGGGTATTTGAGATGCGTGCAGGTTGTTGTCAGGTTGGGACGTGGCCTAAAACGGCATCTTGAAACCGCCGGGTAGATTCATCCCCGCCGTCATCCCCGCCATTTTTTCCGACGAAGTGCTTTCCACCTGACGCACGGCATCGTTTACCGCTGCGGCCAGCAGGTCTTCCAGCATTTCCTTATCGTCGCCCATCAGGCTGTCATCAATGCTCACACGTTTTACATCGTGCCGACCTGTCATCACCACCGAAACCATACCACCACCTGCCTGGCCGGTGACTTCCATATTGGCTAGCTCTTCCTGGGCCTTTTGCATATTGGCCTGCATTTCCTGGGCCTGTTTCATCATTTTACCGAGACCACCTTTTATCATGATATTGCTCCTGCCTGAATTGACAACGGAAAACCGAGAATGGACTCAGATTATACATGAGAGATAAAACGATGCATAAAGTCTACATCACCTGTTACATTAAATGTGGGGTAAGCGCTCAATCATTCCGGGGGCGCTTTTGCGTTAAATATTCATTGTTTTTAAGATGAGGGTGTTTTGGCGCTTAATTCACATTGAAGCCGCATTGCGGAATACCCGAAATCTGGAAAGCGACGAGAACCCATGGCCAGGCAGTTTTCCCCTAACATCAAGTCACACCGTATGCTGACGCCTTGTTTTGCGTTATTGCTTGCCGCAGTAGGCCTGCTGGTCTACGCAGTGCCGGGTGGTTTTGATCTGGAAGAAAATGTGGCCCTGCATTTTTTGTTCAACCAGCGCCCGCAAGCTCTCCCGCCAGATAATGTCATGCTGGTCTCCATCGACAACGCTGCTGCACAGCAATTGGGGCTGGCCAGTGATCCGGCAACCTGGCCGCGTGAATTGCACGCGCGTCTGATCGACCAGTTGACTACGGCGGGGGCGGAAGTGATTGTTTTCGACGTGTTTTTTCGTCAGCCCAAAACACCTGAGCAAGATGCGCGTCTCGCGCAGGCAATGCGACAGGCGGGCAATGTTGTGATTTTCGCCAGACTGCAACGCGAAAAACAGCTTCTGGAGGGAGGTGGTGAATATAATCTGGAGCGCTTGCTCTTGCCGTCGCCCATATTCCAGCAAGCTGCGGTTGCCAGCGCACCCTTTGCTCTGCCCAAGGTGCCGATTAAGGTCAATCAATTCTGGACCTTTCACACCTCAGCTGGCGGTCACCCCTCAATGCCGACGGTTGCTCTGGAACTTTATGCATCACAGGACCATGTATCATTATTTGAAGCCCTTGCCAGCATCGCCCCACAACAGGCGGCAGCATTGCAGGCATCCCTTGCCAGCCTCACCCAACGTAAGCGTATTGTGCAGATACGGACCTTTTTTAAGCAGCAAATCGCTATCACCCAGACGCTGCTGGAAGCATTACGCGAACCTTCCGGTTCGATAGTGACCCCGAAGAGCAATCGTCGCCTTCAAGCACTGCTCGAAGTATATCTCGGACCGGAACGTCGTTATCTGAATTTTTACGGGCCGCCGCGGAGTATTCCTACGTGGTCCTATGGTGAAGTGCTGTCTGCAACAGCGGAACAGCTTGCCGCTTTCAATGACAAAGTTGTGTTTGTTGGTTTTTCCGAAGAACGTCAACCCGAGCAAAAAGATAATTTTTACACGGTATTTTCGCAAACCAACGGACTGGATCTGAGCGGTGTGGAAATCGCTGCCACCGCCTTTGCCAATCTCGCAGCATCGCGATCCACCTCCTTTTTGGCACAACGCCCAGCGCAACAAAGCCTGCGCTTGCCCGAGCCGATGGCCTACCTCGTTATCATTCTCGGTTTTGGTTTGTTACTGGCCTGGTTGAGCAAATTGCCCAGCGCCAGCGCATTTGTGCTCTTGAGTCTGCTTGTTGCGGGACTGTATATGCTGGTCAGTTTGCAGTTATTTACTCGTTCAGCAATTTGGTTGCCGCTCTTTGTCCCGGTCCTGCTGCAAATGCCGCTGGCATTGTTTATCGGGCTTTTATGGCGCTATCGGCAAATCAACCGTGAGCGTAGTCGGATTCGTCAGGCCTTTGGTTATTATCTGCCCAGTGATGTGGTTGAGAATCTGGTACGCAGTTCCCAGCATCTGAAAGTGCTGAGTGAACGCATGTTTGGCGTATGCATGGCAACGGATGCCGCGGAATATACCCAGTTGGCCGAATCGCTGGAACCCGAAGAACTCAGCGCCTGCATGAACGATTACTACGAGCGCCTATTTAAACCGGTGCGTGCGCATGGCGGTATTATTTCCGATGTGGTGGGGGATGCGATGCTGGCAATCTGGTCCGCGCACCAAGAAGAAAGTCACTTGCGTCGGCAAGCCTGCGAAGCCGCTTTGGCAGCATTGCGTATCGGACAGGAGTCTGCCCCCGACGTTGTCTTACAGACACGCATTGGCCTGCATGCAGGAGAAATCATGTTAGGCAATATCGGAGCCCTGGATCACTACGAATATCGCGCCGTAGGCGATATCGTCAACACCGCCTCGCGTATCGAAGGACTCAACAAACAACTTGGCACTGCCTTGCTGGTTTCCGATGCCGTACTCTCGGGACTGGAGGGTTTTATCAGTCGCGAGCTGGGTGCATTCCGCATGGTAGGCAAACAAAAAGCCATTGTAATTCATGAACTGTTAGGTCAACAGGGAGACGGTAATCAACAACAACTGCATTTATGTGAGTACTTTGCCGAGGGATTACGTGCTTATCAGCATCATGATTGGCAGACGGCGACGGATTGTTTTCAGCGGACGTTTAAACTCTCGCCCGGTGATGGACCCAGCCGCTACTATCTCGAACGTTGCAAATTACATGTACAAAAAATGCTGCCCCTGCCACAGAATGGCGTGATCGTGATGCAGAAAAAATAGGTAACTCGCCATTGTCTACTCATTAAGTATGCCACCGTCGATGTGAATATTACATACACTACAACACAACTATTTACATAGTATTGCGGTGATGCATGGAGTAACTTCCTCACTGTCCCGAAGCAAATTAACATCATGTAATTGGTCTGAATTACATTCTGTAACTAAAAATAGAGGCCTTAGACAAAGTACAAGTTGCCAGTAAATAACAGGGTTATCATCAAACGTTATAACGCAGTAAATGTGTTTGCTGAAGACTCTGGGTATTACTACTTGGCGTGTGTCATTTCTCTCATCATTAGCAGTGCAACTTGAATGAAAGAGAAATAAAGAGGATTATACGGCACACGCCATGCTGGCCAGTAGTGTACCGGCATCAAACTCAGATTTACCTCTACATAATAAAAATTGGATTGCAAATGAATAGGGTGTGTCTCTTGAATCGTTCTTGTTCCCTTCGCTATAGCTTGTTTTTACCACTGGCTTATTTATTGTTTTCGCCCGCAGTGATGGCAGAAGAGTGTGCCGAAATCATGGCCACGGTCACCTCCGCTCAAGGAATAGTGGAGAAACGCCAAAAATCCGGCACAACATGGAAAAACGTGGCGGCGCAAGACACCTTTTGTGCTGATGACATGGTGCGTACTCAGCTAAACAGCCGCGCCGCACTTTATCTCAACAACAACTCTATATTGCGTTTGAATGAACTTTCCGCTGTAACCTTCACCCGTTCGCCGTCACAAGGTACAAGTCAACTGGACCTGAAAAAAGGTATTGCGCACTTTATCAGTCGTATAAAACAACGTTTTGAAGTGCTGACGCCCTACGTTAATGCCGCCGTTGATGGCACAGAGTTTGTCGTTGCCGTCGATACAGGACACAGCAAGGTCACCGTACTCGAAGGCCGGGTGCGGGTCAGTAATGAACAAGGTGAAATCCGCTTAACCCAGGGCGAAACCGCCCAGGCTCGGGCCGGAGAAGCCCCCGCTTTACAAACCCGAGTGCAGCCATGGGATGCCGTCAGTTGGGCCTTGTATTACCCCGCAGTGAGTGATTTTTCCGCGTTGGTGACAGCAGCCGAAGAACTGCCTGATCCATGGCGTTCCCGTTTGTTGCAATCCTTTGAACGCTATAAACAGGGACAAATATCTGCAGCACTGACAGAAATTGAATCACTGCCGGGCGACCTTCCCAATGGCAACATCTATATCTATCGTGCAGCATTATACTTGGCGGCAGGTCAGGCCGGGCATGCCAGTATCGACCTGGATCACGCCCTGAAACGGGATGCCTCCCAGGGCACCCGGAACGGAGAAGCCCTAGCGCTCAAAGCGATTATCGCTGTGACACAAAACCGCACTGAATCTGCCTTGAAACTGGCCCGAGACGCCACTGATGCCAGTCCGAAAATAGCCGCCACCTGGTTAGCCCAATCTTACGCACAACAAGCCGTATTTGATCTGGAACAGGCCCGCCTCAGCGTCAAACAAGCAGTAAAACTGGCACCGGAAAATGCTCTGGCCTGGGCACGGCTGGCAGAACTTCATCTCATGTTTGGAGAGCTTGATCATGCATTACAGGCGGCGCACCGTGCGACAGAAATTGCCCCCCGGCTTGCACGAACACAAAGTGTGCTCGGTTTTGCCTACCTGACACGGATTAAAGTTGCAGCGGCAGAACAAGCTTTTAATCAGGCCATCGAACTCGATCAGGCAGCCCCGCTGCCCCGACTGGGTTTGGGTCTGGCGATGATCCGCCGTGGTAAACTTGCCTCCGGTCGCCACCAGATTGAAATTGCCGCCAGTCTGGCCCCGGCAAATCCGCTGATCCGCAGCTATTTAGGCAAAGCCTACTATGAAGAAAAACGTGGTCCGCTGGATGCCACACAATTTGCTTTGGCCAAAGAACTGGACCCCAATGATCCGACACCTTACTTTTATGATGCAATTTTGAAGCAGACAACAAATCGACCTATAGATGCGTTAGATAATTTACAACGATCCATAACATTAAATAACCAGCGGGCAGTTTACCGGTCACGCCTGTTGTTGGATCAGGATCTGGCCGTGCGGGGTGCCAGCCTGTCACGTATTTACAGCGATTTAGGAATGGATCAGTTAGCGCTTGCTGAAGGCTGGAAGTCAGTTGCTGTGAACCCGTCCAGTCGCTCCGCCCACCGTTTTCTAGCCGATGCCTATAGCGCTCTTCCTCGCCACAAGATCGCCCGGGTCAGTGAATTGCTCCAGTCGCAGTTACTGCAACCAACCAACATCACTCCGGTGAAGCCACGTTTTAGTGCAACCTATCTTGATCCTGGTACGGGGCTTGCCGGTGCAGCGCTTAATGAATATACGCCTTTGTTTGAACGTGACCAGGTCAAGCTTTTTGCTTCAGAAGGCTTTGGTAATAACAATGCTTTCGATGCTGAACTGACTGTAGCAGGCATTTACAGGCAGATGTCCTTCAGTCTGGGGCGGCTGTACTCGAAAACTAACGGTTTTCGGGAGAATAATGATGAAACAAATGATTTATATAATATATTTGCGCAAATTGCTGTGACGCCCAGGCTGAATATCCAGATTGAACACCGAAGTCGTGATAGCCAGTATGGTGACCTGGCGCTTGCTTTCGACCCTGATACTTTTAATCCTTTTGTCCGGACCGATATAAAACAGAGGGATATTCGTGTTGGCGGGCATTTCTTGATTTCACCGAAGTCACGTATTGTTGCAAATGTGATGGGTGTTGAACGGAAGGAGAACAGGAAAGACGTAACTGATCCGGTATTGGGAGAGAGTGAATCCGCCACCAACCAGCAAGAAGGTTATCAAGCCGAATTGCAATATCTTCTTCAGTCTCGTCGATACAATATCACAATGGGAGCAAGTCATTATGATGTGGACGTCAAGAATAGTGAAGAGTTTGACAGTTTTGCCTGTTCGTTCTCTATCCCGGGCAGTATATGCGCAACCAGCGAGGAGATCACCAGCAAACATAGTAATGCCTATACCTACATCAACATAACATATTCTGACAAGCTCATTTGGACGGCAGGAGTTAGTTATGATGAGTATAAAATTGTCAGGCAGGATCGTCAGAACAAGCTCAACCCCAAACTGGGTGTTCAGTGGCAGCTTAATGACAAGATGCGCCTTCGTGCCGCCGGATTTAAAACATTAAAGCGCGCCCTGGTGACAAGTCAGACCATCGAGCCGACCCAGATTGCAGGATTCAATCAGTTTTTCGATGACATTAACGCAACTGCGGCTACTCGATATGGTCTTGGACTGGATGTTTCCTTGACGCGCAGCACCAATGCCGGACTGGAATTCACAAGGCGCAAATTGGATGTTCCCGTGCTGGGCGATGATTTCACCATTACTGAATACCGGGAGCGTAACGAAGATATCCATCGTGCCTATTTGTATCTGACGCCAACGAAAAATATCGCAATCAGCGGTGAATATCAGTACGAAAATTTTTCTGCTCCTGACGATGATCCTTTAAGGCGGAGTAAAACTCACATATTGCCACTGTCGTTACGTTATTTTTCGACTCAGGGTTTTTTTGGCAAGCTGGCGACCAGTTACGTAAAGCAGACTGTTGACAGAACAAGTTCACCTGCAGGGACTATTGACGACAGTGATACTTTTTTACTGGTTGATGCAACACTTGGTTATCGCTTGCCAAAGCGAATGGGCAGCATCAGTCTCGCCGTGCATAATCTGTTTGATAAAAACTTTAATTACTATGATATCAACCCATGGGTTGTCGAGCTCGTACGCCCACGTTTCATGCCCGATCGCAGTCTCTTTGCCCAAATAACGTTACAGCTATAACTTAATATATCGGTTGCATTGCGCCATTGGATAATATGCACATTAATTGAGTGAATTATTACGATGACACAGTATTATTTTCTGTCTAGATTTAATAACGCGGGCTTGGGGGAGGAGACATGATGATAGCAGGACAGAATGTGCGGTCATCATGTTGGTGTATTGCTAGGCGTGTTAACTTGCAGGAAAATTTATAATTAAAAAGGGGAGGTTAGCGATGATAAATTATAATGACAGCTGGGAACCGTATCGTGTTGGTAGTTACAATGGTGAGTCTTATTACAGAAGATATGCTTTCTACTGGGTCAGACGAACATCAACTTTGGGCGGCAATCTGAGAGATCGATTGTACTTCGCTGGTATTTCACGCCCAGTTGGTCTGGCCTAGCTTAGCCAGCCCGAACAGGGTGCATGGAGTGCGCGGAGCCGCCCTGCCTGTCAGAGCAATCAGTTAGCTGGTGAGCATCCTCCACCTGCTAGCACGTAAAATTAAAACAGGAAGCGTGCGATTTCTTATTCGTTGCTGATTTTCTTCAGCACAAAAAATGCGGGATAGGATTCGGTGGAAACTGTTTTTCCGACTGCCAGCCAAGCCAAGCAGGGTGCGTTCTATGCACCATAACAATGGTTGTGCGTAAAACCACACCCTGCATCTGAGATAATGTCTGGTTATCGACGCGTCAATACAGAGGGAAGCACTTATTTTTTACCGTCGTAACTTTTCGGCGACAAAGAATGCTGTGCAATGGGTGTGTTCGGTTGGCATTACGTCATGTCATGCTATTCGGGGTGTGCACCAAAAACACCTGTTCTCCATTGATGCGTGGGTATTATTGCCGAATCATCTTCATTGTATCTGGGCGCCGCCGGGCAATGCTAATTAAATTGGGTAAACCCCCAGCTCTGCTGGGGTGACTCGCATAGGTTTTACCGAGACTACGGTAACGAGTACTTTCAAATCTCGACCAAGAGAAAAGGAAGTAAACCTATGCGAGATTATAAGAGTTTGTCCCATACGCGTTGGGATT
>WFQM01000178.1 GCA_015487095.1 Gammaproteobacteria bacterium | reverse complement strand
TTTTTAGCGCTTAATTCACATTTTAATGCTTTTCATCAGGTTTGCTCCATTCCCGACGGTTAATGGCATACCCGGTTATTTTACCCACGAAAGGCAGTTTCAGCATGCCGGGTAACTGGTTGACCTGTTTCGGGTCACGATATCCGTGAATACCAATGGTCATATTTTCATGGCCTTCACGGGGCTGGGCGATGTAGGTGCCGAACAGACGATCCCAGATGGAGAGATTAAATCCAAAGTTGCTATTGGCCTCGTTGTCTTCCACGGAGTGATGCACGCGGTGCATGTCAGGGGTGACCACAAACCGGCGTACGATGCGGTCCAGCCGGGAGGGCAGACTCACGTTGCTGTGATTGAACATGGCCATGGCGTTGAGTACCACCTCAAATATAATGACAGCAACCACGGGTGGGCCGAGGACGAGAATCGTGGCAAATTTGATCAACATGGAAAGAATGATTTCCAGCGTATGGAAACGAGCGCCGGTGGTCACGTCGTAATCGAGATCGGCATGGTGTACCCGGTGCAGTCGCCATAGTGCCGGTACCGCGTGGACCAGTACATGTTGCAGGTAAATGATGAAGTCCAGAGCCACAATCGCCAGCAATACACTGAATGCAAAGGGCAATTGGAAATAGTTGAGCAACCCCCAGCCCTGCTCGGCAGCGAAGGCGGCTACACCCACTGCGGCCATGGGAAAAATCAGCCGAAGAATGGCACTGTTTAAAAACACCAATCCCAGGTTATTAGCCCAGCGCACCGCTTTGGATACCGTCAGCGCGCGGCGTGGAGCCAGCACTTCCCACAATCCCATTATGGCGAAAACACCAAAAAAGAAGCCCAGGCGAATGGATGTTTCGTTTTGCAGGATAAAATCATGGAGCGTCATAGGGTATTTTTCTCTTTGGTGTTGCGCCCGGGGTGGTGGTTTATCGGTAACAGGCTATAATAAACAATAATTCTACTATTCAATAGAGTTGTTGAATAGTAGAATAGCAGTCCAGGAACACCTGTCAAATTTTTGGATTAATCCGAGTGTTTAGAAATTCAGTTTCATCAATTCAGGTCATTATCGCGTCGCGTTAACGGTCGAGCCAGAGGTGCCAATGCCCAAAACAATCAAACCTGCCGCTGTTGCATGCGTTGATCCATCCACAGCGTCTCACTTTAAACAGGCGCTGTTTGCTCAATTTGCCCGTGTGGGCAAGGCATTAAGTAATGGTAACCGGCTGGAGCTGCTGGAGTTACTGGCCCAGGGTGAGCGCAGTGTCGATGAACTGGCCAGGGTTTCCGGGTTGGCGGTGGCTAATACTTCCCAGCATCTGCAACAGCTACGTCAGGCGGGGTTGATTGTCTCACGCAAGCAGGGGCTGAAGGTTTTTTACCGGCTCAGTGGCGACGATGTGTTGAGTTTGTTCGAGGTCTTACGTGTGGTGGCGGGGCGTCACGTTGCCGAGGTGGAACGATTGATTAATACCTTTCTTACCGTGAAGGATGCACTGGAACCTGTTTCGCGTGAGGAATTGCTGGAGCGTACCCGACAGGGGCAGGTGACGGTACTGGATGTACGTCCGCCCGAGGAGTTTGCCGCTGGACATGTGCCAGGGGCAGTGAATGTTTCGTTGGCTGAACTGGAAGGTTATTTACAGAAACTGGACCCCTATCAGGAAGTAGTGGCCTACTGCCGTGGCCCACATTGTGTGCTGGCTTTTGAGGCTGTGGCACGATTGCGTGCCAAAGGGTTAAATGCGCGACGCTTGCAGGATGGCTTTCCCGAGTGGAAACGGGCGGGCATGCCGGTAGAGACCGCGAATTAATGTTATGCTGGCAACCATTAAGGGAACGCTGCTTAATTGACCAGGGTTTGGTCACAGGATGACATAAATATACCTAAATTCTGTTAAGTACGATCACTTGTAGGATCCAGGTAATAAGCAGGGCGCTGATACGGGCCGATTCATGGATGATGATCGCTATCAAATTAAATAAGATTTTCCTCGTTACCATGACTGGTTCGTTCTGCCCCCGGAGTTGCTATAGTGACAGGGAGGCATCATGAATCATTTATCACGTATTTTTCTACCCGCTGCGGTGTTGGGTCTCGGTATTTTTTCCGGTTTGATGTTGATGGCTACCGGACCGGAAGCGACACTGCGCTCGCCGATTCCTGCATTGCCGGTTGTGGAAACACACATAGTGCAGCCGCAAAACTATCAGGTGTTGCTGCGCACCCAGGGTACGGTAACACCACGCACACAGAGTACGCTGATTCCAGAAGTGGCGGGGCGTATTGTTTCCATTGCCACCAATTTTCGTAATGGGGGTTCGTTCGCTGCTGGTGAAACCCTGTTGGTGATCGCCCCGACGGATTACGAGAATGCCATCATTATTGCCCGTGCCGATCTGGCCCGTGCTCATCTGGCTTTGGAACAGAAAAAGGCATTGGCACGAAACGCACTGAATGACTGGAAAAAACTGGGTCGTACGGAGCAGCCTACTGATCTGACACTGTATAAGCCGCAAGTTGCCAGTGCCCGCGCCGACATGGCCGCCGCCGAGGCACATTTACAGCAGGCTGAAACCAATCTGGCGCGTACCAGAATTCGTGCGCCTTATGCGGGACGGGTGCTGGAAAAAAAGGTGGATGTGGGACAGTACGTCGCCCCCGGCACTGTGGCGGCCACCATTTATGCCATGGATGCTGCCGAAGTACGTTTACCGCTGACTGACAGCCAATTGGCGTTTGTGGATTTACCCGGTATCGGTGAGCAAAACAGCAGGCACAAGGCTCCCGTCACACTCCGTCATCGTGTGGGTAACAGGGTGTACCAATGGCAGGGGCGGTTAGTGCGTACCGATGGCGCTATTGATACCGCCAGTCGTCAATTGTTTGTAGTGGCACAAATTGATAACCCTTTTCAATATAAAAAACAGTATCAAAAGCAGAGCAATGGTAATGTCCCGCCCTTAAACATTGGCCAGTTTGTGGAGGCGGACATTCAGGGGCAGCAATTGCAGGATGTGTTTGTGCTGCCGCGTTCAGCCGTGGAGATTGGCAATACGGTATTGATGGTGAAGAAAGACGGACGTATTGAACGTCGTGCGGTACAGGTGGTTTTACGCAGAGGCGAACACGTTATCGTTAGCGCAGGTTTGCAGGCCGGAGAACGCATTTCGCTGACACCTATGCCCTTTGCCCATGACGATACGATTGTTGCTGTTTTTGGTGAAAAAAGCAGTGAGGGCAATATTGCCTATTCCACAGTGCCCGCCCTGGAGCGTTAACTCACGTTTCTTGCCAGAGTCTGAAAGTACAGTATGTTGAAACCGGTTTTTTATGTCACTGAAATTTGTCTGCTGAGAGACATGGGTTAAGCATGTACGGCATGATCAACTGGTTTGTGCGTAACCCGGTGGCAGCCAATCTGTTGATGGTGATCATTCTCGCGCTGGGCGCATATGCAACATTTAATCGTGTTCTGCTGGAAGAATTTCCATCATTTGAAAGCGACATGGTGAGCATTGGTCTTACATACCGGGGCGCAACGCCCATTGAGATGGAACAGTCGCTGGTGGTTCGTGTCGAGGAAGCCATCATCAGTCTTGATGGCATCAGAAAAATAACCTCAGTGGCGGATGAAGGCAGGGCAGGCATTCGCGTCGAAGTGCTCAAGGGTATTGATCCGCATAAACTGCTGGAAGACATCAAGGCACGGGTGGATGCTATCACCACCTTTCCCGCTGGCGTGGAACGTGCCACATTCAATGTGGTGGAGTTTCGCCGTGCCGTCATCGGTGTGGTTGTGTCGGGCGAATTGTCGGAGCATGAGTTGCGCCGGTATGGTGAGGAAGTGCGCGATGAACTCGCCGCCCTGCCAATGTTGAATCAGGTGGAATTGAATGCGGTGCGCTCGCCGGAAATCAGCATCGAACTGAGTGAGCAGGCGTTGAATCGCTACGGGTTGACCTTTGATGCTGTTGTACAGGCTATTCAGCGCTCATCAGTGGATTTGCCGGCCGGTTCCATCCGTACCGAGGGTGGTGAGATTTTATTGCGCACTCAGGGACAAGCCTATGGCAGTGATGATTTTGCCGCCATTGTATTACGTGCGCGCGCCGATGGTTCACGACTCACGCTGGGCGACGTGGCACGTATTGTTGATGGTTTTGAACAGAATCCGTTGGCCATGAGTTTTGATGGCAAACCCGGCGTGCTGGTCAAGGTGTTTCGTACCGGTGATCAAAGTACGCTAGCCATTGGCCAAGTGGTCAAGGATTACATCGCCGGAAAAAATGCACAGTTGCCAGCCAATGTATCGCTGGGACAATGGCAGGACCGTTCACACATCGTCAAGATGCGTTTGCAGACACTGCTGAACAGTGCCTGGCAGGGTGGATTGCTGATCTTTCTTATTCTGGCATTGTTTCTGCGTCTCTCGGTGGCACTGTGGGTGTGCGTGGGTATTCCCATCAGTTTTATGGGCGCGCTATGGCTGATGCCGGAATTGGGCGTCACCATCAATATCATCAGCCTGTTTGCGTTTATTCTGGTACTGGGCATTGTGGTGGATGATGCCATTGTTACCAGCGAAAATATTTTCAGTCATCTCAAACGTTCAGAAGACCCAGTGGAGGCAGCCGTGCGCGGCGCACAGGAAGTTTCTGTGCCAGTGACTTTCGGATTGCTGACGACCATAGTGGCTTTTACGCCACTGTTGTTTGTGGATGGGTATCGTGGGCTGATTTTTGCGCAGATTCCCACCATTGTGATTCCGGTGCTGTTGTTTTCCTGGATAGAATCCAAACTGATATTACCTGCGCATCTGCGTCATGTACGCATTGAATATCAACAGAAAAAATTTAATCCCTTATCGCGCCTGCAACGCAAAGTAGCGAATGGATTGGAATATGGGGTTATACATTTTTACCAGCCACTATTGGCCGCTGCGATACGGCAGCGTTATTTAACGCTGGCACTTTTTATTGCCGTATCGTTTGTAGTGATCAGCTTTGCCATGAGTGGCCGTTATGCATTTATTTTTTTCCCGCGCGTGGAAAGTGAAATTGCATACGCCACTCTGGTGATGCAGCCCGGCACATCCGAGCAGGTGACCGCACAGCATCTGAATGCCATGGCTCAAGTTGCCGAAGTACTGCGTGAACGCTATGTGGATAACGATGGCAATTCAGTGATCAGCAACATCATGATCAACACCGGTTGGAGCGGTGGTGGCGGTACGCCATCGACCAATGGCAGCGAGAGTGGTTTGCCACCCGTGGGCAGTGCCGAACTGGGGCAGGTGAGTCTGGCACTGGTACCGCCGGAAGAGCGAGAAATGGCAGTATCCACCCGCGAACTGGTACATGCCTGGCGTCGCGCCGTGGGTGAAATTCCGGGAGCCAAAGGGCTGACGTATCGTGCCGAAATCGGTCGCGGTGGTGACCCCATCGACGTGCAGCTTGCCGGACGGGACTTTGCCGTGCTGACAGAAATTGCGGACGTGGTGCGTACCCAGTTGCGCCAGTATCCGGGAGTGTACGATATTCGCGACAGCTTCAAAGATGGCAAACCGGAAATCAAACTCACAGTGCGACCCGAAGCGGAATTGCTGGGGTTGTCTACGAGTGAGCTGGGAAGACAAGTGCAGCAGGCTTTTCTGGGTGCTGAGGCGCAGCGTATTCAACGAGGTCGTGACGATGTACGGGTGATGGTACGTTACCCCGAAGTGGAGCGTCGTGATCTGGGCAGTCTTGACACCATGCGTATTCGTACAGCCGACGGCACGCAGGTGCCGTTCGGCAATGTCGCGGCAGTGGAAATGGGCCATGGTTTTTCCAGTATTCGGCGTGTTGACCGGCAGCGGGTGGTAAATGTGACCGCCGATCTTGACAAAGAAACCACCGATGCCCGTGCGATTACGGATGACCTGCGACGATTCATGGATGGGCTATTGCTGGAATATCCCGGTGTGTCCTATAGCCTCGAAGGTGAGCAACGCGAACAGGGTGAGACTTTTGGCAGTCTTATCGCAGGCGCGGTTTTTACCTTGTTTGCCATCTATGCATTGTTAGCCATTCCGTTTCGTTCCTATGTGCAACCACTGCTGGTGTTGATTGTGATCCCGTTCAGCATTGTCGGCGCGTTGTTGGGACATATGCTAATGGGGCTGAGTCTCAATGTCCTGAGTGTCCTGGGCATGTTGGCACTGGCGGGCGTAGTGGTTAATGACAGTCTGGTACTGGTGGACTGGATCAACCGCAAACGCCGTGAAGGCATGCGGCTGGATGAGGCGCTACGCACCGCCGGAGGAGCACGTTTCCGTCCCATCCTGTTGACCTCACTCACAACGTTTGCAGGACTGACACCACTGTTGCTGGACAAAAGTACCCAGGCGCAGTTTTTGATTCCCATGGCTGTGTCATTGGGGTTTGGCATTTTGTATGCGACGTTTTTAACATTACTGTTAATTCCCACAGGTTATCGGATTCTGGAAGATATGAAGCAGGGTATCCGGCGGTTGTGGGTTGTTACTCCGAATGCTCATCGGAACCGGAATAAATATACCTCCAGCGATTGAAGTTCAGGTTTTTTGGGGTTATTTTGGACCGCACTATTCATGGGGCAGGTAGACAATGAATGAGCGCTGATGCAAAAAGTGAGACTTGATCCCGGCGTGATAAAGATGAAAAACGTCAACAAACCTTAAATTCAGAAGTAAAAAATTCAGAGTGACTTGTTTTGAAAAACGATTTTCATAATGAATGGATGATTCTCCACGGAGATATCGAAAAGTACGAGAAATTTTCACTGGTGATAAAGCTTGTCAGTGTGCTGACCAGTGTGTTTTCCATGGCCTTTATTGCCAATGGCTGGATTGCCGTCGCCGTTATTCTTGTATTGTGGTTACAGGATGGCATTTGGAAAACATTTCAGAAACGGCTGGAAACAAGAGTTGTTTTCATTGAACATAAATTAAAAAATAAATCTGATGAAGATCACATGGCTTTTCAGCTTTATTCTCAATGGGGGGATAAGCGCCAGGGGGTTGTCGGTTTGGTAAAAGAATATTTGTTAAATTCAATCAAGCCCACGGTGGCGTACCCTTATGCCGTTCTGGTTTTATTGGTATGCATTTACTATCTGTTAGCCGGATGAGTGGAAGCCAAAGGTTCTCACAACCCAATTGATTGTTGTCGCCAAAACCCTCCTGTTTATAGATTTTTGCAGACGTTCGCGTAAAAGGCGCTGAATCGGCTATAATCCGGCGCTTGGTGCCAGTGGTATTGGCACCGGTTTACAGAAGTCCCCCACTGATTTCATTCCGTTTTTTAGAGAGAACTTTATGTTAGATGCTTATCAAAACCATGTCGCTGAACGTGCCGAAGACGGCCTGCCACCACTGCCCCTGAACGCTGAACAAGTGGTTGTGTTGGTGGAATTATTGAAGGCACCGCCTGCGGCGGCGGATGAGACGTTTCTGTTGGACCTGCTGGTTAACCGTGTGCCACCGGGGGTGGATCAGGCAGCCTATGTGAAGGCGGGTTTTCTTGCCGCTCTGGCCAAGGGGGAGGTGAACTCACCGCTGATTGACGCGACGCGCGCCACGGAACTGCTGGGCACCATGCTGGGTGGTTATAACATCGAAACACTGGTGGCATTGCTGGATAATGACACGCTGGCTCCGGTTGCCGTTGAGGCTCTTTCACATACATTGTTGGTATTTGATGCCTATCATGACGTGGTCAGTAAGGCAGAAGGTGGGAATGCCTACGCAAAACAGGTGGTGGACGCCTGGGCCAATGCCGAATGGTTTACCCGCCGTACACCACTGGCCGAGACCATTACCGTCACCGTGTTCAAGGTGCCGGGTGAAACCAATACCGACGATCTTTCCCCGGCTTCCGAAGCCTGGAGTCGCCCCGATATTCCACTGCATGCCAAGGCCATGCTTGTTGCCAAAATGCCCGATGCTTTGCAAAAAATCGAAGCACTTAAACAGAAAGGCCACCCGCTGGCTTATGTAGGTGATGTCGTGGGTACGGGCTCATCGCGCAAGTCGGCCATCAACTCCGTATTGTGGCATATGGGTAACGATATTCCTTTTGTGCCCAATAAACGCCAGGGTGGTGTGGTATTGGGCGGTAACATTGCGCCGATCTTTTTTAATACCGCAGAAGACTCCGGTTGCCTGCCGATTCAGTGTGACGTGAGCCAATTAGAAATGGGGGATGTGATTACCATCCATCCGTTTGCCGGAAAGATAACCAACGAAGCTGGAGAGACTGTCAGCACATTTAAGCTTGCGCCTGCCACCATGCCGGACGAAATACGTGCGGGTGGTCGTATCCCGCTGATTATCGGTCGTTCCCTCACCGATAAAACCCGTGAAGGTCTCGGGCTGGCTGCGTCTGACGTATTTCTGCGCCCGGTACCGCCTGCCGATACCGGCAAAGGTTACACGCTTGCCCAAAAAATGGTGGGCAAGGCCTGCGGTGTGGACGGTGTGCGCCCCGGTACCTACTGTGAACCGCGCATGACCACCGTGGGGTCACAGGACACCACCGGTGCCATGACCCGCGATGAACTCAAGGAACTGGCCTGTCTCGGTTTTTCTGCGGATCTGGTCATGCAGAGCTTTTGCCATACGGCCGCGTACCCGAAGCCGGTGGATATTTCCTTGCAACA
>WFQM01000177.1 GCA_015487095.1 Gammaproteobacteria bacterium | reverse complement strand
TCTTGCGGTGATCAGACATATCGCATTAAACCTGATAAAAAGGGAGAAAACCTCAAAAGTGGGTGTGAAAACAAAAAGGTTAAAGGCTGGCTGGGATAATGACTACTTGCTCAGAGTGATCGGCATGGAAATTTAAGCCCGATTGCCCTGGAACTCCCACTGTCGTACTGGCAATGGTTTCCACAAAAATATCATTCTTCTCTTCGATATCAGTTGTATTAGCTATTTGCAGGCAGGCCGAGGTTAATCCAACCCCGATCAGGGCAATACCACCCCCCTTGCTGACAGCCGCCAGACTTTTTAGTCTGTCAGCATGTTTGGCGACATTTGCCGTCGCCGGAATACCACCCGCCCGGGCAATCCGTATGCTTTCGTGAGTTGTATTTTTTCCAAATATCCATTTTTCAAATGGCCCTACATTGGCTTTAAACATATCCAGCGCACGTTTTCGCCGATAGTCATATTGCGATTTTGTAATCTCACCCGATTTATATTTCGCATATTCATCGCTCACTTCATTGAGCAGATTAACATTGCCGGGACTGAGCAGGTTGCCCGATGCTCCTGCGGCAATGCCACCGGGAATGGTCAGGTAATTGGCATTATGTTCAAGCCAGGCAAGTGCCCAAAAATTATCCATGTCATGTTGTGACACCGATTCGGTGATAAATTTTCCCTGATCGCCCTGGACCGTTTCTTTGACTTTGGCTATTTGTGCTTCTGTTTGAGGTTTGGGTGGTAATACGCCCAGACGAAACATGTCACCTGCCCGGATGCGATCAGGGTTTTTTATCTGAGGATTAAGTGCCAAAAGAAATTTTACCGTTTCAGCATAGCGGGTATCTTTTGGGACATGCCCAAACATGCTGTGAATAATGCCGGAAAATGTATCTCCATTTTTTATTTTGTATTCGTAATACAGGTTTTCTGAATTGCTCACAACGGTCACTCCTTCGTCATTATTTCGGGCTCGTAATTTCTCGTACTACCACGCCTTTCCTGATCCCTCAATGCTATTTTCATACTTCAATAATACCAAAGGTATTGGTGGCACAAGAAAAATCCAACGCAAAGGCGCAGAGATGCAAAGATCGCAGAGAAAATGTTTTATGCTTAAACAACCGACTATTCTGAAACATTCGTTGTATCAACACCTGTTTGCTGCACCTACAAACAGCTCTACACCCTTTGCACTTTTGCGCCTCTACATTAGGTTTTTATTTCTTTTCCCACCCTTTGTGGTTAAATGTAAAGCAAGCATTAACAGAGGTTACTAATGCCCCTAATCCAAATTTCATACTACATTCAACGATAATTCAGCCCCATAGCGGCACGCACTTCTTCCAGAGTATCCCGCGCCACATCCCGTGCTGCCTCATTGCCTTCGGCGATGATATTACGCACCAGTTTCGGGTCTTCAACAAAGTCTTTGGCCCGTTCGCGGATCGGTGCCAGCTCCTTGAGCACGGCATCAATCATTGGTTGCTTGCAGTCCAGGCAGCCAATGCTCGCAGAGCGACAACCTTCCTGTACCCATTTGCGGGTATCATCGTCGGAATAAACCGCGTGCAACGGCCACACCGGACATTTTCCGGGATCACCAGGATCAGTCAACCGCACCCGTGCGGGGTCTGTAGGCATGGTGCGCAAGGATTTTTCCACCACTGCGGGTTCCTCGCGGAGGGGGATGGTATTACCGTAGGACTTGGACATTTTTTGCCCATCCAGTCCCGGCATTTTCGAGGCCTGGGTCAACAGCGCCTGTGGTTCCGGCAGGATAATTTTGCCACCACCTTCGAGAAAACCAAACAGGCGCTCGCGATCACCAAGAGTGATGTTGCTTTGGGATTCCAGCAGCGCCTGCGCCGTTGCCAATGCCTCATGGTCACCTTTTTCCTGAAATTTCCGTCTCAATTCATTGTAAAGTTTGGCATTTTTCTTGCCCATTTTTTTAATGGCTGCCTCAGCCTTCGCTTCAAAATCCCGCTCGCGGCCGTAAAGATGATTGAAGCGACGCGCCACTTCCCGGGTCAGCTCCACATGCGCCACCTGATCCTCACCTACCGGCACCTGCCCGGCCTTGTAAATCAGAATGTCTGCGCTTTGCAGCAGCGGATAGCCGAGAAAACCGTAGGTCGCCAGATCCTTTTCTTTCAACGCTTCCTGCTGATCCTTATACGTCGGCACCCGCTCCAGCCAGGAGATCGGCGTCATCATGGACAACAGCAAATGCAGCTCGGCATGTTCTGGTACCTGGGACTGAATAAACAGCTTGGCCGAGCCGGGGTTTACCCCTGCGGCTAACCAGTCGATGACCATCTCCCACACGCTGTCGCCAATGATCGAAGGATCTTCGTAATGCGTAGTCAGTGCATGCCAGTCAGCCACAAAAAAGAAACATTCGTATTCATGTTGCAAGCGTACCCAGTTTTGCAACACGCCGTGATAGTGGCCAAGATGCAATTTCCCTGTAGAACGCATGCCTGATAAAACCCGCTGGTACTGACCTGGAACCGAACTCAAAATTTTCTCCTCTTAAAAAAATGACTCAAATATGAATTAAGCGCTGAAACACCTTCACCTTAAAAAAAACAATGAGTATTTAACGCAAAGATCGCAAAGTTGGCTCTTTTTCTTTGCGCCCTCCGCGTCTTTGCGACCTTTGCGTTTATAACACGTCATTTGTCGCACCATCATAATACAGCTTTCTAATGGACTATGAGGTACTGGTCTGCGGGAGCTTAAGCATCTGAATTTCAGCCTTTGCCGGGATGACGAAAAGAAAACTCAGCATCCTTCAACAAAACGTTTTGTCAGCCGACACCAGCCAAGCCAAACAACAAGCCTTCAAACAGCCGCATCGGCGGCCCCAGAATGGTACCCAGCATACCTGTTGCCAATAGCCCCACCAGAATGAATAAACCATAGGGCTCGATACGCCCCAGTTGCCATGCCCACGGCCCCGGTAACAAGCCTGCCAGCACCCGACCCCCATCCAGCGGCGGAATGGGCAATAAATTGAGCAGCATGAGAATAGCGTTGATGGCAATACCGGCACCGCCCATGTAGATCAGCGGCCAGGCCAGCGATGGCATACTGGCGGCAATCACAAAACCCAGCTTCATGATTAACGCCCACAGGATTGCCATCAGTAAATTGGACAATGGCCCTGCAATGGCCACCAGCGCCATATCACGCCTGGGGTTCTTCAGGTTTTCCCAGGTAACGGGTACCGGTTTAGCCCAGCCAAAAATAAAGCCCCCCATCAGCATCAGCACAATCGGCACGACCACCGTACCAATGGGATCAATGTGTTTAATGGGGTTGAGCGTCAGTCGTCCCAGCATCATCGCCGTGGGATCACCCAGCTTTTTCGCTACCCAGCCGTGTGCCACTTCGTGTACGGTAATTGCAAAGAGTACCGGTAACGCCCATACCGCCACGCGCTGTACTGTGGTTAATTCATCCATTTGGGGGATTATATCCGGTTTGAGGGCCATCGTGCCTGCTATTCGCAGTATTTAAACGACGGGATCATCAAATACATATTTTGCTGCCCGCCATTCACGCTCCGTAATCTCAAGCGCTATAGGTATATACTGTGCGTTATCCTGAAATAACGGCCATCTAAAAATTCGGGACTTTTAACCTCTCGTTACGGACATTACATAAATGACAACAAACAAAAAATACGATTATCGGGTAGTACAGGGGAAAAAACACTGGGTAGCTGAAATTACTCGACGGGCCACGTCCAAAAAAACGGTGGTCTCAAAAAGCCAGGATGGTTTTGCCACTGAGGCTGATGCCAAAGCATGGGGCGAAAAAGAATTGGTGTCTTTTTTAGAAAATCTGACCAAGCGGAACAAACGTGACTTTAAACAACATTTAAAGAATAAAAAAGACAAGGCTTTACGTGAAAAGGCGTATCAACAAAAGAAGAAAGACTTGGAATCATCTGAATCAGACAATGCGGAAACAAAAAGCCCTGACCTGGAAAGCCCAGATTAACCCTGTATTATTCCGTAACCGTAACCTTAGCCTTCACCTGAATGACGAAAAAAATGAACGAACACCAAACCAATAACCCTCTGCATGGCCTGACTCTGGAAGCTCTCATGAAGAGTCTGGTGAAACACTATGGCTGGGAGGAACTGGGAAAGAAAATCGATATCCGTTGTTTCAACAGCGACCCCTCGGTAAAATCCAGCCTGAAATTTTTACGCAAAACACCTTGGGCAAGAAAGAAAGTTGAAGACTTATACATTGCTACACAAGGCAGTGTATGGAAAAAACAGGATAGACCATAATATCCGGCTATTTAGCATTACATGAACCCACCGAACCGATGGCACAAACACTGCCATCAAGCCAAATCGCATGATCAAGCCTGGCACCTTCCAACTTGCTTGTATTCAATGTTGCACCACTCAGGTCAGCATTGCTCAAGTTACTTTCACGTAAATCGGCGTTGGTGAGATCGGCTCCCTGCAAAATGGCGTAGGAAAGATCCGCACTGTTCAGGCTGGCTCCGGCCAAGTCAGCGTTGCGCATATTGGCCCCCAGCATAATGGCCTGGGCCAGCTCTGCACCAGACAGGTTCGCTCCCACCAGATTGGTATAGGCAATATCCGCACCGCCTAAATAAGCACCTCGTAAATCTGCGCCCCCCATGTTGGCATTGCGCAGATGTGCTCCACGCAGGTCGGCAGTGACCAGCTTCACGCCTTCCATCAGACAATTGTTCCAGTTCACCCAGGGCTGGGGGCGCGCATTGCAATCCGCACTTTTCTGCTCCTGCCAGGGTTGAAAATACCATGCGGCACTGATGATGCTGACCAAAAACAGGGTAGCCAATACACCACGGAGAAAATAGTGGTGTTTACGCTGTGCTGCGGCCTCGGCAATGGCCGTTTTGATTTCACGATGACGCAACATTGTGGCTTCTTCATCCTGACGACGACCATTATCGCCACTGCGTCGCTCCGGCATGGCACTATTTTCCTCCGACTCATCACGGCGATCACGGGCAGTGCGTTCATCCTCACGCATGCGGGCAATCATCAGTTTTTCGTGGGCCTTGGGATCACTAAGATCAGCTTTTAATTCATCGGGGATCAATACAGGTACGTCCAATACCTTTTGCCAGCTGAGCTGATCCGTGCTCAACTCGTCGGTATCATGAATTCGACCCAACAGGATAAAACGAGATATTTGTGGCGCTGGAAACGGGCCACGAATCTGCTTGCCCCTGCGGGTGTACCAACGCTGCTTGCTCTGCATTCAGTTCCCCTGATGGCTGTCCGATATGGATAAAAGTATGACGATGCTAACGCTGACTGTTTGCAGCCTGTAATCTCTCTAAAGGTCGGCAGATTTTATGATTTTTTTAGCTTATTTTTCCCGGTATTAATAAAAATGGTCGCTGACTCATGAATATCACCGGCATCCAAAACCCCATCAATACCGATTTGCTGGCCAAGGCACCGCAAGCTATCGTAGATGCCTGGAAGGTGGGTCAACTGGTTAATGCCACGGTCGCCTCCAGCCAAAAAAATGGCCAGGCAACCATTAATATCAATGGTGCCTTGTTGCTTGCACAGACCCGGTTTCCACTCAAACCCGGACAACCCCTGCAACTGGAGGTATCCAGCCTTTCTGTATCGACAGTGTTAAAAATCATTAGCAATACGGATACCCGGCCCATTACCGTCAGCTTGCAACCACAAGGTGGTCTGCCCGGTCAATTGCAAACAGGCCAGCAACTTAACGCCGTTTTAACCCGAACAATGGATGTTAATCAGACGCGCGCTATGCTGGAGCTGGCCGGTCATCGTATTAACGTACAACTTTCACAACCTTTGCCCACATCCACAGGCCAACAAATCAAACTGGAAGTGGTCACTCCCGGTGCGATTGCATCATTAAAAATAGTGACAACACCGCTTGCTACACTTCCGGCCACATCAATGAACAATACACACATCGCACAAGCACTGCGTACCATCCTGCCTCAACAGGCTCCGCTACCTCTCCTGCTTAACAATCTGGCGTTAATTGTTAAAAACCATACAGTAAACTTATCTCCCGGTATTATTCCACCGACAACCCAGCGAATCGCGCCATTACCTCAACCCTTGGTCGAGCTGGTACGCGCAGTGGTAGACCGACTACCCGATAATGGAAGCGTCAGCAGCGGCGATGGATTAAAGCAGGCTGTCGCTCAGTCCGGGTTATTTATGGAGGCCCGACTGGCGCAAATACTGCAACAACCGACATCAGGAACAACAACACCTCCTATTGATTTTAAGGGCGGCTTGTTAAGCCTGTTGCTGACGTTACTTAATTTCAGCAAAAACATGCCGCCGTCACCGACAAACACGGTACCAACCCAAACCATACCTCATACACAAACCGGTATGCAGGCCGCGTTGAATCAGCAAATGAACCTGCAACAGGTATTAGCCGAATTATTACGGAACGTAGGCAGCGGGCTGGCACGCTTACAACTCAGTCAGCTGGTATCCAGCGCAGCGGATGAAGAGGGTAAACGTGCCTGGATAATGGAAATACCGGTACGCAGTGGTGAACATATTGATCTGATTCAATTGCGCATTGAAAAAGAAAAAAATCAACGCTCGCCAAAAAAGCTTGCATTGTGGACCATAACCCTGGCACTGGAACTCCGTGGATTGGGTCCAGTACAGGCACGGGTCACACTCGCGGACAACATAGTCAGCACCCATTTCTGGGCCGAACATGCATCCACCACAGAATTGATCAATCAGCATCTCACTATTTTAGAAAACCGTTACCAGGAGGTTGGGCTCACAGTGGGTGCGCTGAAAGCCCATCATGGTACAGCACCGGACCCTGTATCACCCGATAAAAACCTGCCGCATACTTTGCTGGATGAAAAGGTATGAAAAACCAAAAACCCACTACTGCCGTAGCATTACATTATGATGGCAAAGAGGCTCCTCGCATCACTGCGCAGGGTACCGGTGAACTGGCGGAACAAATTATTGCTTTAGCTAAAGAACATGGCATTCCTTTGCAGGAAGATGCCGCACTGGTTTCACTGTTGTCGAAACTGGATTTGGGTGATGAAATACCACAAACACTTTACATGGCTGCCGCAGAAATTATTGCTTTTGCCTATATTTTAAAGGGCAAAACACCCGAGGGGTTTGAACCGTCACCTGAACAGACTGAACGGTAGAGCAATCGTTTTTAATAGGGTTTTCTTTGCGTTTTCTGCACCTTTGCGTTAACAACGCCGAACACTTTTAATACATTTTTCTTGCAGTGCACCGACTCGTTGGGGTTCGCAAGCTCACCACCAACCTACAACACACTGCTTTTTTATTCCTTAATGACAGTGACTACGATGCCTTTTTAATCCGCTGTGCCAACGCCACCAACTCGGCTTCGCCACGTGCGATACCACAGTCTGCAATCACTTCTTCCAGTTCAGCACCCTTATTCATCATCTTGCTGGCTTGTCGATAACTTTGTGTGGCGGGTTCTTTCATTTCCAGTTGATCCTGACGTCTCGTCAACAAATTTGCGCGTTGTTCCAGATGCGCCAGGTGCTCACCCAGATTAACCGCACCGGAACACATGGCGCTGACATCGGACTGTAAGGCATACAAGCTGTTTTGTTGTTCGTTTATTTGTAACTGTAATTGCGTGTTCTTGAAATAGGCAAAGACCAGTGCCACCAAACCGACAACCAATGCCACACTGGCGATGACTTCAAAAGAGAATGCAATCATACTTGTTACCTCTCGCGTATTTTGTGCACTACATGTTGAGATCGTAAAACAAGTGGCTTAAAACATCATATCCGACCACTCTTCATCACTGAGCAGTTTGTTAAGATCCACCAGAATTAATAATTCACCATCATGACTGGCGACACCCTGAATAAATTTAGCGCTCTCTTCTGTGCCGACATTAGGTGCGGTTTCAATTTCCGAGGGCTGCAAGTCCACTACCTCTGCCACACTGTCCACCAGAATACCCACCACCTGTTCTTCGGATTCGATAATCACCACCCGTGAAGAATCATCCGTCTCCACGGATGCCAGACCAAAACGGCTACGTGTATCAATTACCGTCACCACATTGCCCCGCAGGTTGATGATGCCCAGTACATAACTGGGCGCACCGGGTACAGGTGCAATTTCGGTAATGCGTAACACCTCCTGCACCTGCATGACATTAATACCGTATTTTTCATTTTCCAGACGGAAAGTGACCCATCGCAACGCCTCTTCTGCCACCTTTTTTCTGGAACTACCCGCTGTTGCACTCATTGATATCCACCTTTAACTCATTCAGTTAGCTTGATTTATTACATCAAGTGTCATTTATTGGTCACTTACGGCGTAATACTTAATAAATGCATGATTCGTACCATACCACCCGATATCAGGCATCATTTAAGCTTTAGTCAGACCCGCCCGTAACTGTGTACAAAGCAGGTCCATTTCCAGCAATGCGCACATTTTTTCAATCACTGTACCTGCCAGCCATGGCCGTTTGCTTTGTGTGCTGCGCCAGCGCACATCATCCGCTTCCAAACTCAGCACCTGGGAAATACTGTCGGCCGCCAGGCCAAATTTTCCGCCTTCCAACAGGATAATAAATTTCATCCGTTCTGCGGTGGGTTGCATCACCGAATCACTTTCAGTGGGCATGATGATTTGCGCCACATCCACCACTTGCACATTTTGTCCACGATTGGGTAAAAGACCAATTACCCAGGGTGCATATCCCGGCAATTCCGTAATTTCTTCTGTTAGCTCAACAATGCCATTTAATTTTTCCAATGGTGCAGCCAGTGTGATGCCGGCAACCTGAAAACTGAGACACTGAAATCTGTTTTGTGCCCAATCCGGTGTTGCAATGCAGATTTGTTTTTGTGATGTATCTGCGAGAGGCACTGGCTCAACATCCACAGGCTCAAGGGGCAGTGCCGTCGCCCTTTCCAATGCCTTTTCGAGTGCTGCATTTTCAGTGACATGCAGCTCCTGTTTATTTTCCTCCACAACGAACGTGGTTTCATCCAACAAGGCATCCAGATACAGACCCAAAGCTTGTTGTGGCTCTGCCAGGGTATGTAATTCATGAGGTTTCTTATGCATGGGCTTAAGCAATACCGGCCGCTACCGATGAATGCCCCTGGGCCGCAGGCGTCAGCAAATCATTAAGCAGTTCCTCATAGGCCAGTGAGCCACGATCTTTGGGTGAGCGAATGGGTAAAGGCACACCTGTACGACTGGCTTCCCGGAATTCGGTATCAATAGGAATCACCGAACGCCATAAACAGGAAACATACCGGTCCTGCAAATGTCGCAAAGTGCTGACAGAGGCACGGGTACGACGATCAAACATGGTGGGTAAAATAGTGTATTCCGGTACACGATGTTTGGCGCGGCCAATCATGCTCAAGGTTTGCATCATACGCTCCAGACCTTTCACGGCAAGAAACTCGGTTTGCACCGGAATCACCAGATGTTCACAAGCGGCCAGTGCATTGACCATCAAAACACCCAGCAGTGGCGGGCAGTCAATGAGAGCAAAATCATATTCTGCCGATAACAGGTCCAGCGCATGTTTGACCACCAGCCCCATACCATCAGAGGCACTGAGTTGACGATCCAGCGTAGCCAGGGCCGTGGATGCGGGTAACAGTGAAAGATTATCGAAACGTGTTTTGTGAATAAGTTGTTGTGGTGGCACAGTCAGTTTTGACTGTTTGATTTGAAATAAGCGATACAGACTGGCATCGGTTTGATCCGGGTCCAGACCAAAATAAGAAGACATGGAACCATGCGGATCCATGTCCAGCAACAATGTGCGATAACCCCGCCGAGCCAGCAGGCCACCCAGGCTGACCACGGTAGTGGTTTTACCCACACCTCCTTTTTGATTTGCGACGGACCAGACTTTCAATGCAGAATCCCTCACAGTCGCTTATTGACGTGCAGGGGGAAGAATATGAATGGGTGCCGGGCCTTTTGCAGGTATATTTTCGGAAACACCGGATTGCGCATTTTTAATTTTTCGTTTGGCCGCAATGGTTTTTTCCAGTTGCTCGGAACGGCTGGTTCTGCGTGCAATGGCATCCGACAGAACAATGATTTTCACACGTCGGTTCGCTTGCCGTCCTTTTGCCGTAGTATTGTCAGCAATCGGTTTGAATTCACCATAACCGACGGCAGACAAACGCGAAGGCTTAACACCAGCACGGGAAAACAAATGCACTACATTGGCTGCACGAGCTGCTGACAGCTCCCAGTTAGACTGAAAATCTTCCGTCGCAATAGGTATATTATCCGTAAAGCCTTCGACCTGTATCTGATTGTTAAAGTCACTTAACACTTTTGCAACATCACGCAATACCGGGCGGGCCTTTGCCTGTAATGATGCCTTGCCACTGCCAAACAAAATACTGGATTTGATTTCTATTTCTATCCATAAATCATTTTTTTTCACCTTCACCAGTTTGTCATCGATTAACGGTGCCAGATCTTTTGAAATACGAGCCGCAATCTTGCGCAGGTTTATTTTATCTTCTCTACTGGCTTCAACGCCACCATAGGCTGACAAATTTTGAGTATTGGAAAAATTAGCTGACGACATGGCCGCACGCGAAACAATTGGAGGTTTTAACGGATTGTTCAGCTTGATCGGCAACCCTACTTCTGATGGGTTAAAGGCAGAAGAAATGGAATCTGACAATACGCGATATTTACCTTCATTCACTGATGAAATTGAATACATCACCACGAAAAATGCAAACAACAGCGTAATAAAGTCCGCATAGGAAACCAGCCAGCGTTCGTGATTGACATGTTCTTCCGGTTTTTTTTTGCGTGCCATAACAACTATACCCGTAGCATTTGAGATTTAGGTGTTCAGTGTGCGTCATATCCATTTCATGGCGAGGCGAAATGACGAATAATAGCCGGTCTATTGTGAGGAATTTCAACGCAGCCATGAAATAAAGAGGGCGTGCAATGAGTGCCTAAATTTCAATCGCTACGGGTATATATTACAGGTTAGCTACCAACGCTAACCTGTGAAGCCTCGTAACTTTGTTTCAATATTACGAGGATTCTCACCTTCGGCAATGGAAATCACACCTTCTACAATCATTTCATAAAGTTGGGATTGTGCATGTACCTGTGCCTTTAATTTTCCTGCCATTGGTAAAAACAACAGGTTTGCCAAACCAACACCATAAATAGTGGCCACAAATGCTGTGGCAATACCTGAACCCAGTTTTGATGGATCAGCCAGATTCTGCATAACATGAATCAAACCCATTACCGCACCAATAATACCAATGGTGGGACTGTATCCTCCCATATTTTCAAACACCTTGGCCGCCTCATTGCCATAGTGTTCCTTGGCATCCAGTTCAACTTCCATAACCCGGCGAATCACTTCAGGTTCGCTACCATCCACCAGCAACTGTAAACCTTTTTGTGCAAAGGGGTTACTTTCATTTTCGGCAATATCCTCCAGTCCCAAAAGTCCTTCTTTACGGGCAATATTGCTCCATTCCATAATTTTTTCGATGGCTTCTTCACTTTTCAATTTAGGTGGAAATATAATCCAGAAAACCATCTTGAGTGACATCATGAACACTCGCAGAGGCGATTGCAGCATCACTGCACCCACGGTGCCACCCAATACGATCAGACAGGCAGGGCCATTAATCAGCGAACCAACATGACCACCTTCCAGATATTGACCGCCCAGTATGGCACCAAAACCAATGATCAGACCCAGGATGCTGAGAATATCCACATTACACCTTTTCGGCTAACGCCCTGCCGACATCATCTAACGGCAAAACCTGATCCACAATACCGGCATCCACCACAGCCGCAGGCATTCCGTACACCACACAGGATGCCTCATCCTGTGCCCATATCTGTGAGCCTCCCTGCTTGATCAATTTTGCCCCTTCCCTGCCGTCTGCACCCATACCCGTTAATACCACGGCCAACAGTTTCCCGGGGTACAGTTTGGCAACTGAGGCAAAAGTAATATCCACACAGGGTTTATAATTTTGGCCTGGCTCACTATCCGTAATACGGACAATGTCCCGCCCTGCTCTTTTTTCAATAATCATTTGTTGTCCGCCCGGTGCCAACAAGGCCAACCCCGCCTCCAGAAAATCACCGTCTTGTGCTTCACGCACGTTAATGGCGCAGGTGGAATTCAATCGTTGAGCAAAAGCATGGGTAAAACTGGCGGGCATGTGCTGAATCAAAATAATGGGCACTGAAAAGGCTTCAGGCAATTGTTTCAACACATTTTGCAAGGCAACCGGTCCACCCGTGGAAGTGCCAATGGCCACCAATTTTGTCAGACCTTTTTTCAGTGAACTATTTATTGGTGTACGAACCGGTGGTGCTTTTGAGGCTGTAGCGGATGCACCACTCGCAGGTGCATCAGGACGAGTTGACGAAAACACCGGACGTGGGGCGACTGCCGGACGAGATGGACTGCGTCGCGCTCCAACAGCTCGTACCCGTTCACATAAAAGTTTTTTAGCTTCTTCACGGTCATTGGAAATATCTTCAAACCGCTTTGGTAAAAAATCCACGGCACCGGCATCCAATGCATCCAATGTCGCACGCGCACCGTCTGTGGTCAGCGAAGAAAACATCAGAATCGCCGTTGGATGGCTCGCCATAATTTTTCGTGTTGCGGTAATACCATCCATTACCGGCATTTCCACATCCATGGTAATCACATCCGGCTTCAGGCGTGATGCTTTACTTACCGCCTCCACACCATTTTCAGCACTGTCAATCACTTTTATCTGTGGATCGGCTTCCAGTATTTCCGTCACACGGCGGCGGAAAAATCGTGAGTCATCCACCACTAATACACGGACAGCCATTAATTATTTCTCCACAATTTTGTATTGTACTGTTTATTCCAATGTAGGATGGGGTAGCATTAATTTTTACCGGTCATCAATTTTTACCGGTATAGGTATGCATCAAACCGGGAAGATCCAGAATCAATGAAATTTTTCCATCACCGGTAATGGTTGCTCCGGCAAGCCCTTTCATTCCATGTAATAATGCACCCAGTGGTTTGATCACCACTTCTTCCTGGCCAATTAATTTATCAACCACAAAACCCACACGTTGCGCCCCGATGCTCACCACCACCACATGCCCCTCTTCGGGAAGCTCATCATATGCCGCGCCTGCCACCAGCCAGCGGCGTAAATAAAACAGGGGTAATGCCTTGTCACGCACCATGACCACCAACTGACCATCCACCGTGTTGGTACGAGTCAGGTCGAGATGAAATATTTCATTGACGCTAGCCAGTGGCAGGGCAAATATCTGCATATCAAGTTTCACCATTAATGTCGGCATAATAGCCAACGTCAATGGCACCTGAATGCGAATAATACTGCCACGCCCTTCTTCAGAATCAATTTCTGCGGTGCCGTTCAGTTGTTCGATGCGTGTCTTAACGACATCCATGCCCACGCCGCGTCCCGATACATCAGAAATTTCCTGTTTGGTGGAAAATCCCGGTGCAAATATCAGGTTAAAACATTCCCTATCTTCAAGGCGTGCTGCTGTTTCAGCATCCATCATGCCTTTTTCTACAGCAGCATTACGCAAATTATCAGGATTCATCCCTTTGCCATCATCCTGAATCAGTAACAGGATATGATCACCTTCCTGTTCTGCTGTTAATATCACCGTACCTGCACGCGGCTTTCCAGCGGCCTCGCGTTGTTCCGGTGTTTCAATACCATGATCAACGGCATTACGCACCAAATGGACCAACGGGTCTGCCAAAGCTTCAACAAGGTTTTTATCAAGATCAGTATCTTCACCCTGCATCTCAAGATTGACTTCTTTTTTGAGGGTACGGGCAAGATCACGCACCACACGGGGAAAGCGCCCAAACACTTTTTTAATCGGCTGCATGCGCGTTTTCATAATCGCGGATTGCAGATCGGCGGTCACCACATCAAGATTGGAAACCACTTTTGCCATTTCATCATCATGGATAGCCAGACCCAGTGTCGCCACACGATTGCGCACCAAAACCAGTTCACCCACCATATTCATGATGTCATCAAGACGTTTGGTATCCACCCGAACGGTGGTTTCTGCCTGTTGTGCGGGAGCTTCTTTGACGGCTGCGGGGGCTTTGGATTTTTTGGTTTCAGTTTTTTTGACAACGTCGACAGTCGGTTTTTTCTGTTCCGGTATTTTTTCGACTGCGTTGTTTTCCACTTTTCCGCTAGCCGAAGACTGACCGGCAGCCGGTGTGCCCGCGCCCTGTAATTGATCTAATAATGCTTCAAATTCATTATCAGTAATAATATCTGACGATTCATTTTTCTTTGGTTTTTCTGTTGTATTACTGGAATCTGCGGCAGTCGTTGTTCCAATGAGTTTGTCTGATGACACAACAGCATGTTTTCCCTCACCATGCAATTGATCCAGCAATGCCTCAAACTCATCTTCGGAGAATTCTTCAGCGTTGCTGGCGGGTTTATCCTGTGTGTTTTTCGCATTTTGTGCTGCATCAATAATAGCTTCAAATTCTGCATCAGCATCCTTATCAGATACCTTTTCTGTCACTTCTTGCGTAGGCTCCGCTTCAGCCGCATTGCCCAAAAGCAGACCTTCCAACTGTGCCAATAACTCGGGGGCTGCGGGGGTTGGCTCCTGGCCAGTACGAATTTCGTCAAACTGCTCATTCACCACATCCACAACGGGAAGAATGACATCCATTAAATTTGCATCAACATCTCTCTCGCCATTACGCAGGGCATTAAATACATCTTCGGCACGATGACAAATATCAACCAATGCTGTGAGGCTCAAAAAACTTGCACCTCCCTTTATGGTATGAAACCCGCGAAATACAGCATTGAGCAATTCCGAATCTTTCGGGCGTTGCTCAAGGTCAACCAGCTGCTCATTCAGCAGTTCAAGTATTTCACCGGCCTCAACCAGGAAATCCTGCAATAATTCTTGATCTTCATCCATTGACATAATCGGGTTTCAACTTTTCTGTTTGCACCATCAAAAACCAAGACTCGACAGCAAGTCATCGACTTCGTCCTGACCGCTTACGGCTGTTTTGGAAGCAGCGCCTGGCACTTGCGGGCCTTCTGCTTCAACACCTGACTTTTCAGTTTTTTCTTTTTTCTCGTATGGATTAACCAGTCTTTCACCCGTTAAACGCACCAAATCCACCAGATTTCCTTCAACTTCTTCCACCAGCTCGATAACACGAGTAATAATCTGCCCGGTTAAATCCTGGAAGTCCTGAGCCATCATGATTTCATTCAACCCGGCACGAATATCACCTGTCTCTTTTTCCGCTTCCACAAAAAATGTTTCCAGACTGGCACTTAATTCGCGAAACTGCTCAACAGACATTTCACGTTTTTTAAAATTCTGCCAGGATTTACCCAGCTCATCGATACGGCCAGATAGTGAATCACATTTTGGCAGAGTATTTTCCACTGCGGTTAACGAGCGATCAGCTGAGCTTTGTGTCAGGGTAATGACATGGCGAAGACGTGTACGCGCATCAGGAATGGCATCTTCAGCCAGTTCATCAATGCGTGTTTCCTGACAAAAAGTGTCCATGGCATCATGTAGTTGCCGGGCCATTTTCCCAACCTCGTTGTACAATCCGCCTTCACGGGCCAGGGAAATATATTCGAGCATACTTTTAACCTGCTCTTCATCGCCCTGTTTTATGGCGCGTACCATTTCTTCTGCATGCGCGAGGATGCTACCATCTTCTTCCACGATACTTTCCTGTGCGTTTCCAGCCATGATCAGCTCCCTGCCTCAATGCGTTCAAAGATTTTGTCGATTTTTTCTTTCAGCGTTTGTGCCGTAAAAGGTTTGACAATATAACCATTGACGCCGGCTTCAGCAGCTTCCACAATTTGCTCACGCTTTTGTTCTGCGGTCACCATCAACACTGGCAGACTGGCCAAGTTTCCATCAGCCCGCACCGCCTTAAGTAGATCAATACCCTGCATGCCCGGCATATTCCAATCTGTCACCAGAAAATCAAAACCACCACCTTGAAGTATGGGCAATGCAGTAAGACCATCATCCGCTTCCTGCGTATTGGTGTATCCCAAGTCACGAAGCAGGTTTTTAATAATCCGTCGCATAGTGGAAAAATCATCCACAATGAGAATTTTCATTTCTTTATTCAAAACATCCTCCGCTTACCTATCCATTCAATCAACATTGAAAAATATCATTTCGTTAATCTGCACTGGTCCATTGCGTCATACGTGATTGCAAACGAATCACTGCCTGGCTATGAATCTGACATACCCGTGATTCACTCACACCCAGAATTGAGCCGATTTCACGCAGGTTCAATTCTTCGTCGTAATATAAAGTCATCACCAAACGTTCACGTTCCGGCAAACCGGCAATGGCATCTGCCAGGCTACGTTTAAAATCTGCCGACTGAAGCCCTTCCAGTGGACCTTTTACTTTCTGTGTCAGTGTTTCGGCACCACCATGTGATTCCACATCCAGCTCTTCATAACTGAAAACACGATGACCACTGGCTTCTTGCAACAGCCGATGATAATCCTCCAGCGACACATCCAGCTCTTTAGCTATTTCCTGATCACGCGCATCACGTCCTGTGGCATTTTCAATATTTCTTACCACTTCGGCCACCATTCTGGCCTTGCGGTGTACTGAACGTGGTGCCCAGTCATTTTTACGAATTTCGTCCAGCATGGCACCACGAATTCGAATACGTGCATAGGTCTGAAAACTGGCACCTTGCGTGGCATCGTAATTTTTCAATGCCTCCAGCAAGCCAATCATGCCCGCCTGAATAAGATCATCCTGCTGCACACTGGGTGGCAGACGAGACATCAAATGATAGGCAATGCGCTTTACCAACGGCGCATATTGCTTGACCTGTGAATCAAAATCATCACTTTGATTAAGAGGCAGGTTATAGGCTTCCGCCTCGGCATACATGACCGCTCCACTCATATCGACGCTCCTGTTTCTTGCTGACTGGCCATAATTAGCCGTTCCACGAAAAATTCCAATTGACCGCCAGCATTTGCCGGTACTGGCCAACTATCGGCTTTGCTGGCGAGCTTCTTGAATGCCAATGCCGATTTACTACGAGGGAAAGCTTCAACCACCGCTCGTTGTTTTTGTATTGCCTTACGCAAATATTCGTCATAAGGAACAACACCCATAAAATCCAGGGCGGCATCCAGGTAACGATCTGTCACTTTAATAATTTTGCTATACAGCGCCCGACCTTCCTGTGTACTGCTCACCATATTGGCAACAATACGAAAGCGATAAATGCTGTATTCCCGATTGAGTAACTTGATTAATGCATAGGCATCGGTAATGGAAGCCGGTTCATCGCAGACCACCACCACCACTTCCTGTGCTGCACGCGAAAAAGTCACCACGTTATCCGAGATACCTGCCGCCGTATCCACAATCAACACATCGGGGGCATAACTGATTTCGCTAAAGGCGCTGATAACGCCAGCATGTTCTGCGGTACTCAGTTCCGACATTGCCTGAATACCGGATGATGCGGGTACCACGCGCATGCCTTGTGGTCCGATACACATCACTTCTTCCAGTGTACGTTCACCCGACATAACATGTGACAAGTCGTATTGGGTATGCAATCCCAGCATGACATCCACATTGGCCAGGCCCAGATCTGCATCCATTAACATCACATCCTTTCCCTGGCTGGCCATACACACACCCATGTTGACGGACACATTGGTTTTGCCCACACCACCTTTACCGCTGGTTACTGCGATCACTTGCACTGGACGCGGTTTCGCCATTCGGCGAAGTCCCGCTGCCTGATCAATTGTTTCAGCCATGAGCATTTGCCACCATCCCGCTAAACGCTAAATTTAAGGATTCCTGCTTCAGTGCCTGATTGGTTTCCTGTGCAATCACTACCGCACGGTTTATCAGGCTGTGTCCTCGTGCTATATGAATATCTTCCGGTACCCGTTGACCATCGCTGACATAAGTTACCGGAAGACTGTGTTCCATCACGGCTGACAGCGCACCCCCCAGGCTGGTTGTTTCATCCAGTTTGGTAAGAATGCAGCCGTCCAGGTTTATTTCACCAAAGGCTTTGGCGATTTCACGCAAACCTGCACGATGTGTTGTTGCCGATAGCACTAAATACGTTTTAATACCTGGCGTACTGTTTTTGATCATTTGAAACTGTTGTGACAAGCGCATGTCACGCTGACTCATGCCCGCGGTATCCACTAACACCAAAGCACGATCCGACAATAATTTAAGCGCTTCCACTAATTCTGCATGAGTGTTGGCAATGCGTACTGGAATATCCAGAATGCGGCCATAAGTGCGTAATTGTTCGTGCGCGGCAATGCGATAACCGTCTGTCGTCACCATGGCCACGCTTGCACTGCCATGTTTCAACGCATAACGTGCGGCAAGTTTGGCAATAGTGGTGGTTTTACCCACACCGGTTGCACCCACCAGAGCGACGACACCGCCTTGTTCAAGAATATCGGTACTTTCCACTGGAAGACTATGCGATAAAACTGCCAGAGCATGACGCCAGGCATTATCGAAGTCCTTATGTTCACCGGCTGTATTGGCAACTTTTTCACATACTGTTGGACTTAACCCCAGCTCTAACAAACAGCGAGTCAGTTTTGCTCGTAATGGATCACGTCGGTTTAAATCACCCCATGCTAATCCAGAGAGTTGCTGCTCCAGCAATTCACGCATATCGCTCATTTCATTTTTTAATTCCAGGATCGCTGGATCCTGTGACCATTGAATTTTTTCTTCAGCTTTGTTTGATGCCGGTTTACGTGAGGATTTTTTTGTATTGACGGATGTCGATGTTGGAGCCGGTGTGGAAGCTTGGGGAGGACGAGGAATTTCTCCAGGAGAGGAAACACTGTCCTGCATCGCCGAAAGTTTTAAATCCGGTAGCGCGGCAGTGTTCAGCCTTACCGTGTCTTCGGCAAGTTTCCGGTCAGCATGAGCTGCCGGTGTAAAATCATTCCCTGTATGAGTATTCATCCTGGACTCAGCCATCCCGTTTTTATGTATTGCTGGTGATGATGGTGTGCGACTCAGCAAATCTTCACTTGCAGCATCTGCTTGTAATAATGATTCGTCATAATCAACTGCGGCAATAATTTCGATACCACCATCAACCTGTGCATTGGAAAGAATCACAGCGTCAGCGCCCAGCGTATCCCGTACCTGGCGAATCCCCTGCCGCATCTCTTTTGCAAAAAAGCGTTTTATCTTCATTCCATACACCTCTGTAAACCTGCGGCTTCTGGTTAGCGAGTCGGCTTTCCAACTTATCCACCCACCGTGGCCATAATCTTGACCTGCTTGTTGTCCGGTATTTCATTAAATGCCAGCACATGTAATCCAGGAATGCTGTGTCGGACAAAACGTGCCAGCAGAGTTCTTACCGCTTGCGAAACCAATAACACTGCCGGGCGGCCTGCTGCTTCCTGACGCTGAGTCTCTTCAATCAAAGACTTGTGCAGATTTTCTGCCAGTCCCGGCTCCAGTCCACCGGCACCTTCTGCGCCACCTTGCAAGGTCTGATGCAATATCTGTTCCAGCGATGGTTCCAGTGTCAAAACAGACAGTTCAGCCCCCATTCCACTGATCTGTTGGACAATTGAACGTCCCAGCGCCACGCGCACAGCTGCGGTTAAAACGCCAGCGTCTTGACTAATGGGCGCGTGTTCCGCCAATGTTTCGGCGATGGTGCGCATGTCACGAATCGCAATATGTTCCTGTAACAAACTCTGTAATACTTTTAATACTGTGGCCAATGACAATTGTTTGGGGACCAGATCCTCCACCAGTTTGGGTGCAGACTTACTCAACTTGTCTAACAGTTGTTGCACTTCCTCGTGACCCAGTAATTCATCTGCATGGCTCTGTAAAATATGACTAAGGTGCGTCGCCACCACGGTGCTGGCATCCACCACGGTATAACCCAGGCTTTGCGCCTGATCGCGCTGTGAAGCCTCGATCCATACCGCCTCTAAACCAAAGGCAGGATCTCTGGTGGCCGTGCCGGGAATCGAACCGAATACCTGACCGGGATTAATCGCCATATCATGTTCCGGTTGAATTTCTGCCTCTCCCACCGGAACTCCCATGAGCGAGAGTCGATAGGCATTGGGGGCAAGATCAAGATTGTCACGAATATGGACAGAGGGAATCAGGAAACCTAATTCCTGGGAAAGTTTTTTGCGCACGCCTTTAATACGCCCCATTAACTGCCCGCCCTGATTTTTATCCACCATGGGAATCAACCGATAGCCTACTTCCAGGCCAATCATGTCCACTACTTCCACATCATCCCAGCTCAGTTCACGGGATTCGTTACTGGGTTCTTCCGTTACAGGCGCAGCGACCGGTTCTGCGGCAATGCGTTTGTTGCGCTCTGTCACCCACCAAGCAGCACCACCTGCCATGGCAGAAAATAATAAAAACACCAGATTAGGCATACCGGGAATCAGGCCCATGGTACCGAGAATAGCAGCAGTAATTGCCAGCGCACGCGGGCTGCTGAACAATTGCGACAACACCTGTACGCCCATGTCTGAGGAAACCGAAGCACGAGTCACCATCAAACCCGCAGCCGTCGATAACAGTAATGCGGGAATCTGTGCCACCAAACCATCACCAATGGTCAGCAAAGTATAATTGTGTGTGGCATCGGCAAGTCCCATGTCATGCTGCAACATGCCAACGGAAAGCCCCCCAATAATGGTAATCACCAAAATCAAAATACCGGCAATGGCATCACCACGCACAAATTTACCCGCGCCATCCATGGAACCGTAAAAATCTGATTCACGCGAAACTTCTTCGCGCCGTGCCTTTGCCTCTTCCTGATTAATCAGTCCCGCATTCAAATCTGCATCAATAGCCATTTGCTTGCCGGGCATGGAGTCCAAAGTAAACCGGGCACTCACTTCCGCTACTCGTGTGGCACCCTTGGTAACCACCACAAAATTAATAATCACCAGAATCAGGAAAATCACCAGCCCCACCGCCGTATTACCACCGACTACAAATTCTCCAAATGCCCTGATCACCTGCCCCGCTGCATCAGTACCTGTATGACCTTCCAGCAAAACAATACGAGTCGAGGCAATATTCAATGCAAGACGCAACAATGTTGCGATTAAAATGACAGTAGGGAAAACTTCAAAATCCAACGGTCGTTTCACATACACCGCTGCCAATAAAATCACCAAAGCCAATGAAATATTGAAAGTAAAAAAGATATCCAGTAAAAACGGCGGCATAGGTATTACCATCATACCCAGCATCATCATCAACAGAATGGGCGCGCCCAGACCGGAGCGAAGCAAACGCTGCCCGAAGGCTGTCAGTTCAGTAAGATTCATAATTCACTATCTCGTTTAAGATCATCAGGAATAGGCACATCGGTATCAAATTCCGGTGCAACACCCCCATTAAATTCGTACTGTCGCAGTTGATAGACATAAGCCAGCACCTGGGCAACCGCCAGAAACAACCCTCCAGGAATTTCTTCATTCAGTTCACAGTGGTAATACAAGGAACGTGCCAGCGGTGGTGCAGAAAGCAGCGGCACATCATTGGCCACAGCAATACGACGAATGTGCCCCGCAATTTCATCCGCCCCCAGAGCCACCACAATCGGTGCGCCCATGTTGCTCTGGTCATAACGCAAAGCCACAGCAAAATGCGTAGGATTGGTAATCACGACATCCGCCTTGGGGACTTCTTCCATCATGCGACGCTGGGATATCTCCTGCTGTGTCTGCCGTATTTTACTCTTGACTTCCGGATTGCCATCCGTTTCCTTGCGTTCATCTTTTATTTCCTGCAAGGTCATTTTTTGTTTGCGGCTGTGGTCCCACATTTGAAAAGGGGTATCCACCAGCACCACAAAAAACAGCACACTGCTTAACAAAATAAACATCCACATCAATTCTTCGCCCATGCGGGAAATTCCCTGCACCAGACTTTCATTACCCAGGCTTACAAAACCTTCAATATTATTTTTCAGCAGGAAATAAGCAACGGCACCCACCAGAAGGAATTTTGCCAGTGCCTTGACAAGTTCCATTAAACCCTTCAGAGAAAATACCCGCCCAAGCCCCTTAATAGGGTCCATTTTTTTAAGCTCGGGTTTCAATGGTTTTATGCTGAAGGTCCAGCCACCCAAAGCCATGGGAGCCACAATGGCAACCACCACTAACAATATAAACAGAGGCATGACTGAAAAAAGGGAAAATTGCAGCGTATCAAATAACAAACCAGGATAAGAAGCGAGATCAAAAATTTGCGCACGTTCAATGCTTAAATGAGCACGTAAAACCTGCATAAGATCCTGAACCAACGCGCTGCCTAAAAAAACAAAACCCGCACCGGACACCAGCATCATCACCAGCGTGGTTAATTCTTTCGAACGAACCACCTCGCCTTTATCACGCGATTCCTTTTTGCGTTTCTCCGTCGCCTCCTCGGTGCGTTCCTGACCTGTTTCACTTTCAGCCATGGTGTATCATCCTTTAAAATCCACCGGCCAGGCCACGCATCAACGCAAAGGCATTGGCCACCTGTAGTTTTATTTGCGGAAGAATTGCGGTAAGCGTTGCCAGCATAATGAAAAATCCTGCCACCATAATCACCGGGAAACCGATGGAAAAAATATTAAACTGAGGTGCAGCACGGGTGACAATACCGAAAGCCAGGTTAATCAGTAACAATGAGGCAATTGCCGGAAGCGCAATTTGTACTGCACCGGAATACATATTCCCTCCCCAATTCACCAATGCCCACAAACCGGCATTACTCAACCCGTTAACACCAATAGGTAAGGTGTGAAAACTTTCTGCCATCACGCTGATAAATGTCAGGTGGCCATCCAGCGCAAGAAACACCAGAGTAAGAACAATGACATAAAATTGGCTCACCACCGGCACCTGCGTGCCGGATGAAGGATCAACCATGGAAGCAAAACCCAGGCCCATCTGAAAAGCAATGATCTGCCCGCCTACAATAAACATGGCAAAAACCAGCTGTAACGCCAGCCCCATTGCACCACCGATTAATATCTGATTCATCACAATTAACACCGCTTCACCGCTCAAAGGATCCACGACAGGTACCGGTGGGGATATGGGTGCAATGATCAGAGTAAAAACAACCGCGAATATCACTTTGACTGAAGCCGGGATGGTACGCGCACCAAAAACAGGAGCTGCTGCCACTAATGCGGCAATCCTGAACAATGGCCAAACAAATGAACCTACCCATGACATGATTTCCGCACTGGTCAGAGTCATCATGTCATGTCATTCCTGTTAACCGATAATCATCGGGATGTCAGTAATAAGACGTTTCGTGAATGTCATTAACAACTGTAATAACCAAGAACCGGCAACCATCAGGGTTATAAATGTCACTCCCAGCTTTGGAATAAAGCTCAAGGTCTGTTCATTCAATTGCGTAGCAGCCTGAAACATACTCACCAACAACCCCACAGCCAAAGCAGGCAGAAGAATGACACCGGTCAGCAACAACACCAGCTCCAGTGCCTGATTGGCAATTGTCATAACCATTTCCGGGCTCATTGTAATAACCTGTGTATTAACCAGTTATTCATTGAAAAATTAAACATTAAACATAAAAGCTGGATGCCAAAGTACCCATTATCATGGCCCAGCCATCCACCAGAACAAATAACATGATCTTGAAAGGCAAAGAAATAATCATCGGTGACAACATCATCATACCCATGGCCATCAACACACTGGCCACCACTAAATCAATAATTAAAAATGGAATGAAAATCAGGAACCCAATTTGATACGCCGTTTTTAATTCACTGGTAATAAACGCTGGCATTAATAACGAAAAAGGAATTTCCGAAAAATCACTGATTTCACCTGCTTCTGAAATTTCCGCAAACAGGGTTAAATCTTTTTCCCGTGTCTGTGCCAACATAAATTCCTTAAACGGCGAACTGGCCAGCTCAAAAGCCTGTTTGGCAGGAATTTTTTCATCCAGATAAGGACTCACTGCATCGTCATACACTTTGGTGAAAACCGGCGACATAATAAAGAATGTCAAAAACAGCGCAAGACCAATGAGAATTTGTCCCGATGGAGCCTGCGGCATACCCACTGCCTGACGAACAATCGCCAGCACAATCACAATACGGGTAAACGATGTCAGCATAATCAGTGCGGCTGGCAATAAACTGAATACTGTCATCAACGCCAGCACTTGCAAGCCAACGGTATAAGTTTGGCCACCGTCTTTTTCTGTGGTTACCGATAATACCGAAAGCCCTGGATCAGCAGACTGGGCAACAAGCGGAAACAAAAATCCGGCAAGCAGTAATAACCAATAAACAGCCTGTGATTTTTTATTAAAAAAAGAACTGGAAAAAAGATTGGGGAAAAAAGAAGGCATTATTTTTTTTCTCCCTCAGAGGAAACGCTCTTACGATTAAGAATGGCCGATTGCAGACGCGAAGAAAAACTCGTTGTATTTGCCGGTTTTTCCTCAACCAGTACCGGTTTATCCAATACATGCAGAGTTTGCACTCGACCTGGGGAAACACCAATCACCAACTGCTGGTCACCCACTTGTAACAACACTGCACGCTCCCGCGTACCCAGTGAAATGCCACCAATAATTTTCATGCGGCCCTGTGCGCCAACATGCACATTCCCAAAACGTTTAAATGCCCATGCCGCTGCACCAATCACCAAAAGCACCACCAATAAACCCAACGTCGTCTGAGCAAGATTGCCGGCCATATTGGAATCTGATAAACCACTACCGGGCAGGGCTTTTTCTGTTTCAGAAATTGCAACGGTCTCATTGTCAGCAGAATGCTCTACCGCAGGAACATCCGTAGAAAATAAGAGTATGCCTGCCAGTAATACAATGACGATTGCAATAACGTTGGAAGGCTTGTTTATCAACACATTCACCTTATTTAAGTTTCTGAATGCGTTCGGCTGCACTGATTACATCGGTCAAACGGATACCGTATTTTTCATTCACCACCACCACTTCGCCATGCGCAATCAACGTACCATTCACCAACACATCCAGCGGTTCCCCCGCCAGCCTGTCCAATTCAACCACGGAGCCCTGATTCAATTTCAGTAAATTGCGAATACTGATTTTTGAAGCGCCTATTTCCATGGAAATATTGACCGGAATATCAAGAATGACATCAAGACTGGCATCCCCCATGCAAATGCCGCCCTCCTCGGCTTCCAGGTTTTGCATAGGAGCTTGTTCAACCCCCGCAGCAGCCTCCTGCGTTGCTTGTTCTTCCATGGCAGCACCCCAATCTGCATCGCCACCTTCTGTTGCTTCTTCAGTTGTGGTTGTGGTCGCTTCCGCTTCACTCTGTTCATTCATTGCGGCAGCCCAGTCATCACCAGTGTCACCACCCGTCTCTGTACCCGTCGTATCAGTCATGGGTCACCTCTTGCATCATTTGATGGGTTTCTTTCGCCGGGAAGCTTACTTGTTCCACAATTTTTACCGCCATGCTGCCACGCGAAATGCCGTATTTACCACGAAACACTGGCACACCCTCAGCATTCATGGTCACCAGATCAGGAACATCCATAGGAATCACATCACCCGGTTTCATATCCATAATATCCCGCAAGCTGATTTCTGTTTCCGCCAACGTGCAGGAAAGCGTTACCGTCGATGTTTTTATCTCTTCGCGTAATGATTCAGCCCAACGGTCATCGGTATCATCACGATCACTTTGCACACCCGCATCCAGTACTTCACGAATCGGCTCTAACATGGAATAGGGCAAAGTAATATGGAAATCACCACCACCCCCTTCAATCTCAACATGAAAAGTATTGACCACCACCACTTCACTGGGACTGACAATGTTGGCAAACTGTGGATTGACTTCCGAATTCTGTTTTACAAAATCCAGTTGCATTACCGGCGCCCAGGCTTCCTTGAGATCAACAAACACCTGCTCAAGAATTATTTCCACCACTCGCAGTTCGGTTGGCGTAAATTCACGTCCTTCGATTTTTGCGTGATACCTGCCATCGCCACCAAAGTAGTTATCAACAATCATAAAGACCAACCTGGGGTCTAACACAAACAAGGCGGTCCCACGTAATGGTTTAATACGCACCATATTCAAACTGGTGGGTACAAACAGGCTGTGTATATATTCTGAAAATTTCAGCATTTGCACACCGCCCACTGATATTTCTGCACTACGCCGCAGCATGTTAAAAATACTGATACGGAATAAACGGGCATAACGTTCATTAACCATTTCAAGCGTCGGCATTCGCCCGCGCACAATACGGTCCTGTGTCGTGAAGTCATAGTTACGAGCTTCACCATCGGCAAATTCTTCATCATCCGTTTCGATATCGTTGCTGGAAACCCCATGTAACAAAGCATCGATTTCGTCTTGTGATAAAAGATCATTAACTGCCATTTTTAAGTACCGTATTTATTATCGGAATCAGTTACCGGAATCAGTTACCGGAATTACAATGTGTTTATTGACATGCTAAAAATTACTGCATCACGAAGCTGGTGAAATAAACGGCCTCTATGCCGGGGTCACCGGTTTCTTCTTCGAGAATCTGTTGCACCACCTCCAGCGCTTCTTCACGCAATGTCTCTTTTCCTTCCAGCGTACTCACACCATCATAAGACTGGCTGCTAAAGAGCAGCATCAAATTATTGCGAATCACCGGCATATGTAATGTTATTTGGTCAGGCATAAGAGGGTCACGGGTCATGACCTCCACCGTCACTTGCAGAAAACGCGCCTTACCCTGGCTGGCAAAATTCACCACAAAGGCCGGATCTATCGGTAAATAGATGGCAGGCAGAATTTCCCCGTCTCCTTCTGCATGCCCCTCATCTTCATGGCCGCCATCTTCACCATCACCTGCCCCATCTTCGGCAGCAGTATCCGCAGCATGATCCCCCCCACCCGAAAGCACGCCTGCAAAAAACAGCGTGCCCACCACCAAAACGATTACCGTCATTAATGGTAAAACCCCGAACAAAAGGATTTTTGTTACCAGGGAGCCCTTAGACTTACCACCACCATCATCATTTTTGTCTTTATCATCTGCCATGGGATTTCCTTTCTTCCGTCTGTCCGTCGTGCGCAATCGACACCTACGACCAGCTAAAGCAAATGCTGTGCCAGCAACGCCATAAACCCGTAACCCTTTAAAATCAATAAGTTAAAAACATCACACCGCTGATCGTCAGGAATTTGACTGATTATTGTTACGGCCTCAGCCAGAATTACGGCGGTCGCGGCCATCCCACTGGACACCTACTGGCGCTCGGGTAAAATGCATCTCCTCAAATAAGCGTTCAACAAACCCTGATCACCACCGCGTGGATTTTTAAGCTCATGACATTTTTTAAAGCCTCCTTTTTCGGTAGCCTGCTGTTCGTATATTCACTGTCTGCACTGGCGTTTGATTATTTACAAACCTTGCCAGAGCAACCGCCAATCCCCGTGAACAACCCACAAAGCAGCCAAAAGATTGCCTTGGGTAAACGCCTGTTTTTTGATAACCGACTACTGGGGGTCAACAGCAAAATTTCCTGCAACAGTTGCCATAACCTGAAGGAAGGGGGTGATGACAACCGGGCGCTGTCACTCGGGCAGGACGGTAAAACCAGCCAGCGCTCTGCCCCCAGCCTCTGGAATATCGGTTTTCAAACCGTGCTGTACTGGGATGGCCGCGCCATTAGCCTGGAAGCACAAACACTGGATCATTTACGTGATCCGGTAATTAGCCACTGGCCGCACATCGGAGCCTTGGTCGATCATCTGAATCAGTCCACGAGCTATCAGCGCGCCTTTCGCAACGCTTTTCCTGATGATAAAAATACATTCAATGGCATCAGTGGCATGAACATTGCCCGGGCAATCAGCAGTTTTGAACGCAGCCTGCTGGCACGCAACAGTCCCTTTGACCGCTATATTGCCGGTGACAAATCAGCACTGTCTGCCAGCGCACAGCGAGGCATTCAGGCCTTTAATGATGCGGGCTGTCTTGCTTGTCATTTTGGTGCTAACTTTGCCGGGCCAGCACCGGGACCGGCACTGAAAATGGGAGACGGGTTTTATGAGCTGTTCCCCAACAATCTGGGTTCCAGTTATGAACAGCAATATGGATTGGTCAAAGATCTGGGACGGTTTGAATTCACAGGGAACCCGGATGAACGTTTCATGTGGCGTGTGCCACCACTACGTGGTATCGCCCTGACTGCGCCCTACTTCCACAACGGTTCGGTAGCCTCATTGGAAGAAGCCATCCGGGTGATGGGTAAGGTTCAGTTCAACAAAAATCTGTCAGCAAAAGACGTGCGTGACATCAGTGCCTTTTTACACAGCCTGACGGGGGAATTGGAGCCGGTAAGCCAGAATCAAAAGTCTGTCAGGTTTAGGTAATCAAAGTCATTTTTTGTTATTCGACCACAAACATTTTATCCAGGTTTGAAATTGCGAGAATTTTCCTGATTTCTGTATTGCAATTTTTCAAACAGATATTTGCGGCCTTTTCACCGGCATGTTCGCGGAGCAACAACAACATACCCATGGCAGAACTGTCCATGAACGTTGCTTTGCCAAGGTCAATGATAAAACGTGTGGAAGCCGGTAATTCGCGATAGGCACTACGAAAATCCGAATGCATATTAAAATCAAACCGACCATCAATAGATATGATTAACTCACGCCCGTCATCGGATAAAACTGCACTAAATCCCATTCTTTGATCTCCTTGCTATTTCAGGCCATTACCTGAAAGCAACCTTCCCTGCCAACAAACAATATCAAGCAGCATAGTTTAAATTAACCATCCGGTCAGCCCCGACCCACCAGTTATTGTATAGCCTAACAGAAAACAAACTGTACTGAAAAGTGCGGCATAATATTCACTTATCGAGAAATATTTTTAAAACAAGGAAAGACAGGTGAGCGCAGGTCACGTCATATAAATGAGCCTTTATATCAAAAAAAATAAACATATTTGCAAATACCTGATATTGGATTAATCCCGCAAACCCAAAAGCCTCACCAGAAAATACTATGCATAAGCATCCAGCATACCTTCATTCAGCCGGTGTGAGGAGGATGAATGAAAACCGACAGTATCCGTTAAAACCTCATCCTCTGCATAGCCATCAGCTGTTGTTAACAACTCATTATTCATACTATTCCGCTGTTCCCGTTCCGCAGGCGATTCGCGTGAAATATTGGCATCAGCAAGATGTAAGCCCTGTTGCTCAAACATTTCACGCAGTCGGGGGAGGGAAGCATCCAGTGCCTCACGCGCAACAGGATTCGCCGCACTGAAACTGACACTTAACTGTTGATCAGGGCCATACACAATCCGTACGTCTACGGCACCCAGGCTGCGTGGCTTTAATTGTAGCTGGGCTTCACGCAATTCACTGTTGGCCAGCCAGGTCACTCGCTGGCCCAGCTCACTGGCCCAGGCAGGCTGCCCCACAGGAGTGGACATCGTTAAAGCAGGCAAAGCTCCGGTCACCGTTGCGCCGGGTAAGCGTGGCATACCTGTCAACAAGTTGTTTGTATCGTCCGGCAAATCACCTGTGGTAATCAACGAAACCGGTGCCGTCGCACTTGTGGACGTTATCGGCAGACGAAGCTCAGTGTTCGCTCCTGCTTGTGTTGCTGCCCCCATTGCCGCAGCAAATATATCCACACGCATCGTACTGCCGACCGGATTGTTAACACCATTAAGTGTGCTGGACAAACCACTGTTGTACGGCGTATTAACTGCGATCGTGCCGGTAGCTGGCAGCATATCTGCTCGCAGATAGTGCGCTTTACCCGCATTTAGACTGGCACGCACCAAAGCCTGCTGCGCTGTCGTGGAAATGGGTTTACCCAACATGGAAGGAAGAACCGGCATGGCACTCGCCTGCTGCGCATCCTGGCGCACATTGGTTAATGCGGCTGGAACATTTTGTTGGCCGAGTGTCGTAGCAGATGAATTCAGCGTCGTATTCAATGCTGTGGATAACCTGCTATTTTCAGTCACCTGCCGGGTGATGGCACGTTGCGACAATGTGGATTGCAATATACCTTCACGCCCTGCTCGCACAGAATCAAGAACCGGGTTTATTGTAGCGGCAAGCGGCGTGTTAACGGCCTGTCCGTTAATCGCAGGAGAACCCTGTGCAATCGCGGATAACAACGAGGCATCCAATACCGGGTTACTTGCTTCTGCTGCTTCCGGTTTATGGGCTGTGTTTTGCGGTACGGCAGACGGCAAAGATTGGCCGTTTGCTGGCTGGGCTTCACCGGTTTCAGTGACCGGCACGCTACGCACTTCGTCCATTTGCGATGGTGATTCTTTTGCGACAGCAGTTTCGCTTTGCATCAAACGCTTACCCAGAACACTGGCAAACCCCCCTGCCATTGCACCATTGGCAGCAACAGGCGCTGCCACACTCCCGTTCAGCAGTGCGGCATCTGTGGAATTCACTAATAGCGTTAATTCAGCCATTGTTTTTTTCTGTTGCTATCCTGTCGGTTTTTTAGTCTATTCGTTAAACTGCCTACCAGAGCACCAGCACAGACTGTGCCAAACACTCAAACAATATGATGATGCGGAGAAAAGATAGAAAGAAGTTTATGACCGGGGAGAGGATGTAGGCATGCGCTGGGCACGCTCGTCTTGTTCCAGTTGTTCTTTTCGGTCAGCAACACGTTGCTCTTCAGTTTGAAAGCGGGAAACCACATTGCCAAGCATTTTTACTTTACCGCGACGAGAAAACCACTGCTGGCGCTGTTGTTCCACTGTGACGGCAGCCTGCTTCACTAAACCGATCTGTTGCTCAATGGCGCGTGAAAGGTTGCTTAAAAACAGTCGGTAATCCCCCATTTGCACGGCACTCATACCCGTTGCACCAGTGGTATGAAAACGCTGAATATATTCTTTTCGATAATTTTCCAGCTCATCCAGGCGCTGCTGTGCCTGGTTTAATGCCAATTGTGAATCTCCCAATGAGCGGGCAGCCTGTTGTTCACGATTCTCAGCCACTCTGACCACGGGTTCAAGCCGTTGGGAACGCTTCATTGTATTATCACTTTAACTTGCTTCCTGTTTTTCAGGTTTTTCGAAAAAAAACCTGAGGCAAAATGTAAATCAAGTGCTAAAAATATCTGTTTTAACAATCACCGGGTATTTAACGCAGAGGAATACCTTGACCCGTTATCCTCTCATTTTTTGCACTCTCTGCCCTCTGCGTCCCCGCGCCTTTGCGTTGGATTGTTATTACTCAAACGCTGCTGCATACGCTGAAATAAAAACAGACCAATTTAGTCTTTGATTCGCATTTAAGCATAGAGACTTCCAGGAAAACACAGGCAAAATTGATGCCAGCTGCATCCGTGCAGAGTCACACCAGCCGAATCACATTGGATTCCGTTTGAAACAATGGTGCATCACCCAGCAAACGTGGACCACCCACATAATAGCCCTGTATATAGTCCACACCCATGTCTTTTAGCACCCGCATAGCATCGTGATTATCCACAAATTCAGCAACGGTGTATTTGCCCATGGCATGGGCGATATCATTCATGGAGCGCACCATGGCCAATTGCAGATTATCCCTATACACATCGCGCACAAAAGAACCGTCGATTTTCACAAAGTCCACGGGCAAATCCTTAAGATAGGCAAATGAGGAATAACCCACACCAAAATCATCCAGGGCAGTTTGACAGCCCAGGTTACGCAGGCGGGAAAGGAATTCTACGGCTGATTCCAGATTCGCAATGGCAATGGTTTCAGTAATTTCAAAGGTCACGGCGGTTGGCGGTACATTGTTGGCCAGCAAGGCTGTGGTAATGGTTTCCAGCATGGAATAATCGCCAATGGATTCAGCAGAGAGATTAATGGAAAAATGCAGATGAGGATTTTCCTGCAATTGTTTCCCCAACGATTCAAGCGCATGATTGACCACCCAGCTATCAACAGCCCGCATCAAACCAAAACGTTCGGCAGAGGCAATAAACCCGGCTGGCAAAATCAATCCACCGGTATCATCGCGCATGCGTAGCAGCACTTCCTGACCAAACACCTGATTGCTCTTCAGTTCCATGATGGGCTGGCAGGCCAGACAAAATAAATCCTCTTCGATGGCTCTTTTGATTTTCCCGGCCCAGCCCATGTCCTCGGTCATGTTTGTCATATTTTCCTGATCAATGGACCGGTAAATATGTACACGATTTCGACCGGAACGCTTGGCCAGGTGACACGCCACATCGGCTTGTACCAGCAAGTCTTCTTTGCTGATGGGATGATGGCCAAATAACGTTACGCCGATCGAACAGCCTATTTGCACTACGGAGCCATCATATTTAAAAACGTAATCATCCAGTAATTTGCGATGCGCTTCGGCAGCCTGCATCACCTGTTCTTTTTTCACGTCATACAACAAAATCGCGAATTCATCGCCTCCAATGCGCGCCAGCAAATCACTTTTGCGATTACGCTGGTCCAGCATATGTGTGACCTCTACCAGCACATTATCACCGGCAAGATGACCCAGGGTGTCATTCACAAATTTGAAATTATCGAGATCGATATACAACAGTGCAAAATCACGCCGACTGCCACGACGGATATTTTCCACCACCCGGTCCAGCTCGGTAAGGAAATATTGACGATTGTACAAACCGGTCAGCGAATCATGTTCCGCCATTTCACGCAGGTGTGCCATCATGGCAATGCGGTCACCGATATCTTCCACAATAGCGGTATATAACAAACGTCCTTCAACTTCCATTCTGTTACATTTGACAGCCATGGGAAAACTTGTGTTGTCTATACGAAGCGCTGTGACTGTTGTCTCCTGCGCACCCTCCTTCAACACAGGTGACTTCACCAGTTCCAGAAAATCGGTATAAATACCACCTTTCGGGAAACGCACCAGATCCACAACAGATTTACCAATTGCCTGCGTAACGTCACAGGCAAACAGTTTTTGCGCAGCATTGTTAAATGTCTCGACAATGCCGTACTCATCAATAGTGATAATACCTTCTGCTGCATTGTCTAAAACCGACTGTAATCGAATCTGCCGGGAGGCCACCTGCCCCTGCATGCGGTTAAAAGCCGCCACCAGTAATCGGGTTTCCTCTGTGGGTGAATGCAGTACCGGCAGATAGTTTTCGCCACGACCCGCAGCATCCAGCGCTTTGGAAACTTCCAGCAATGGGCGTCGAATACGCATTTCAAATGCCAGATAGGCCAAAAACAACAGCAACCCCATAAACCCAACAAAAATCCAGATAATGTTTGACAGGCTGTCTGCTGTGTCTAATGACTGCATCACATTTTGTTGTGCGAAGTCATCCAGTTCTTCCTGCATCAGTTCGATGATGCCCCAGGCCTGATCAAGCGTTGGTCGTATTTCATTACGTAAAATTGGTAAATCGGCCCGCCAGTTTTGGGATGCATAAATTTCCTCTGCCCTGACAAAGTTACGGTCATAGGATTTTTTAGTCTCCAGCAACATCGGTAATGACAGCGATTCCTGAAAACCCAACTTACCCACTTCGTCATATTCTTTTAGCTGCGTCAATAAATCATCAACCCGTTGCGCATAGATTTCCCGGTTGCTCGTGCTTTGCTGCATACTGTTTTCGGGTTGCCCAAAAACACCCGAGCGGTTGGCAATAAATACGCGCACCGAACTGATCTGTTGAGACCAGGTGTAGCGCAACTCTTCCAGCACGCGCATTACTTCCTGCACACGCATCGCTTCCTGTGGATCGGCAGGCCAGGGGGACTCGTTGATCCCGGATATTGCAAGCTCAATTGCCTGAATGAATTTCATATTTTCCGGGAGAAGCTCATCAAGCAGAATTGATGTGGCAGGAAAGCGTGTTTCGACATTTGAAGCAACTTCTAACAGGTGTGAGGTTTCTTTTTCAAAGCGGTTAAGCACAAACTCCAGATTTTCTGCAAAGTCCCCGAAACGGCTATAGCGCTGAACGACATAATGATCAGTGATATTTTTTGACTGAAATCTGACCTCCGCAACGCGCGCCACCACCTTGCGGTAAGTGCTTTCATCCAGCAACAAGGGATATTGATAGATTGTGCTTTCCGCAACCTGCAAAGCATCTTTGAATGAATTCAGTACCCAACCCAAGTCCCGATGCTTTTGTACCAGTCGGGAGCTGTCCTGAGATGCCTGACGCACCTGATTCTGAGTATAAAAAGCGGCGGGTAATGCCAGTGCCGCCAACACCAGCGCAGTAATGACAAAACGTCTGCGAATGCTAGCCGCCGACTTGCTCTCGTCTGACGAATCCTGCCATGAATTTGATGTTGTTCTCATAACTTGCCCGAACCCCACACCATCCCGTAAATTACCGTTGTCCACGCACACTGCGTATCACTGTTTTATATATCTGGTCAAATGTCAACCACATGTTACTGTTACTCAATAAGCCTTTTCAGGTTCTCTGCCAATTCTCCGCCAGTGGCAACCGCCAAACCCTGGCGGATTTTGTCGATATCAAAGCAGTATATCCGGCAGGCAGGCTGGATCGTGACAGTGAAGGCCTGCTGTTACTCACTGATGACGGCGCACTGCAACACCGTATCAGCCATCCACGCCACAAGCTGTACAAAACCTATTGGGCCCAGGTTGAGGGCGAACCCGAGCCTGCGGCGCTGACCCGCCTGCAAAAAGGTGTACGCCTCAAAGACGGCAAAACTGCCCCGGCCAGAGCCCGCATCATCCCCGAACCGCCCATCTGGCCGCGTAATCCCCCGATTCGCCAACGGGCCAATATTCCCACATCCTGGATCGAACTCAGCATTTGTGAAGGCCGCAATCGGCAGGTACGACGAATGACTGCGGCCATCGGTCACCCCACCCTGCGTCTGATTCGTTCACAAATCGGTCCATGGTCACTGGACGACCTGGCCCCCGGCCAGTGGCATGAGGCGAAAATACCCGCAGATTGGCGTACAATCCGTTAGCCTTTCCCGTATCCGATAAACAAATCCCTGTCATGACCTCAACCTCTCCCGAAAACAAACTGCATGTACCCGCCACGACACAGGCGCTACAACAACGCATTGTAGTCGGCATTTCCGGCGGCGTGGATTCTTCGGTAACGGCACACCTGCTAAAACAACAAGGCCATGATGTACAAGGTCTGTTCATGAAGAACTGGGAAGAGGATGACACTACCGAATATTGCAGTGCAGCGGTGGACCTCAAAGATGCTCAGCAGGTCTGCGACACGTTGAACATTCCACTGCTCACGCGCAATTTTGCCAGTGAATACTGGGACAATGTCTTTACCGATTTCCTGGACGAATACCGGCGCGGCCGTACCCCTAACCCGGACGTGCTGTGCAATAAAGAAATCAAATTCAAAACTTTTCTTGATCAGGCACTGGATTTGGGGGCAAGCCATATCGCCACCGGGCATTATGCGCGGGTACATTATTGTGATGGCTACTTTCGTTTGCTCAAGGCCAAAGACACCAACAAAGACCAAAGCTACTTCCTGCATGCACTGAATCAGCAGCAACTGGAAAAAACCCTGTTTCCACTAGGTGAACTAAACAAGCCAGAAGTTCGTCGGCTGGCAGCACAGGCAGGCTTTGCCAATCATGAAAAAAAAGACAGCACCGGTATTTGTTTTATTGGCGAACGAAAATTCAAGGAATTTCTGAGTCACTATTTACCCGCTCAACCGGGTGAAATGCAAACACCTGACGGCACCTGCATCGGCAAACACGACGGGCTGATGTATTACACCCTGGGACAACGACAAGGGCTGGGCATCGGCGGTGCAAAAGATGCCAGTGGCGAACCCTGGTATGTCGTGGATAAAAACCTGGAAAACAATATTTTAGTCGTCGCCCAGGGACACGATCACCCACTACTGTTCCGCAAGCAACTCAGCGCAGACCAGTTAAACTGGATAGCGGAAATGCCTAAAGACATCCCTTTTCGCTGTACGGCAAAAACCCGTTACCGGCAGACTGATCAGCCCTGCACAATCACACAGTTGCACGACGACCAATGCACCGTTATTTTCGACCAGCCACAACGTGCCATTACGCCTGGACAATCCGTGGTATTTTATCAGGGCGAAGAATGCCTTGGTGGCGGCCCTATTCAGTAAATCAAATCAATCAATAACGCATATAAATAAATAAAATGACTTACACCATTACCGACAGAACCATTGCCCTTGCGGGCATTTTTCAAGCAACACAACTCGTACAAAATATTGCCAATACAGGCAATGCGGATGAACAGGACGTGGAAACCTGTGTCCTCAGCATATTTCGCACCGACGTTGATAAACCCATCGATGTTTTTGACGGTACGGAAAAACTGCATATGGGCCTGCGCAAACTGATTGAACAACTCGGCGGCCGCGACACGAACGACACTAATGACGCGAACGATACGAACACAGAGAGTAACCAGAACAAAGACCTTCATGTCACCAAATATGCTGCGGGTGTAATGGTACTGGAAAAACGGCTGAAACGTGATGCCGACATGCTGGCAAAAATCGCTGATGGCATTGAGCACGCCCGCAAACAAATGGAACATTTTTCACTACTGCACGACAATGTTATCGCAAACCTGGCAGACACCTATGCCCAAACCATCAGCCACCTGAAACCACGCATCATGGTACAGGGTGAGCACATTTATATATCCAACCCGAACAATGCCAACCGTATTCGTACACTGCTGCTCGCGGCAATCCGCGCAACAGTATTATGGCGGCAGTGCGGAGGCACGCGCTGGCAATTACTCTTCCAGCGACGCACTATTGTTGACGAAGCAAGACGACTACTGAAAGAACCGCTGATTACGGAATAAAAAAACACTAACGGGAAGGCACAATGAACCAACATGAAAAAATCAACTATCTGGAATTCCCTGCCAAAGATATTGAAGCCACCAAAGCCTTTTTCAACTCCGTGTTTGGCTGGCGCTTTGAAGATTACGGCCCCGAATATGTTGCCTTTTTTGACGCGGGTATGGACGGCGGGTTCTTCAAATCCAACCTGACCGTATCAACCGATAATGGCAGTGCCCTTATGGTTTTTTACAGCGATAATCTGGAGCAAACCTTGTCAAAGGTGACTGCTGCGGGTGGTACTGTTATCAAACCGGTTTTTTCCTTTCCTGGCGGTCGGCGCTTTCATTTTGCTGACCCCAATGGTAACGAATTCGCCGTTTGGTCTGCGGTATAGCGCACAAACCCTAAAATGCACTAATTGCGGTTAGGAATTAAGCGCTAAAAATATCTGTTTTAAGAATCATTGAGTATTTAACGCAGAGGTCGCAGAGGCGCAAAGGACGCAGAGAAAAACACTAAAAATTTTGCGTCCTCTGCGTCTTTACAACCTCTGCGTTTATAACACACCATTTGTCAGCACCATGGCAATATTCAAGTGCGCAACACTCGTTAAAAAGTTAATTTCTTTGCCAGTAATTGCTGTCGGCCTGGTAAATCCTTGAGTATCTGCACTGTGCGTTCTGTCATGTGCCCATCGCCATAAGGTGAGCTGCCACAATCAATTTGCTGACGGTAATCTTTATCATTAAGTGCACGTTCAAGTGCTGCCTGAATAGCTGCTGGTTCTGCCGGTACAAACTGTACATTGTCACCTGACAGACGACCTTTCTGTCGCTCACCCACATTCACCGTTGGCAAACCAAGATACCCTGCTTCGTGCAAACCCAGTGATGAGTTGCCTGCCAGACAGCGGGCATAACGAAGAATAGCGGTAAAAGCGTCGCGTGGCAGATTACAGTAGGTATGCAATCGGGAATGGTCTGCAAAGTGGTTGATCAT
>WFQM01000176.1 GCA_015487095.1 Gammaproteobacteria bacterium | reverse complement strand
GATTTATCACCTCAATGAGCGTTCGCGGGTGATTCTGGAAGGCCGCGCCGTGGGCACCAAGGTTGGTGCGGGCAAGGTGCGCGTGATCGATGACGTGAAGCGTCTGGGTGACTTTCAGCCTGGCGAGGTGCTGGTGGCCGATACCACCACGCCGGACTGGGAACCCATCATGAAAACTGCCGCCGCCATCGTGACCAATCGTGGTGGCCGCACCTGCCACGCCGCCATCGTCTCCCGTGAACTGGGCATTCCTGCCATTGTCGGTTCGGGCAGCGCCACTGAGTTACTGCAAACCGGGCAGACGGTCACCGTCAGTTGTGCCGAAGGTGAAACCGGTTACGTTTATGAGGGGCAGCTCGATTACGTGATTCAGGAGACGGATCTGAGCCAGTTGGGTAAACCCGACACCGAGATCATGATGAATCTGGGTAATCCCGATCAGGCCTTCAGCCTCGCTTCGCTGCCGGTCGATGGCATCGGCCTGGCGCGTATGGAGTTCATCATCAACGAATACATCAAGGTGCACCCCATGGCACTGGTTCACCCGGAAAAAGTGGATGATGCCACGCGCCGGGAAATCGCCGCGCTCAGCGTCGCTCACGACGACCCCACAAGCTTCTTCATCAAGACGCTGGCGGAAGGGGTGGCCACCATTGCCGCTGCCGTTTATCCCAAACCCTGTGTGGTGCGTATGAGCGATTTCAAGAGCAATGAGTATGCGACGCTGCTGGGAGGTAAGTTTTTTGAACCCGATGAAGACAACCCCATGATCGGTTTCAGGGGAGCCTCCCGCTACGCCCACCCGGCCTATCGCGAAGGTTTTGCGCTGGAGTGTGCGGCCATGAAACGGGTGCGCAATGAGATGGGGCTGACCAACGTCAAACTGATGATCCCCTTTTGCCGCCGGGTGGAAGAGGGGGAGAAGGTGCTCTCCGTCATGGCGGCCAATGGCCTCAAACGGGGTGAGAACGGTCTGGAGGTCTACGTTATGTGTGAGATTCCCAACAACGTTATTCTGATCGATGAGTTCGCCAAACTGTTCGACGGTTTCTCCATCGGCTCCAACGACCTGACCCAGCTGACTCTCGGTGTGGATCGCGACTCGGAGATCGTCGCCTTCGATTTCGATGAGCGTGACGCCGGGGTTAAAGAGATGATTCGCCTGGCGGTGAGCGGGGCGCGGCGTAATGGCCGACACTCCGGCCTGTGCGGGCAGGCACCCTCCGATTACCCGGAGATGGCCGAATACCTGGTGGAAATAGGCATCGATTCCATGAGCCTCAACCCGGACACCGTACTGACCACCACACGGCATGTGCTGGAGGTGGAGCAGCGGTTAAAGGAAAATAAAGGCGGATAAAATGCTTGAATATGAAGTTACCGCCACACGTACCGATGCTCATGGCAGTGTGGTGCGCTGTAAGCAGGCGGCATTGGTGATCGATACCGATCTCAGTGGGCGCGTCGATGCTTTTAATCCCGCAGAGTTACTGTTGGCCGCCGTCTCTGCCTGCATTTTGAAAAATATGGAGCGTGTTGCACCGATTATCGATTTTCATTATCGCGGTGTGACGATCAGGGTACACGGCGTCAGGCAGGACTCGCCGCCAAAAATGCAGAGTATTGGTTATGTTATCGAAATCGACACCGACGAAAACGAGCGAAAGCTTGAACTGATGCATGAAAACATCAAGAAATACGGCACCGTCTACAACACGTTAGTGCCAGGCACAAAGCTCAGCGGAACGCTACGGCGATTGGAAATATAAACCATCCCTTCCTTAGCAAACTATACCCGTGGCGTTTGGGATTCAGGTTTAAGTGTGCGTCATATTTTCTTCATGGCGAGGCGCAATGACGCGTAATAGTCGTTCTATGGCAAGGAGTTTCAACGCGGCCATGGAGGAAATAGGCGTGCAATGAGATCTGAATATCAATCGCTACGGGTATATGCAAATAGCTGGACTACAGTTTTCATTGGAATAAACATCCTCTTTCTACCATTATGTTGATACAGCTCTTCAAATCCATATTTGAGATAGAACTGTTCTGCACCATCATTCAAACAATCAACGATTATTGCGTAAGCTCTCATATGAACATTTACTTTCAATAAATATTCAAGTGCTTTTATAAGAGTTACTTTCCCTAAACCTTGACCATGATATTCCGAATGTACGGCTAATTGAGCAAGAAGAAATACTGGTACTGGATAATGCGGAAGTTTTTTTGCCAATGCTTCAGGTAGAGTTTCCCTACTAATAGAGCTAGGGGCTGTTGTATAGAAAGCACAAATTGGATATCTGCCACTTGGGAGGGGGTCGGAGGCGGGAAGCAACATCGTTCTGCTAACTCCAACCTCCATATGTTTTGCCGCTTGTGTATGAAGAAAAGTGTTTAACGCCTCTTCACCACAATCAAATGACGTTCTGTCATGTATAGATTTATCTAGTTCTACAAATTCCTGGGCCCAAGTCACTTGATACCCTGATCTTTAGTGAATGCTGCTGCCTCGATAAGAGCATCATTAGGTTTTTGAACCTTGTCACAAGCACGCATAAACCGGTCAAAAGCATTATCATCAACTGTGATGCTTTCGTGCTCAGCAATTACTTGCGTGGAATCATTATCCATAAGCCTGACGACGTATTCTGTCAGGCTTTTCATACCTAGCAGTGCCGAAGCTTTTTCAGCCCTAGTCTTAATTTCTTCATCTAATCTCATATCGAGACGAGCGGTAGCCATTTCTATTCTCCTGTCTGTTTTGTACGGACTTCTTCCGTACTAATGGGGAAAATATAGACCTTATCGGCCATTTGGTCAAGGTGTACGGATGAATTACGTACACATTTAACATGTGATGAATATACACGGGATTTTAAGAAAGTCTCCGCCTAAGTTTGAAGTATTGTTCATGATAATCAATCAGATACTTCGTGATCGCAGAAGAAGTCTACGCAAACTCGAACACAAAAGTGTATTGTGTAGCGCTACACAACGCTGTGAAATTTCGGTTATTCCTCAATCTTGGCTAACGCTTATGGGAAACACTATGACCACAAAAAAGCCTCCCGATCACCCTGGCATCTATGTAAAAGAGAATAGTGAGAAAATAGTCGCGCCTTTACGAATTATCCGCAGATTCCAGGTGTGATCTCGCTTTGAGAACGAGAAAATATACTGCGCCGAGTGCCAGTGCTGCGCCAACCCATGAGGCTATTTCAACAGGTGTGGGGGTGACCTCCTGTACTGGAAACACGATGACTTTTCTCAACACCACGACGAGCGATATTTCAACAAATATATCCACCCCTATCGGTTCACCCTGAAGATATCTCGCCTCGGCAAGTATGAGAGATGAAACAATCCACAAGACCATTAACGTCCCGAGGGCATGAAGAAATCCGTGTGCAAAATTCTGATTGGAAAAGGCCAGATAAGCATCATGAACAAATAGCCATATAAACATGATCACCGATACCGATAAAGCAATCGTTATCGCAATATGAGCCAGGCCGTTAACCCACCAGATCAGCGCCGTGGTGATTTTGTTTATCTTTTTTAGCTTGTCTGGATAGAGCGGTTTGAGTCGCTTGGGCATGACGTAAAGGTTCTTTGTTGTTCAAGTGAAGTAATGTTACTACAAATTGACAGGCTTCATGCCCATTGTTATGGGATACGTTGAAATCAGCGTGGTTTTTCGAATTCAATTCGTGTGTCTGAACCCCGGGCGCAGCAGTTGTTTTGTGATTAAATAACCTGATTTGTAACCAGGGTTACATCCTTTGGTTGTCGATGGAGTTACCTTGCACATGGATGATGGGTTTCATCAGTTGGTCTGTTTTTAGCCGTCTGTTAATGAATGTCCCGATTGTATCGCCTTGCGATAAAATTTATTACAGACAAGTCAGGGGAACGGCGCGTGAAGACAAAGCACAAAAATATCGGTGACATGGTGAATGACTGGCCCACCAAAAATAGCCTGTTTGGAAAGTTTGGTTCATCGTCGCTGACGATGGGTATTTTGCTGGTTGTCCTGGGTTTTGCCGGTGTCGCGTTTCCCGTCTTCATCTCTTTGGCTACCAGCCTGTTTGTTGCCTGGCTGTTGATCATTGGTGGTATTTTCTGGGCGCTGCATACATACACCTACAGCCGCAGGAGTGTTACCGATTGGCTCAAGCCTGTGTTGTTGCTGGTGACCGGTGGTCTGCTGATTTTTTATCCAGCCTTCGGGGTTGAGACAATTGCGCTGTTGATGGCGATTTATCTTTTACTGAGTGCCTTTGGCAGCTTCAGTCTTGCACGTTTTACCTATCCTGCCAGGGCCTGGATGTGGATGACATTCAGTGGCGTTGTCTCACTACTGCTGGCGACGCTGTTTCTGGTTGGCTGGCCAACGGCTTCGTTGTGGCTGGTGGGGCTCTATATTGGCATCAGTCTTCTGTTTGATGGCTGGACGCTGGTGGCCATTGGCTGGGCAGTGCGCAAAGGGGAGAAATCATGAGCGGCAATTTCGACATTCAATCCTTGTTGGGGCGAGAGATTCTGGACTCTCGCGGCAATCCCACCGTGGAGGTTGAGTGCGAGCTTCCGGGGGGGCAGTGCGTTCGCGCTGCCGTGCCTTCCGGTGCCTCCACTGGCAGTCGTGAAGCGGTGGAGCTGCGTGATGGTGATGTGAAACGCTTTGGCGGAAAGGGGGTTTTGCAGGCGGTGGCCAACGTCAATGAGGTTATTGCACCGGCATTGCAAGGCATGGATGTGCGCCAGCAGGCGGTGATTGATCAAACGATGATCGAACTGGATGGTACGCCGAATAAAGCGCGTCTGGGGGCCAATGCGATGCTCGGTGTCTCCCTGGCGGTGGCGCGGGGGGCGGCTGCGGTCAGCCAATTGCCGTTATATCAATACCTCGGTGGCCCGGCTGCCACACGTCTGCCCGTGCCGCACATGAATATTCTCAACGGTGGTGTTCATGCCCATTGGCAGGGGGCGGACTTTCAGGAGTTCATGATTGCCCCGTTTGGGGCTGCCAGTTTCCGTCAGGCGCTGGAGTGGGGCAGCGAGGTTTATCACGCCTTACAGGCGCTGCTGGAGCAAAAAGGTTTGTCTGTGGGCGTGGGGGATGAGGGCGGTTTTGCACCGCAGGTTTCCTCCAACGAAGAGCCGCTCGAATTGATTGTGCAGGCAATACACAGCGCCGGACTCCGGCCCGGTCAGGATGTCGGCATCGCTTGTGATCCGGCCTCCAGCGAGTTTTTTATCGACGGCCAATACCATCTGCGCAGCGAGGGGCGGGTGCTCGATTCTGAGGAGATGACCCGTTACTACGCCCGCTTGATCGACAGCTACCCGCTGGTGTTGCTGGAAGATGGCATGGCCCAGGATGACTGGGCCGGTTGGCAGCATCACAACGACGTGCTGGGTGATCGTATCGAACTGGTGGGCGATGATGTGTTCTGCACCAACCCGGATATTATCGCCCGTGGCATCGAGGATGATATTGCCAACGCCGTGCTGATCAAACTTAATCAGATTGGCACGCTGACCGAGACCATTGCCGCCACGCGTCTGGCCCGCAACCATGGCTGGGGGGCGTTTGTCTCTCATCGCTCGGGCGAAACAGTGGATAGCTTCATCGCTGACATGACCGTGGCGCTGGATACAGGTCACCTGAAAACAGGTGCGCCTGCCCGTGGTGAGCGGGTGGAGAAATACAACCAGCTACTGCGCATTGAACAACAACTGGGCCAGGCCGCCACCTACGCCGGACCGGCGGCCTATGTGCGCAGACCCCAATGGCGAGCCCCGTGAGCCAGCTGTTTCTGGTCAGGCACGGCCAGTCCATCTGGAACCTGCAAAACCGGTTCACCGGCTGGGTGGATGTGTCGCTGAGTCGGCAGGGTGTGATCGAAGCGCAGCAAGCGGCTGCCCTGCTGGCGGATGAGCCCATTGATGTGGCGTTCACATCGAGTCTGTTGCGGGCGCAGGACAGCCTCTATGAAATCCTCAGACAAAACCGCCATTGCGAGCAGTATGTGCGAGTGCATGAGCAGAGCAGTGAGTGGTATGAACACGTCAGCCCCACCCAGGGTGACGCCAGTGAACTGAAAATCTACGTCTCGGAAAAACTCAACGAACGCTACTACGGTGACCTTCAGGGGCTGAACAAGGCGTGGGCCCGTGAGCATTTCGGTGCGGAACAGGTGTACCTATGGCGTCGCAGCTATGATGCGCCACCGCCCAACGGCGAGAGCTTGAAAATGACGGCCCAGAGAACACTGCCCTATTATCAGCAACGCATCGTGCCCCATCTTCAAAGCGGCAAGAGTGTGTTAGTGGCAGCTCACGGCAACTCCCTGCGCTCCATCATCATGCACATCGAGCAGATGACGCCACAGCAGATCCTCGATTACGAACTGGCCACGGCCACGCCCCACCTGTATAGCTTCGACAACGAGTTACACCTCAGCGACAAACGTATTATCCTGAATTAATCCAGCAGTGTCCGGTTGAGGACTTGCATGAGACTTCCTTATGCTTAGGAATGGAACACAATAACTCATACAATTGGCATCTCTGCTTCAGCCCGTCTTCGCCCGTTCTTCAATCGCAAAAACTCGAAATAGAACAACTATACCCGTAGCAATTGAGGTTTAGGTCGTGTGCACGCCTTATTCCCTCCATGGCCGCGTTGAAACTCCTTGCAGTAGAACGACTATTACGCGTCATTTCGCGCCTTTGCGTTAGGTTTTATACCGCCGGGTCGGGAAATATCCCCTCGACAAGATAAGTATCAAAGGGATAGCGGTAACCTGTTTTATCCGCCATCGAATAAAACCGTACCGTGTCGTGAGTGGTTTCACAAATCCACTGGCGTTGGTTTTTTGGGGTGGTGGCTGCCAATGCGCCCGCATTGAAAAGTGCAGCATTAATGCCGTGATTACAATCCCGGGCGGATAAATATTCAAAGGCATCAATACCGTGCTCACGCATTGCGCGACCCAGGCTTTGTGTATCTTCGTAGCTGACAGGGTTTAATAATTGGTCCGGGTAGTCACTAAACGGAAAATTCTGGAGCTTAAGCCCGGCATTCGTTGTGTACGGGACAGAAAAAATAGTGTGCTGGGTAATGAGTTTGTCGGAGGGTGGCGGTGTACTCATTCCCGACCAGAACAGAAAGCGGTAATACCCGGTCTCTGCAAAGGCTGTTTCCTCCGTCAGGGAACCGTACAACAGGCTTGGCTCATGCTTTGCGCCAAATCGGGAACCGTAGGGGAGAGGAGGATAACGAAAGGGGGTTGCCAGCAGGTAATGTAACGCGCCATTGACTGATGGCGCGGGTGGTTTTGAGCTGTCCAGCATTTCTTCCAGGGCAGCCTGTTTTTCGAGGTTATCAACAAGGCTGTTGGTAGCAATTTGTTCCTGGCTTTCAACAATTCTTAACAGATGATTGTTCAGATATTCCGGAGTGATTCTGTCCCTGATCGCTGCCCATATTTCCATTAAATTTTTCCGCGCATGGCATCCAGGTATTCAAGAACATGGTTTAGCCCCTGTACCGTCTGAACCTGCTCGGCCGGGGTGCCGCCGGTATGATGATTTTTGGTATGCATCCAGTGCTTCATGTCGTCAGGTTTTCCACCAATCAGAACGTAAAGGCTGCGATAACAACGGATAAACAGCAGCGCCAGTTCACCTGACTTGCTGGTGGGTGAAAGACCACGACTTAGCGTAGTACGGTCTTTGCCAATAACATTGCCCACCTGAGCCTGCGTCATACCGAGTGCCTTTCCCGTATTTAGCAATGCCTCAGAAAGAACAGCATTATTATCAATAGGTTGAGCGTGTAAAAGCGCCATAAGCCAGCCTCTTTGAGAGTTACATGTTCACATTATAGAACAGAATGATGTATATGCAACAAAAGGGTAAAGGCATAACCCGGACAAGGTGTGCGAGTCCGCCAGACTCCGGAGGGCTGGTGATTGCCCTCCGGAACAGAGGAAAGCGTTGTTTTGAATGAAAAACTCAGTGAATTGACGGGTGGGTTTTGTGATGCTCCGGTTTCACGCTGGGAGTGGATTCAGCACCAAGGGGAACATCTTCTTCCTCGTTCTTTTTCTGCTCGTTGGCTTCCAGCGTTTTCAATTCTTCCTCGGTAATGGCAGGAGGGGTAGCGTCAGCAGCTTCCGCAGCGGTGGGTGCCGTCTCTTCTGTGGCTGAAGGCTCAGCGTGCGCTTGCGCTGTTTTTACCTGTTCCTCAGCAGCTTCTTTTGGCAGGTCTGCATCTTCAATGGGCAGCGTTTCGGTCGCTGTTTCAGCGCTTGCCATGGCTTCAGCATCAGATCGTGTTGCGTCGTCATGCTCGGCATCTGAAGGTGCCGGGGTAATGGCCTCGACGGCTGGCTTTTCCTCACTGGCGATTGTGGCACCGGCACCTGCGGCGGTGAGAATTTTTGTCTCCGGCAGATCCAGCGTGGCGGCCAGTGGTTTATCGTTGCAGAGTTTTTGTGCGCCAGTGGCAAGGTGTTCATACACTTCGCGGTAGTCATCGGTGAGTTTGTTGAACAACAGGGAAGTTTTGAGGAAGTGACGGTTGACCTCACCCTGATATTCACTTAGCTGATTTTGCGTCGTTTCCAGTTGTTTTTCCAATCCCAGCGTGTGTTTATCCTTTACTTGTCGGGCGATATAAAATCCCACACCACCGCCGATGGCAAATACAATGGCTCCGCTCATCCAGGCCATGAGTGATATTTCGCTGAGCATGTTGCACCTCTCATTAATGTCTACAGGTTTTGGTATTTTGCATGCTAACGGATGTGGCGCGAGGCTGTCATGCAATTTTTGGCATTTATGGGAATTCAGTACCCGTTGGCAGCTTTTAGGAGCGATTAATTGCTGGATCTGGAGAATAACTTACCAATAATCTCAATTTTTGTTGCTGTTGTACTGTATTGCAGATTGAGGGGGGGATACGTGTGCCGGTTTTGCGCGTACAGGCAGCGTCGATTTGACGCCTCGTTATTTTGTGCGCAGTAGGGCTTGCAGAATGAAAATTACTGTATATAATGACAGAAAATCAATTAATTGCTGTATGAATTGACAGCAGCTCGCAGGAAAACTTCAGGAGAGCGTTAATATGATCAGGAGGGCATTAATATGAAAGGGTTAACCAATCGACAGCAAGAAGTGCTGGATATGATTCGCGATTTTATCGAAGAATACAATATGCCGCCTACCCGGGTGGAAATAGCCGATGCCATGGGTTTTCGCTCCGCCAATGCGGCGGAGGATCACCTCAAAGCCTTGTTGAACAAGGGAGCCATCGAAATGTATGCCGGTTCCTCGCGAGGAATTCGCATTGTGGACAACAAAGAGCAGGGGTTACCCGTGATCGGGCGGGTAGCTGCTGGCAACCCGATTCTGGCAGAAGAAAATATCGAAGAGCATTATCAAATGGATGCCGCCATTTTTTACCCTGCGGCGGACTATTTACTGCGGGTAAAGGGTATGAGCATGCGTGATGTGGGCATCCTTAACGGTGATCTGCTGGCAGTGCATCGCACACAGGACGTGCGTAGCGGTCAGATTGTAGTAGCACGTCTGGGGGATGAAGTGACCGTCAAACGTTTTCGTCGCCGGGGCAACAAAGTGCGCCTGATGCCAGAAAACCCCAGCTTCAAACCCATCGAAGTGGATTTGCGTGACGAAGATTTGACCATTGAAGGTCTGGCTGTCGGTGTGATTCGGGGCGAGGTGAAATAATGAAACGGGCAACGGAATACTTTGGGTTAAAAGCAGCCGGTCACAATGTGATCAGTGATTCTTTTAGCATTTATGCGCAAGCGATCTGGCACTTGAGTACCCGTTCACTCGCAGGGTATTTAAGGCCCGGTAAAAAAGCCAAAGGGAAAAGTCAGGCGCGGTACGAACAGAGAATCAGTCACGCACCGGTAACCCATGCCAGCAAAAGCCAGACAGTAGATAAACCCGGCATTGAAACAGAGGAAATCCTGCCGACTGGAGCATTGACTGAGATTCGCAGTATTTCGCTAGGCGAACAATGTCGTACGGAAGTGCAATCGTATAATCTACAGCGGAATCTGAAACAAATGCTGCCAGCCCTGGCCAGCTTTTGCCAGCAACGTTGGCTGGTACTGGTAGCACCCCCCTGTTTGCCCAGTATTGATGAGCTAAAAAAAGCAGGCATTGACCCGGCTCGGGTGTTGCTGGTGCATTCCGATACCACGAACGGTTTTGATGTTCTGGAGCAGACCCTGCGCTCGGGTACCTGCGGTGCTGTGCTGGCCTGGCTGGAAAAAGGTGATGCACAAACACTGGATTGCCTGCGTCAGGCCGCTGAAGCCGGTAATGCCTGGGGTGTATTGTTTCGCGCGACAAAACGGAAACAGCGGGTACGGCATGTGCGCCTTTCATCCCCCCGGCAGCGTGAGGGCGCACAACTGAAAATGGCGATCAATTAATACCCCAGGATGATGAATGTCACCCCGAAAAAATCAAAATTGTGGATATAATGTTCGCAGATTGGGTCGAGGTACCGGCCCCGATAGGGTGGCAGTGAGGATATCAATATCCCGTTGGAATGGACATGCAATAACTTCCCTGTTTGGTGTTCAGATTGGGTTCGTATTCGTTTGTTTTTTGTGCTCGAAAAATGGACGAGGAAGAACTGAATATGACGACTCCATGGATGGAGGAGACAAGGCGACTCAGGAGACCAGGCCGATATGCCGGGCAGGGGAGTTATTGCATGCTCATTCCTTGATCAGTTTTAATCTTTTTGGGTTTAATTCCCCGCAGCTTGCTGCGGGGTTGTTTATTGAAAACGCCCATGACTCATTCGAGTGACGTGAGTTTATTCTTCTTTTTTCCAGTCCATGTTTTTGACGATTCAGACAATTAAAACCCCACATGAAATCACGAGGCTCTCGCCTATATTCCTTTGACCATTGAGGAATACATGCCTGATTTTCTGCTTTAGGCTATCGAGTTTGTCAGTGTACGCAAGCTCATGGTGGAACCGCTGCGCTTGTTTCACCCTACAATTTTACTCTGTGTCGAATAGCTGAACAAAAAATCGATGAACACTCTAATTTCACTCTCTACCGGTAGGGTGGAACAAGCGCAGCGGTTCCACCAGATTCTACGAATTTACCCTGAAACCTGCACAATACAAAAGCTCTTGGCCAATCATTTCTGTGTATTGGGAGGTTATGGTGTCGTGGTACAAATGGTGAGTTATAAACGCAAAGGACGCAGAGAAAACACGAAAAACTTTGCGACCTCTGCGTTAAATACCCGGTAATTCTTAAAACCGATGTTTTTAGCCCTTAATTCACACTTGAGGCTCGGGTAACAATCAGCGAATAAAGAAGTTTTGATAGTTTTTTGAGTGAGTCCTGGCTCCGGCAGAATGGAGCCCATATCCCGTTCCAGCTTGCATTCCCCTTGCGAGGCAAACTGTTTCCTTGCTCTTTTGAATATCATGCGCAATGATTCCGTTGTTTTTTCCTTGGCTCAATTCGTTACAATTGTTGCCGATACTGATAAAAATCACCATGTCAGTCTAATCAATTAATCACAACCCGGGAGTCGCAGTGGATATTTCAACCTTCATTATTCTAGGCTTGATTGCCGCAATCGTGCTGTACGCCATCATGATTTACAACAATCTGGTATCGCTGAAGCATAATGTCAGCAAGTCCTGGGCGAATATTGATGTGCTGTTGAAGCAGCGCCATGATGAATTGCCGAAACTTATTGAGGTCTGTAAGCAATACATGGGCTATGAGCAGGAAACCATGGAAAAAGTGATGCAAGCCCGTTCCGCAGTGGCCAGCGCCCAGCAAAGTGGCGATATCGGTGCTCTCGGAGCGGCGGAAACCCAGCTACGCATGGGGCTGGGCGGCCTGTTTGCTCTGGCGGAAGCCTATCCCGATCTCAAAGCCGATCAATCTTTCCAGCATTTACAGACGCGCATCAGCGGGTTGGAAAATGCCATTGCTGACCGGCGTGAATTTTATAATGAGGCGGTTAATCTCAATAATGTCCGTATCGAACAATTCCCGGATGTGATCATTGCCCGTAAATTCAATTTCAAACCTGCTGAATTGCTGGAGTTTGATGAAGAAGAACTTAAAGACGTCAATGTCAAAGCATTGTTTGGTTAGTTTCGCACACGCTGTTTTTAACTGATGTCTGCTGACTCATTGCAAGCCTGGGTACTTAATCTCCCACAGGGTAAATTTTATCTTTATCTGCTTGTTTGTATTATTGCCGCTGTAGCCGGTTTTGTTTTTGCCTTCATTTTCTTCCGGCGCGCACGCATTATCGAAGATACGCCCACCTCGAAAATCCGTTCTGCGGCACAAGGGTATGTTGAGTTGGCGGGACGTGGTGAACTCATGGAAGGGGAGCCCATCATTGCACCATTGACCACCATACCCTGCACCTGGTATCGCTACAAAGTTGAGGAAATGCATGGCCGACACGACAGCAGTGTTGTCGCATCCGGTACCAGTGATGAATTGTTTGTATTGGTGGGAAGTACAGGGCGCTGCGTGATTGACCCGGAAGGTGCTGTCGTCAGTTGTAAAACCAAAAAAGTGTGGTATGAATCCAGTTACCCCTCGCGACGTAACTCACATAAAAGCGGTAGTTTGTTGGGGCGGCTGGGTGGCCATTATCGGTACACGGAGGAACGTATGCACCCCGGTGAGCCCTTGTATGCCATTGGTATGTTTCTATCGGTGGGTGGTGGTGCAGAATCCTTTAATACCGATGCTGAAGTGCGTGAGGTGCTGGCACTATGGAAAAAAAATCCAGCCGCGCTTTTAAAGCATTTTGATAGCAATGGGGATGGTGAGCTTGATGTACAGGAATGGGAAGCTGTGCGCAAAGCGGCCTATGAGCGAGTGCGTCGTGAACAATCGAAACGCAGTGTGGAGCCACCCACTCACCTTATGAAAAAACCACAACACGACAACCGCCCTTATTTGTTGTCTGTGCATCCCCAGTATGAGTTGATTAAGCGTTATAAGCTGAAAGCAGGGGGCTGTCTGGCCGGTTTTTTTGTGGCGGGCTCAGCAGCTGTGTGGATGGCAACACTGCGGCTTGTTTAGTTCGGTAATTGGGTAG
>WFQM01000175.1 GCA_015487095.1 Gammaproteobacteria bacterium | reverse complement strand
GGAGGGAGATTTTGTATGAGGTAGTTTGCTACACTCCCGCGCCATGCGCCGTTGTGATTTCCATTTTGATTTACCCCCCGAACTGGTAGCCCAGCATCCGCTTGCCGAGCGGACGGCCAGCCGTTTGCTGGTGCTGCGTGGTAATACGCTTGAGGATGCCTTGTTCGCACGCATAGGTGCGCTGTTGCAGCCAGGTGATTTATTGGTAATGAACAACACCCGGGTGATTCCGGCGCGTCTGTTTGGTCAGAAAGCGACCGGTGGCAAAATAGAAGTGCTGGTGGAGCGTGTGCTCGATGAGCATCGTGTATTGGCCCATGTGCGGGCGAGTAAATCCCCCAGGCCGGGCAGCAATCTATTGCTGGAAGGTGAGGTGCGAGCCACGGTAACAGGACGCGAGGGCGCACTTTTTTGCCTGAGTTTTGAAGGGGAGGAATCGGTGGTGACGCTACTGGAGCGCCACGGCCATATGCCATTGCCACCGTACATCGAACGTACTGATGAATCCGAGGACCGAGAGCGCTATCAAACGGTATTTGCCCAGCGACAGGGAGCAGTTGCTGCACCGACGGCAGGGTTGCACTTCAACCAGAACCTGCTGGATGAGCTGGCGAAGCAGGGCATTGAATCGACTTTTATCACCCTGCATGTCGGGGCTGGTACGTTTCAGCCTGTGCGTGTGGATAATATTGCCGAACATCACATGCATAAAGAAACCATCGAAGTGTCGGCGGACACGGTGGCCGCAGTACGACAAACACAGGCCCGTGGAGGCCGTGTGGTGGCGGTGGGTACCACCAGCGTGCGCGCATTGGAAAGCGCGGCCCGTGGAGGGGAACTGGCTCCTTTTCAGGGGGATACGGATATTTTTATTACTCCCGGTTACACGTTTCGTGTGGTAGATAGCTTGATCACCAATTTTCATTTGCCGGAATCCACGTTATTAATGCTGGTGAGTGCCTTTGCAGGTTTCGATGAAATAAAGGCAGCCTACGCACATGCCATTGCACAACGGTATCGTTTCTTCAGTTACGGTGATGCAATGTTTCTTCATCGGAAAAACACCTGAATTCCATGGCCCGTGACCAAGACACATCAGGGCGGCGTTGCACGTTAGTCTTGCCGGGCTTGCTGGATTTGCCCCTCGCAGAACACGAATCGGTGTTTGCACAGGTGGGGCATTTGCCTGAGCTGGAGTGTTTCTTTTCTCGTGCGCAAAAACACCGTTTTTCAGGTGCCAGTTTTGAGGCAGTGCTGTTTGCACTTTTTGATGCGGTTATACCAACGGATGCCGATTTACCGGTGGCTGCTGTCGGCTACGTGGGTGACACAGGACAGTCAGCAACGGGTTGGTGCGTGCGGGCTGACCCGGTACAGCTGGTTCCAGACCGTGATCAGCTAGTGCTGATGGGGCCGGAAAGCCTGTCCCTGTCCCAGGCGGAAGCTGATTTGTTGGTGACTGACCTGAATGCGCAATTTGCGCAGGATGGCTGGCACATTGAAGCTGCTACCCCCACGCGCTGGTATTTACATCAGCCCGATGCACCGAAGTTGCGTACTTACAGTTTGGCGCAAGTGCGTGGTCGGGCCATTGGTGAATATTTACCTGTCGGAGTGGATGGCAAACAATGGCATCGTCTGATGAACGAAGTGCAAATGGTGTTGCATATCAGCGCAGTGAATCAGCAAAGACAAACTGTCGGGCAGCCGCCAGTGAGTAGTTTGTGGTTTTGGGGAGGAGGTGAAACACCCATGATATCACCCGACAATACGGGCAGCCAGTGGTGCCAGGTATGGAGCAATGAACCTGTGAGCCAGGGGTTGGTTGTACTTTCAAATACCGAAGGCAAGGGTTTGCCAAAAGATGCCGCAACGTGGTTAAACACCGCTGCGTCATCCGGTGAACATTTGCTGGTGCTGGATGATTTATTGCGTTATTGGCAAAGTGGGGAAATGGAGAGCTGGGCACACTGGGTGCAGGCGTTCAATCGTGAATGGATGCTTCCTTTGTTGAACGCATTACGTCGAAACGAGATTGACGAAATTAGCCTTTACACCTGCAATGGCAGTAAATTTGTCCTGTCGCGCGCCGGATTAAGGCGTTGGTGGCGTCGAAAAAAATCACTATCGGTCATTGCTGCGCGGGCGTAAAAGCCACAATGGTACGAGTGGCGGCTTTTTAGATACAGCGGTAATGAAAGCGAAATGTCCCGAGGAGATATCGACAGTTTTGTTGTTTCTATGCTTGCGGGAAATTGCATCACTGAAGGTAGCGTGTGATTTGCAAAAAATGTTAATTAGAAAAATGTTTTAAGTGCAAATTAAAGCACTGTAAATATGTCTTCGTTTATATCCACAGGGCAAGCTGGGGTCTACATTATCAGGCGTAGTATTGGATTTTGGTGGTACAATGTTGAATCCAACCATCAGGATGATGCAACCAACTTATGAGTGTGCTGATTGATATCCATGGAAAAAGTTAACGTTTTATTTATTTGCATGGGCAATATATGTCGCTCACCGACGGCTGAAGGTGTTTTTACCCGGCATGTGCAAGAAGCCAATCTCGTTGATGCGATCAGAATCGATTCAGCAGGTACGCATGCCTATCATATTGGGGAGGCT
>WFQM01000174.1 GCA_015487095.1 Gammaproteobacteria bacterium | reverse complement strand
TCAAAAATTCTTGATTGGTCTTCTTCGGCAATACCGATGCCGGTGTCTTTGACGGTCAAACGGGCAACCTGATTACGGTAAGTAATGTGCAGCTCGACTTTGCCTTCCGGGGTAAATTTGATGGCATTGGATAACAGGTTCAATAAAATCTGACGTAACCGCTTTTCGTCAACGGAAACAAACCGAGGTAAATCGGTCTGGCAATGAATAACAAATTCAATGCCTTTTTCTCTGGCCAGGGGTCTGAACATATCTTCAAGTTGAAGGACCAGTAAGCGCAGGTCTACTGTGTCTCTATGCAAATCCAGCTTGCGGGATTCGATTTTTGAAATTTCCAGTAGCCCTTCGATAACATCAGACAAGTGTTCACTGCTACGTTTTATTACGGATGAAATTTTTTGGCTTTTTTTATCCAGCCGGGTGTCAGCCTCCATCAATTGAGCATAACCAAAAATAGTGTTAAGCGGTGTTCTCAGCTCATGACTGACGCCGGATAAATAACGTGATTTTGCCTTATTGGCGGTATTCGCTGCATCACGCGCTTTTGCCAGTTCGATGGCTGTCTGTTCATGTGCTTTGGCTTCGCGTGTCAGCAGCTCTGCTTGAAGCTGTGTTTCACTGAGGGCAAAACGCGCACTTTTCTGGGCCAGCACATACAGCCAGACCAGAACACCCGTCACCAGCATCAAAAGGAAAAACACCTGCCATAATGCGCCGCTGATCAACAACAGGTCGGTTTGTGTTTTATTTTGCTGGGCATAAAACACGACACCCAGCAGGCCAGCAATAATGCTTGCGGTAATGATAAACATACCTAAAAAATGCCCGGTAACGGACTGTAATCGCTGATGAGCGAACGTCGGCAATATCCGGCTGAAGAATGCTGATGTTTGTGCAGACAGATGGGCATCCGGCCGGCACTGGTTGCCACAGCGAGAATCCAGTGCGCAACATAAGGAACAGATCATGCCCTCATAACTCGGGCATTGGCTCATATCTTCGTGATCAAAGCTGTTTTCACAGACCCGGCAGCACAGTTGCCCGGAGTCCTCTTCCTGAATGGGCGCGGAGTCTGCCTCCTCTGCACGACATAGATAATATCGCCCTCCTGTCATCCAGGCAATCAGGGGCACGGTGACAAAAGGAATCAATAGGGATATGAAGGCTGCTAAAGCCTCTGCCACTTCACCCAAAAACCCCAGATTGGCAATAATGCCTACGCTGGAGGCAATCACCATCGAGACGACCCCCACCGGGTTGATGTCGTGCAAATGGCTGCGCCTGAATTCGATACGCGCGGGACTCAGCCCCAGTGGCTTGTTGATCACCAGATCCGCCACCACACAACCAACCCAGGCCACCACCAGACAGGCGTAGGTAATCAGAATACTTTCAAAAGCCTGATAGAGCCCCAGCTCCATCAGCATCAGGGCGATGGTGACATTAAACACCAGCCACACTACTCGTCCGGGATGGCTGTGCGTCAGCCGTGAGAAAAAATTGCCCCAGGCAATGGAGCCCGCGTAGGCGTTGGTCACATTGATTTTCAGCTGCGATATAACGACAAATATACCCGCCAGCCATAGCGCCATATCAGGATTAATCGTGATGTAATTAAATGCCACGGCGTACATGTGTGCCGGATCATCGGCCAGCTCGGGCGACAGGCCATGATTCAGCGCCAGTACCGCAAGGAATGAGCCCACGAATAACTTGATGACACCAAATACCACCCAGCCCGGCCCGGCACACACCACGGCCAGCCACCATTGCGTTTTGTTCTGCTGGTTTCGCACCGGCAAAAATCGCAAAAAATCGGCCTGCTCACCATTTTGTGCAATCAGAGGGAAAATCACTGCCGCCGCCGCACCAAACAGCAGCAGCTCAAACCCCTGCCCTCCCTCCGCAGCAGAGCCTCCATAAGTCAGCCATTGCGAAAAAGCCGCAGATTCGTGCATGCCGATAAACACCAGCGGCAGGATTTGTAAAATCAACCACAAGGGTTGTGTCCAGGCCTGGAAACGGGAGATACGGGTGATGCCGTGGGTCACCAGCGGTATCACCACGATGGTGCTGATAACATAGGCCAGCGACATGGGAATGCCCGTGGTCATGTTAATGGCCATGGACATAATGGCTGCTTCAATGGCAAAAAATATGAAGGTAAATGAAGCGTAAACCAGCGATGAAATAGTGGAGCCGATATAACCAAAACCGGCTCCCCGGGTGAGCAGGTCGATATCGATGCCATCCCGTGCCGAATAATAGGCCAGCGGCAGCCCGGACAAAAAGATAATGCCACCCACCACCAGTATCGCCCACATGGCATTGGTGAAGCCGTAATTCAGGGTAATGGTGCCGCCGATGGCCTCCAGCGCCAGGAAGGAAATGATGCCCAGTGCCGTATTCGCAACCCACGCAGCGGACCATCGCCGTGCCCGTTTGGCGGTGTAACGCAGAGCGTAGTCTTCCAGCGTTTCGTTGGCGACCCACTGATTATACTCGCGGCGGATTCGCAGCGCGTCTTTGTTAATACTCATTGGGGCTTCTTTTCATTAACAACCTGCCACACCGCCACCCCTGGCAGTTACTTTGTTTTTAATATTTTTTTAAAGCAGCACTACAATACTGAATACACTCAGCAGAGTAAAATGTGTTTTTGGCGGGAGAAATTTCGCCCTTCCTGAAAGAAAAAGGCAGCCGTAGCTGCCTTTCCCCCAATGGGTAACAAAATATCCAACATTCATGAATTACGGCATGATTACATCGTTCCCTTTTCCATATCGCCAATCATACTGAGTGGCAACGGGAAACTTGTCATAACAGGGGTTCCCGTTTTATGCATCAGAGTATCTTTCTCAATACGTGTGTAAATGGTGGTAACAAAAAATTCACGTACAAGATTTTCACCCAACATTCCCATAATAAGCGGAATGATGCTTGCAAGTGCTAACCAGTTAATGAGAGGAGAAGTATCTTTAAAAAACATGATCGAAACCAGCCCAGCCAAACTCGTTAACACAAGAAGCGACCGTGTAACCCATGTAAATGTGTATTGTGTTTTCATGTTTATCATCCTTGATGTTTGGTTATAATCAGTGTCCATTAGAGACACAACACTTTAGACGCACACGCGATAAATTTGGATGACATTTTTTTGATAATTTTATAAGTTTTTTTGAATTCATATGGAATAAATAAGGAACAGCAGTGCCATGTCATTAAAACTTGGTAGAATACACAGGGTTAGATGCTTATCACGAAAAATTATTTCAGAAACTTCTGACATTGGCCAGTATCAACGATACATTTTTCAGCTTGTCAAAATCAGGGATTATACCCTGCTCAGTGCGTCAAAACCTGAATATATTGTTGGACGATATTAAACAATAAAACCAACATTCGAAATGAATCTGAGTAAAAGTATATTGCAAGCACTAAACCAGCATGGATAGGGCTCTAAAAACCCTTTTCAATTGAAATTTCTGTAGGTCATATTAGATATAATGGCAACGTAGAATATGTATATTGAATACATGCCGGACAAAATTGATCGGCGACTTCAATGCTGGTTTTTTACATATCAATTGGTGATGAGAAGTAGACTCCGTCAGGCTAAGAAAGTTTATTAATTATTTATAATAAAAATCTTCATCAAGAAATCGTTTAAGAGTGAGAATACTCATTTGAGTGAGGTGAGATTATTCCTCTTTATTTTCAATAAACGTTTTGACGACTCAGAGAATAAAAACCCTGCATGAACTTACAATATTCCTTTTATCGTTGAGGAAGATATTTCTGGCTTACATCATTTTAACCTGTGCAAAGGTTTTAACCGCATGGTGGAACCGCTGCGCTTGTTCCACCCTACAATTTTACACCATGTTGAATTGATAAATGTCCCAACCCCACCCTCTATCCAGTAGGGTGAAACAAGCGCAGCGGTTCCACCAAAATTTCGCACGGTGTTAAATCGATAAATGCCTTAACCTCACCCTATATCCAGTAGGGTGGAACAAGCGCAGCGGTTCCACCAAATTTCGCACAGTGTTAAATCGATGAATACCCCAACCCCACCCTCATCCAGGGATGGAAAAAACTCAAAGCTCGACCAACTATCAACATCCACCCAGGCTCACCGTTACCCGATAAGCCATATTGCATAAGCGCTTTTTTCGTTCCAATCCATCAAATTTTTGTAACCGGTTTCCGATTTTTTACCCATGCCAGCTATGTATGCACCGAAAATATTAGCGCAAGCATCCAGCCAAATATCTACCCTGCCAACACAGTTACCGCGTTACCCTGAATACTATTCTCACGCCATACGTCATTTAACGTACCCCCCTGTGCCACATGACGGATTCTACCCCGATCAGTGCCTCTATAGACTCAGGTGTCGAGAAAGCTGTCCGGGGAGATGATCTACTGCTTTCTCTGAACACTTGTTTGGACCTCTAATCGGCCACTGGCCACAGCCACAGGAAACCAGAAATGCAAAAGAAAAATATCATTGGAACGTCGCTGCTTATGGGCAGTCTGCTTGCCGCAGGCAGCACACCGGTTCTGGCCGGTGGAAAAATCGTCATTGACGATACCCGCTGGATCAGCGTTGGCGCGGGCATTCGTACCTCTATCGCCTCCGTGAGTGATGCGGCTCCCGATGGCAGCAGCAGTGCCAGTAATTTTAATCTGGAAAATATGCGTTTATACATTTCCGGACAGGCCACGAAAGATTTTAAATTCTATTTTGGCACCGACAGAATGTGGGACGGTGAATACGGTGTGCTGGATGCCATCATCCAGTATGAACCCGGCAAGGAATTCAACGTGTGGATGGGGCGCATGCTGACGCCGGCAGATCGCATCGAAATGAACGGGCCGTTTTACAGCCTGACCTGGGGACAATACACCGTTCCTCTTTATCCGTCCGATAATGACATTAGTAATGGTGCCAATGGCAGCGCCGGTACTTATGGTCGTGACGAAGGTATTACCGCCTGGGGTGCGCTGGGTAAATTCCAGTATGCCGTCGGTATATTTGATGGTTACAGCGGCGATGAAAACCAGAGCGATGCGCCTTTGTATGCCGCCCGCTTCGCTTATAACTTCCTTAACATGGAAGCAAATCCCGGTTATTACACCAGCAGCACTTACTTTGGCAAAGGTGGCGATATCCTGACTCTGGCCATTTCCGCCCAGTCGCAGGACGACGGTTATGGCACGGTTGCACAATCAGGTTCATTCACCGGTTATGCCATTGATGGTTTGTTTGAAAAACCATTGGGCGGTGGTGCAGCAGTCACTGTTGAAGCGGAATACAAATCATTTGAAGTTTCTACGGATGCGGCAACACCGGTTTTTGGCATGTTTGATGGTGAAGCTTATTTTGCCAGCGCGGCTTATCTGCTCGGTAACACGGGTGGCTCGGGCATGTATCAGCCTTATGTGCGTTACACCGATAACAGCCCTTCCGTTGGCGACAGCAGTTCACTCACTGAAGTGGGTGTCAACTACATCATTTCCGGTCAAAACCTCAAGTTAAACCTGAACTTTACCACGGGTGATGCCAAAGCCGCCGACGATGTGGATGCTATTACCTTCGGCATGCAATTCCAGATTTAAGTCTCAGGAACAGGAGAGTCAATTATGATAAAAACAACACTGAAAAAACTGGCAATTGCTGCGGCAATTACCACTGCGTCACTGGCCAGCACAGGTATGGCCTGGGCAGAAGACACCATCAAGGTTGGTGTGCTGCATTCACTGTCCGGCACTATGGCCATTTCAGAAACCACCCTGAAAGACACCATGCTCATGCTTATCGAAGAGCAAAATAAAAAGGGAGGACTGCTGGGTAAAAAGCTCGAAGCCGTAGTCGTAGACCCGGCGTCCAACTGGCCGCTGTTCGCAGAAAAAGCCCGTGAGCTGATCTCCAAAAACAAAACCGATGTGGTGTTTGGTTGCTGGACTTCGGTGTCCCGAAAATCTGTGCTACCGGTTTTTGAGGAACTTAACAGTATCCTGTTTTATCCGGTGCAGTATGAAGGTGAAGAATCCTCAAAGAATGTATTTTACACTGGTGCAGCACCGAATCAGCAAGCCGTTCCCGCTGTTGATTATCTGATGAATGATATTGGTGTTAAACGTTGGGTGTTGGCCGGTACCGATTATGTGTATCCGCGCACCACCAATAAAATCCTTAAAGCCTATCTCATTGCAAAAGGCGTTAAGGAAAAAGACATCATGATCAACTACACGCCGTTTGGCCATTCTGATTGGCAATCCATTGTTTCCGATATTAAAAAATTCGGCAACACAGGTAAAAAGACAGCAGTAGTCTCCACCATTAATGGCGATGCCAATATTCCTTTCTACAAGGAACTGGGTAACCAGGGTATTTCCGCCGAAGATATTCCGGTTATTGCCTTTTCCGTGGGTGAGGAAGAACTTTCCGGTCTCGACACCAAGCCATTGGTGGGCCATCTGGCTGCGTGGAATTATTTCATGAGTGTTGAATCTGATGAAAACGAAGAATTCATCGATGCCTGGAAAAAGTTCATCAAAAATAAAGACCGTGTCACCAATGACCCCATGGAAGCGCATTACATCGGTTTCAACATGTGGGTGAAGGCCGTTGAAAAAGCAGGCACCACCGACCCCTCCGTTGTGCAGAAAGCATTGATTGGCGTCAGCGTGCCTAACCTGTCTGGTGGTTATTCAGCAATGATGCCGAATCATCACATCACCAAGCCAGTACTGATTGGTGAAATCCAGAAAGACGGTCAGTTTGATATTGTTTGGGAAACGTCAGGTCTGGTAGCAGGCGATGCCTGGTCAGATTATCTGCCGGGTTCCAAGGATCTGATTGCCGACTGGCGTTCGCCGTTGTCTTGCGGTAACTACAACGTCAAAACAAAAAAATGTAGTGGCCAGAATTATTGATCAGCATTTTCCTCTGATTAGCCAGGTGTTGTAAACGCAAAGGACGCAAAGGGCGCAAAGAAAAACAAATATGCTTTGCCTGCTTTGCGCCTCTGCGAACTTTGCGTTAATTACTCAATAATAAATTTTAAATCAACCCTGGAATAACCATTATGTCCGGATGCTCAACAAAACAATAACACCTCTTTCGTCATTCCGGCGCAGGCCGGAATGACGGAAATAAAGTTGACGGGACAGCAATAATCTACAGATATTATTTTCTGTTTATTTTTAAATGAGAACACACATGCCATTATCTGCAACAACAGTTTCGGTGAAAAAAACTTTTCCACCGTTACTGTTTTTTTTCGTGTCTTTTTTCATATCTTTTTTCATGTTAATGAGCATGGCCCAGCAGACTGTTGCCAGTGAAATTCCCGCTGAAAGCTCACTGGAAGATGCCTGGAAAACACTGAGTCAGAAAAACTACAATAAAAAATCCGGGGCCATTGAGGTCATTGCACAACAAAACCCGCCTGAAGCTCGTCCGGCCATGAAAGCCATGCTGGAAGGACAGCTGTATTACGCCAAACGCGGCAAGGCACTTTATTTTCTAAAGGAAGTTAACGACAACTACGAATTCACTCCCCTGTTTGATACTGATCCGGCACTCAAACCTGTGCTACAGGAAAACAGACGGGGCTTCAAAAAAGTCAAAGTCAATAATCGTCTGAGACGCATGATCCGCCAGTTGCTCGCAGTGATGCAACTCAAACACGAAGATGCTGACATCAGGTTGGCGGCTGTACAGGAGCTGCTAAAAAACCCTGAAACCGAAGCCGCTGACCTGGTGAAAAATGCCATTGGTAAAGAAACCGATCAGCGGGTCATTACCTCCATGCAAACCCTGCTGGCAGTTATTCAGCTTGAAAACGGTGACGAAACTGCACAACTGGCGGCCATCAATACATTGGCCAACAGTCTCAATTCGTCAGCCATGAATGCACTGACGGCCTATCAGGCTCCCACCAAAGCACTGGAAAACAAAGCTCAATCAGCCATTAATAAAATCAACGACAAACGTGATTTGTACGCCAAAGCCGAAACCATATTTTTTGGTTTGAGCCTGGGCTCGGTGCTGGCGCTGTCTGCTATTGGTCTGGCCATTACCTTTGGCGTTATGGGAGTGATCAACATGGCCCATGGTGAGCTGATGATGATCGGCGCTTACACCACCTATGTGGTTCAGTTGTTAATGCCCGATAATATTGCGATGTCTATACTGGTGGCCATCCCGGCGGCCTTTATTGTCTCGGGACTGGTGGGCATTGCCATTGAGCGTGGTGTCATTCGCCATCTTTATGGCCGCCCGCTGGAGACATTGTTAGCCACTTTCGGCGTCAGTCTGGTATTGCAACAAACCGTGCGCTCTATTTTCTCACCCTTGAATCGCAGCGTGGAAACACCGGAGTGGATGTCCGGTGCCTGGCAGATTAATGAAGTGCTGGCGCTAACCTGGAATCGTCTTTACATCATCTTTTTTTGCCTGGCGGTGTTTATGGCGCTGATCGCGGTGATGAAAAAAACCTCGCTGGGTTTACAGGTGCGCGCGGTCTCACAAAATCGCACCATGGCCCGTGCCATGGGCGTGCGTTCAAAATGGGTGGATGCACTGACCTTCGGCCTGGGCTCCGGTATTGCCGGGCTGGCCGGTGTCGCCTTAAGTCTGCTGACCAATGTTGGCCCCAATCTCGGTCAGGCATACATCATTGATTCCTTCATGGTCGTGGTGTTTGGCGGTGTGGGTAATTTGTGGGGCACTCTGGTAGCGGGTATGAGTCTGGGGGTGATCAACAAACTGTTAGAGCCCTGGGCAGGTGCTGTGCTGGCAAAAATTCTGGTGCTGATATTTATTATCCTGTTTATACAAAAACGACCTAAAGGTCTGTTCCCCCAACGCGGCCGGGCAGCGGAGGACTAACTCATGTTATTAATGAACATATTAAAAAATGACAAACCCGGTTTATGGTTGCTCGGTATTCTGTTGGTGGTGAGTATTGCCGTACCGATACTAAATTTACTCGTACCGGAAAACAGTGCCTTTCATATTTCCACTTACACCGTCACCCTGCTGGGCAAGTATCTGACCTATGCCCTGCTCGCTGTGGCCGCTGATCTCGTCTGGGGTTATCTGGGTATTCTTACCCTGGGCCATGCCGCCTTTTTTGCGTTAGGCGGCTATGCCATGGGCATGTACCTGATGCGTCAGATTGGTGAGCGTGGTGTGTATGGTGATCCCGTACTGCCGGATTTCATGGTCTTTTTGAGCTGGCAGGAGCTACCGTGGTTCTGGCAAGGTTTCGACCAGTTCTGGTTTGCGGCACTGATGATTATTTTGATACCCGGCATACTCGCGTATGTTTTTGGTTATCTGGCATTTCGCTCCCGCGTCACCGGAGTGTATCTGTCCATCATCACCCAGGCCATGACCTATGCACTGATGCTGGCTTTTTTCCGCAACGAAATGGGCTTTGGTGGCAACAACGGCCTCACCGATTTTAAAGACATTCTGGGGTTTGATCTGCGCGCAGACAGTACCCGCATTGCCCTGTTTCTGGCCTCGGCGGCTGCACTGGCCATCGGGTATGTGTTAAGCCGTATTATTGTCAGTTCACGTCTGGGACTGGCCAGTGTGGCCATTCGTGATGCCGAAAGCCGCAGTCGTTTTATCGGTTACCGGGTGGAAAACATCAAACTCTGGGTCTTTGTATTTTCCGCCATACTGGCAGGTATTGCAGGCGCATTGTATGTACCACAGGTGGGCATCATCAACCCCGGTGAATTCTCCCCGCTGAATTCCATTGAGCTGGTGATCTGGGTAGCCATTGGAGGTCGCGGCACGCTCTATGGTGCGATCATCGGAGCCTTGTTAGTGAATTATTCCAAAACCTACTTTACCGCTGCCCTGCCGGAAATATGGTTATATGCGCTGGGTGCGTTATTTATCCTGGTCACGCTGTATTTACCCAAAGGTATTGTCGGCTTGTGGAGTTTACGCAAAACACGAAAAACACAGAAAATGCGTGAGGAAAAGACATGAAAGCAATGCAAGCTTTGCGTGAATTTTCACGACGTGACCGGGTGTTTGATTTTCTGGTACAGGCCGAGCCCCTGGCGCTTGATCTCAGCCATAACATTATTTTGTACCTCGAAGGCATCAATAAAAGCTTTGATGGTTTCAAGGCCATTAACGATCTTAACCTGTACATCGAAACCGGCGAGCTGCGCTGTATTATCGGGCCCAACGGTGCGGGAAAATCCACGATGATGGATATCATCACCGGCAAAACCCGCCCGGATACCGGTCAAGCCTGGTTTG
>WFQM01000173.1 GCA_015487095.1 Gammaproteobacteria bacterium | reverse complement strand
CTGTCTTCCGAGAGTGCACCTTCGGTAATCATTCCTTGAGTGACGCCTTCAACAGACATATACGCGGGTATTGGCATTGTGGTCTCCTTTAATGAGCTAAAGCCTGGCGGAAAAATTCGCCGATTTGTTATTTTCCAGATTTATACTGACTGGCTTGAAATACCGAAAAATTACCATCACTGCTGTTGATAATTGTGGGGGAGTGAGTATACGCCCCCGGTTTCGATTTGTTGCATCATTTCAATTGAAACGGGTGCTAAAAATGTTTTTAATCTCCCGGAGTTTAATTCCTCGTCGCAGCCTGTTTTTAGCCGTAGGGTGGGCACGTTGTTTGTGCCCACGCGGTGATTCCACATCCGCGTGGGCAAAAAAACATGCCCACCCTACATGAAGCCTGCGCAACATCAGATTTTTAATCTCCCGGGGTTTGATTTCTCGTCATAGCCTGTTTTTAGCCGGAATCCAGAGGTCTATGTTTCTCAGGTTTTGTCCAGTTTGCCAGCCAGCGACAGGGTGAAGCTCGCGCCCATATATTTGAAGTGGGGGCGTACATTCATCTCTACCCGGAACCAGCCCGGGTTGCCTTCATCATCGGTGACAATGATTTCTGCTTCGCGTAGTGGACGTCTACTGCGTACGGCAGCAGGCGGATTGTCCTGGTCGGCGACAAACTGACGAATCCAGTTATTCAGCTCACGATCAAGTTCGCTGCGCGTTTTCCAGCTGCCGATGTTTTCGCGTTGTAATACCTTGATGTAATGTGCAATACGATTAATCACAAACAGGTAGGGCAGTTCTGTGCCTAACTTGAAGTTTGTCTCTGCCTGTTTTGCCTCGGGAGTGTTGCCGAAGTATTTGGGTTTTTGACAGGAGTTTGCCGAGAAAAATGAGGCATTGTCGGTACCCTTGCGCAAGGTCAGGCCAATAAAACCCTGTTCGGCCAGTTCAAACTCGCGACGATCAGAGAGCATGACTTCAACCGGTGCCATGGTTTTGATTTCACCGTTTTCGGTGTATTTATGAATGGGGAGATTTTCAACGGCACCCCCACTTTTTGGCCCGATGATATTCGGACACCAGCGGTATTTGGCAAAGCTTTTGGAAAGGTTGGCCGCAAAGGCAAACGACGCGTTACCCCAGAGAAAACTCTTTTTGGAACTGTCTACATTTTCAGTGTAGGAAAATGCCTTGACCGGGTTTTCTTCACCGTAGGGAGAGCGCAGCAAAAAACGCGGTGCGGTCAGACCAACATTACGGGCATCATCTGATTCCCGGAAAGAATTCCATTTGGCAAACTGGGGGCCTTCAAATATGGCTTCCAGGTCTTTCAGGTTGGGCAGGTCTTCAAAGCTTTCCACACCAAAAAACTCCGGACCGGCGGAACCGATAAACGGTGCATGAGACATGGCGCTGACACTGCCCAGCTGTTGCAGAAGTTTTATGTCCTGGGCACCGGGGCCGAAACTATAATCAGAAATAATCGCTCCGATGGGCTTGCCGCCAAACTGGCCATATTCTGCGGTATAGATGTGTTTGTATAATCCGGATTTTGTCACATCGGGTGCGTCTTCAAAATCCTCCAGCATTTCGTCCTTGGTCGCGCTGACCAGTTCTATTTTTATGTTTTCACGGAAATCCGTTTGGTCGACGAGCATTTTCAGGCTGCGCCAGGAGGCTTCCAGTGCTTGAAAGGTCTTGTGATGCAGGACTTCATCAACCTGACTGCTGATTTTTGAGTCGATTTCCGCGATAAATTTATCAACGAGTTTTTGTTCAACTTTTTCGCCTTCGCGATGCGGTAAAAGCAGGTCGGAAATAAAAGCTTCAACCCCTTTTTTGGCAACGTCATAACCTTCATCAGCAGGTTTCAGGCGCGTTTGTTCCATAATCTGGTCAAGCAATGAAACTTCTTCGACAGCGGATTCAGCTCCCTGAGTTTGATTTTCTGATTCAGCCATGGTTTTTTCCTTATAAATTCTGCGTTGTTTATTGGCGAGTTGAGTGTCTGGTATGTTGCTTATTTGTCGCTAATACCCAGCTCACTGGTAATTTGGGCGCGTGTTCCGGCATCCGTCAGAATTGACTCGATGGTTTTCCGAAATGCGGGCACATTGCCGAGCGGACCTTTAAGCGCCAACAGGGCTTTACGCAGTTCCAGTAATTCATTTAACTCGGGCACTTGCTCGGCAATGCGCTGAGGGGAGAAATCCTTGATGTTGTCAAACGTGAGGTCAGCGGTAATTTCTTCTGTTGATCCTGCGTCGTCTTCCAGTTTGTTCGGCACGCTGATCGCCATGTTCAGGCTGTAACTTTTTACCACATCATCAAAGTTGTCCTTGTTGATGTTGACAGGAGTGCGATCCTCGATAGCTTCGTCGGATTCCTTGCCAGTGAAGTCGCCGACTACCAGCATCTTTAATGGCAATTCAACTTCTTCGGTCGCATCACCTGTTTGTGATTTATATACGATGTTGACACGTTCTTTGGGTGCAACTGAGCCATCGGCCATTATTTATCCCCCCGGAGTATTTGTAGCAGTAAGTGGATCATGCCAACAAAGCTGTGCGTATGCCTGTTCCTGCTTTGCCAGAATGATGTCAAGTTCGGTGTGTTTATCTTTGGCGCTTTTGAGTTTGTTAATCTGTTTCTGGTAACCGTCACAAAGCAGCTTGTAAGTTTGTGAAATCAAACCAGGCTCCCAGGTGGATAAATTTTTATCGTCAAGGTGGTTACTCAGTTGTTCCAGTGTTGGAATGGCGACATCCAGATTGCCCGTTTGCAATAAAAGATCAGCGAGAGAGAGTCGCCAGAAATGTTGTTCTCGCACATTACTGGTTGCGGATGCACTTTTCTTCATAAGTGTAATGGCAGGTTTGATGTCACCTGCGGCAGCCATGGACTTGGCTTCTTTTAGTGTTTCGTTCCAGGGAGCGGCTTCACCATTATTGGCAGTACCTTCCGTTGATGTTGCCTGGGCAGACAAATCATTTTCAATCCACATTCGTGTCTGGTCATCAGCAAAGGGAGTGCCATCGGAAAATTTCAAATCAACAAGTGTGGGAACGCGGCTCAGCAGATGACGAAGTTCTTCCATAACTGCATTGCGGGCGGCCTCGTATTCTGGGCCAAGAGCCTGTAGCGCATTAACAATCATGCGCTGGCCGTCCAGCCAGAACGCAGCACGGGCAGCGGTTTGTTCCAATTCAGGAATGACATCTGAATACTGTTTGGCCGCCAGTTGGGCATCAAAAAATTTAAGCCTGTCAGCGGCGGGGGGATTCAGTTGGGTGATGCCATCGGTATTTGGCGGCACCTGGTCGAGCAGCAACCATGTCAGGGAGCGGTTCAGGCGGTAGGGTCGAGGGTCAGCCAGTTTTGATCTGATCCACCAGGCTGCGGTTTTACGTCCCCCTTCCTGTAACTGCCGAACCACTTTTTTTGCATCGTTATCTGACTCAATGTCGCCAACGGCAACAGGTCTGGCCGAACTTGCCGGCGGGCGTGTTGTGTTCTGTGGTGCGGGCGCGGGCGTTGTTCTCACGAGTGCATCATTAGCAGGTTTTGCTGATGTCTCAGACGCAGGCGAGGGAGTTGGCGTTGTGGGAGGTGGTGTTTCTGCCTGTTGGGCAATAATTTGTTTATACCGCTTTAAGTGCCGGTTCATTTCCATCATCGATGGCGCGTTATCACCCATTTTATCCATTAACTCACCATCAATCCGGCGAGCCGTGGAATCAGCAAGTTTAATCGCTTCGGCCTGATTTGCGGCGGGTTCTTTGGCTTCAATGATGGGGCCACATTTTTCGGCCAGCCACTGAATTGCGGTTGCCCTGGCGCGCAATCGTTTAAGTGGGGGGGACATTCCTTCCCAGTGGTATTCGATCATGTCACTGATCACTTTCAGGCCGACCGCAAACCCCGAATAACCTTCGGTTTCCAGCAGCCCTCTTGCCAGATAAGACGCAACCAACAGATCTTTGGATTTTTCCCGGGTAACAAGAGCGGCAAGCTCAACAACTTTCCCCCAGTCGACAGTCTCGGCGTTAAGAGATTCCTGTTTGGCGAGTTCAGTTTCTAATTGCTCAAACTCAGGCTCATAACGAGCCGAGGCTCCAGCAGGAGCGCCGCCCACTATTGCGCGTTCACCGATACCGTACAGCTGGTGGTTACTTATGTCGGTCAAACTGTATTTCCCGCTATTTATAGTTATGTGCGTCGAGGAAGACTATCATTCTGCTTTCTGGGTGAGTATGATGTCAACAAAAATAATGATGCCAATGAACTTTTCTGTAACGTGAAAAAACCCCCTGTCTTCCTTCGTATTCACAAGGCTTTGATTTTTCTCTGTTTTAGCTTTGGTGTGCTCATCCTGTTTGTTTCATCTATTTCCGCCGCAGCTGTTCCTGCTGCTGCGTCACCCGGTGCGGTGCAGCCGGATATTGAAACGAAACGGCCTGCCAGCACGTCTGATTTGAACTTTCGATATGGCTCCGGTGCCGTAAAAGAGGCTGGTAAGAGACGCCCGCTTTCTTCCGATGTTCCGCGCATGCAGGTAAAGGGGTTTGTGTTCAAGGGTGTGGTCGAACGGTCGGAGTATGGCATTTTTCTGGCCGATATCGAAAAAATGGGGCAGCAGCTGATTGATGATTACCCGGAAGGTCTGGCAATTGATGACTTTCGGGAGCTGACGGATCAGATCAGGCGCTATTATCGCGAGCGGGGTCTCTTTCTGGCGCGAGCCTATATTCCTGAGCAAAATATTACGGACAATCGGGTAACGATCAATATTCTCGAAGGCCTCCTTGAGGATGTTACCCTGGATGGCAGTGATCTTTATTCGGTCGATACACTAAAAAAACCGTTTGCCGAATTAATTAACCGCCCGATTGAGTACCGCAGTATTGAGTCCGCCCTGTTGTATGTTACTGATTCACCCGGTATCCGGCTTCAGGCTTTATTCGGCCCTGGAGAGGAAACAGGCGGATCGATTCTCAAACTCGGTACCACCCGGGAGCAGCGATTCAACACCAGTCTTTGGCTGGATAACTATGGTTCAGAATATACAGGCAATTATCGGCTGCGCCTGTCGAGCACAATCAATAATGTGAGCAACAGCGCTGATTATTTGACGGTTACCTTGCTTAAAACGTTTAACCCGTCTAACAGTATCTACTATGCTCTGGATTATGAGCGGCCGCTCAATATGTGGAACAGTTATCTCGGGTTTGATGTGAGTAATAATGGTTTTGAGGTTGGCCAGGAATTTGAGGCACTCGGGATCAAGGGTGATTCCAGGGTTATCGGCGTCCGTTTGCGCAAGATGTTTATGCGGCAGCGGGATCGAAACCTGTTTGCCAGTTTTGCGTTACACCAAAAAAATGCCAACAGCGAGCAAAACGGTACAAATATTGGTGAAGACAGGTTGACTGTGGCCAGTCTGGCATTGCATTACAACGGTGATTCCGAATGGTTATTGCGTGGCAACCATGCTGCTGAAATGCGCTACAGTCAGGGTTTGCCTGATATCCTGGGTGCTGCGGGTTCAGAGAGTAGTGGAATATCCAGCGGGGGAGATTTTAGCAAGATCAATCTTCGTTATACCCACAAATATTTGTTGCAGAAAAATCAGGTCGTCGAAATTCAGTACCGTGGTCAATTCAGTTCTGATTCGCTCAGTTCGATTGAGCAATCTGTTCTGGGGGGGCCGAACAGTGTGCGTGGATATCCCGTTTCTGAAGTCCTTTTTGACAGCAGTACCATTATCAATCTGGAATGGCAGGCGCGTTCAGCACAGATTGAAGAAGAGCTTGCATGGCTGAAGAATTTTCAGTTTGGTGCGTATTATGATTTTGCCACCGGCAAGCGAAATCAGGCATTGAGTAATGAGCGTGAGACGGCCTCGCTCAGGAGCATAGGTGGTTTTGTAGAATTTCAACCTTTTGGCAAGTTTCAGGCCCGTTTTGATCTGGCTTTTCCGCAGGGTGGTGACGAGCCGGTAAACGGTGACAGTTTTCAGTTCTATTTTAATCTTGGGCGTATTTTCTGAAGCGTACTTTCTTGTGCTTTTTGAAATGAACGCCCTGTTGAAATGAGTTTTGATTTTTTATGTCGGGATATTTATATGTGAATCAAGCACTCACGATGATTTAACCCTTGATTCACGTTTACCAGGACAATAACCGTAATGAATAAAAAACATACCCCACTTAAAAGAGTGACCAGTCGCCGGGTTAATTTTGCATTTACGGCATTATGTTGTTTGAGTATTTCGAGCACGCCTCAGGCGGCTCCCCAGGGCGGGCAGGTGTCGGCGGGCAGCGGCAGTATTCAGGCATCCGGCAATATCACGCAAATCAATCAAAACAGCCAACAGCTGGTTATCGACTGGGACAGTTTTAATGTCGGTCTCAATGAGAGTGTCAATTTTCTGCAACCCAACAGCAGTGCTGCTGTTTTAAACCGCATTTACGATCAAAACCCCAGCCAGATTTTTGGCAATATCAATGCTAATGGCCGGGTGTTTTTGAGTAATCCCAACGGCATGATTTTTGGTGCAAATTCGCAGGTGAATGTTGGCAGCCTGTTTGCCACCACGCTGGGCATCAACAACGATGTCTTCATGAATGGTCGCTACAACTTCAGTGCCGTTTCTGATGGGGGCGCTATCGTCAACCACGGGCTGCTTAACGCAGCCACCGGCGGTTCTATCAGTCTGGTTGCCGATGCGGTGGACAATCAGGGTGAGATCATTGCTCACTATGGATACATTAACCTTGCTTCAGGTCGTACCGCTGCCATCGATTTTGATGGTGATGGTTTTATACATTTTGAAATCGATGGCGAAGTGCTCGATAACGCCACCGGGAAAACGACAGGCGTTAACAATAGCGGCATCATTCGGGCCGATGGGGGTGAAGTTTTACTGACGG
>WFQM01000172.1 GCA_015487095.1 Gammaproteobacteria bacterium | reverse complement strand
TGCCTTCCCTCGCATCACTGAATTTGCCCAGTTCGTTGACAATGGTATTCACGTCATCCACTGGATCATGGCCATCCAGTGGAGCCATATCCACTAGGTGCAACAGCAACCGGGTACGTGACAGGTGTTTAAGAAACTGAATACCCAACCCCACACCTTCAGCGGCACCTTCGATAACCCCCGGAATATCGGCGATCACAAAACTTTGATGCGGCGCGGGGCTAACCACGCCAAGATTGGGATGCAGGGTGGTAAATGGATAATCCGCCACCTTGGGCCGCGCATTGGAAACCACGGTAATGAGTGTCGATTTACCCGCATTGGGCAAGCCCAACAAACCTACATCGGCCAACACATTCAGCTCCAGCGCCAGATCACGCACTTCGCCCAATGTGCCCGGCTTGCTCTGGTAGGGAGTGCGATTGGTGCTGCTTTTAAAGCGCGCATTGCCCAGACCATGAAAACCGCCCTTAGCGACCAGTAATAGCTGCCCTTCTTTCACCACATCACCGATCACCTCTCCAGTATCGGCATCATGCACCAACGTACCCACAGGCACTTGCACGATTAAATCCTCACCCGATTTACCGGTACAATTTGCCCCCATGCCGTTGGTGCCCCGCTCTGCACGATAGGCACGCTGAAAACGAAAATCAGCCAGGGTGTTCAATCCTGTGTTGCCTTGCAAATAAACACTACCGCCATCGCCACCATCACCACCGTCCGGTCCGCCTTTAGGCACATACTTTTCACGGCGAAAACTCACGCAGCCGTTACCACCGTCACCGGCGTCAACTTTGATTCGGGCTTCATCAACAAATTTCATAACTTCAGTATCTATCTAGTATGTAAGAAAACGGTATCGAGGAGCCAGAAGGGAAAACCCCTGGAAACTTACCCATTGCTACTCGTCATATTAGGGGGGCGACATAAAAAAAGGCCTCGATCTACGAGGCCTCTCTAATAACGCTGCTTTCTCAACGAAATACCTTTTACGCAGGTACCACGTTGATAAAAGTACGATTCTTTGGCCCCTTCACTGCAAAAAGCACTTTGCCATCCGCCTTGGCGAACAGGGTGTGGTCCTTACCGCAACCCACATTGTTTCCGGGGTGAAACTTGGTACCACGCTGGCGCACGAGAATGTTACCCGCCTTGACTACTTCACCGCCATAGCGTTTAACACCCAGACGCTTGGATTCTGAATCGCGACCGTTGCGGGTACTACCCGCTGCCTTTTTATGTGCCATTTTTCTATTCCTCTGACTTTTCTTTTATCTCAGATACCAGATAATCAGGCCTGAATGCCCGTAATCTGTAATTCGGTATAGCTCTGACGATGCCCCATTTGCTTACGGTGATGCTTGCGACGCCGGAACTTGATAATTTCGATTTTTTTACCACGGCCATGAGATTTGACGGTTGCTGTCACTTTCCCGCCAGCCACCAATGGTAAGCCCACATTGACATTATCCCCATCAACCACCATCAGTACCTGATCAATTTCGACCGTAGCACCCTCATCAGCGTCGATCTTTTCGACCTTGAGAGTCGCACCCTCTGAAACTTTGTATTGCTTGCCACCGGTTTTAATTACCGCGTACATGGCTGTATTCTCCAAATAAATTGCTGCGCTAAAAATTCGTTTTTGTTCTCGTCGCTCTGCTCTCACACCGAGTACGAAACCTGTCGAACACAGAGCACCCCGAACGGGATTAACCCTGAACAGACGAAGGCCGCGAATTTTAGCGTTTACAGAACGGCACGTCAAACTCCATAATGATCAACTTTTCTGCCATTATAGAGGTTCGTCCACTGACCGTCGTACTACCATGCTCAGTTCCACATTTAACAATAATGCCGAAACCTTGACTGAAACACCGACCGGGATATCAGCACCGCAAACCATCGAGCACGTCAATGAGCTTGTGGCTGGCGATATGGCTGCCGTGAACCAGCTCATCGAAAAACGGCTGCAATCCGAGGTGGTGCTGGTCAATCAGATCAGCGGCTACATTATTCATAGTGGCGGCAAACGCCTGCGACCAATACTAATGCTGCTCTCGGCGCGCGCCTTTGGCTATACCGGTGAGCAACATTTTAATCTGGCCGCCATCGTCGAATTCATCCACACCGCCACCCTGCTGCACGATGATGTAGTAGATGCCTCCGACCGTCGTCGAGGCCGGGAAACCGCCAACGCCTTATGGGGCAACGAAGCTGCCGTCCTGGTGGGTGACTTTCTTTATTCCCGCGCCTTCCAGATGATGGTGGACGTCCAACGCATGCGAGTGATGGAAATTCTCGCTCACGCCACCAACGTGATTGCCGAAGGCGAAGTGTTGCAACTGCTCAACTGCAATGACCCGGATACCACCGAACAACGCTATCTTAATGTCATCCATTGCAAAACCGCCAAACTGTTTGAGGCCGCAGCACAACTGGGCGCGATACTCTGCGATGCAACACCTGAACAAGAACAGGCTATGGCCCAATACGGAATGCACCTGGGCACCGCATTTCAACTGGTAGACGACGTGCTGGATTATAGTGCCTCATCAGAAATCATGGGCAAAAACGTCGGTGACGATCTCGCCGAAGGCAAGCCGACCTTACCGCTGATTCGTGCTATGCGACAGGGAACAAAAGCGCAATCGACATTGATTCGCACAGCCATCAAAACGGGTGGGCGCGACAATATCACCGAGGTCATGGCTGCCATTGAATCCACCGATGCCATCGCGTACACTGCGCGTAAAGCGCGGGAGGAGGCCGATTTGGCCATTGCACAACTGCAAAACATCCCCGCTTCCAACTACACTGCTGCCCTGAAAACCCTCGCAGATTTCTCCGTCAGTCGTACCTACTAATTACCATTAGCGTACGTAATGACCAACAAAATTATTCGGCGTGTAGCGCAGCCTGGTAGCGCACTTCGTTCGGGACGAAGGGGTCGGAGGTTCAAATCCTCTCACGCCGACCACTGCTTCATTGGTTATTTTCCTGCAACGGACAAGTCACACCGATCACACTAACGTCATCCTGCGCACGCTCACCTTTCAGGTAATCACGTAACGCATCAGCCACCGCAGTACACACTGTTTTATCCGGGTAACGAGAAATAGACTGTTCCAGGCGCTCTTCACCAAAAGGTTCTCCATCATCATTCAACGCGTCAATGGCACCGTCAGAACAAGCCAGCAATTCTCCGCCAACCTGCCACTGATAGACTTGTGTATGCGGCTCAAACTCCTCATCCGAAACAATGCCCAACGGCGCAGCATTGGATTCAAAGCGATGCACAATGTTGCGTTGCTCATCAATAAACAAGGCCTCAGGGCCACCACCATTCCAGACTTCAATCAGCTGATTTCGTACGTCTACCATGATCAGCGTAGCGGCGACAAAGCGGTCACGCGGCACCAACACCCTCAGCTGGCTGTTCATAGACCTGACAATACGGCTCAGTGAATAGTCTCGGCTGGTCATATGATAAAAGGTTTGTGAAACAGGTATCTGCATCATCGCTGCCAGTAATCCATGGCCAGTGGCATCAGCTACCATCACATAAAAACGATCATCGCCACCACGACACGCCGCCACCAGATCACCACTCATATGTTCTGCGGGCAACAACCAGCTATCCAGTAATTTATCTGACATTTTACTCGCACGAGTCATGCGCTCCATAAGTGCATTGCCAAGGTATTTTTCCTCTTCCGCAGCAGCACGGTATTTTTCCAACTCGTTAGTCTGTGAGTTCAATGAATCACTCATGTCAGCGATACGTTGCATAGCTTTGATTTTGGCATCAAAAATACGCATATTAACAGGCTTGGTAAGGTAGTCATCACCACCTGCATCCAAACCGGCCACCTGATCTTCAACCGCAACCTTGGCGCTCATAAAAATAATCGGAACCCATTTCTCACCACTGCGTTGGCGAATTTCGCGGGTAGCTTCGTAACCATCCATTACCGGCATCATCACATCCATCAAGATCAAATCCGGCTGTTCGCTTTCAAATCGCTCGATGGCTTCTCGTCCATTGGTAGCGGTGATCATTTCATGACCTTTTCTGCTGAAAAAACGCGCCAGCAAATTAAGGTTCATTTCCGTATCATCCACCGCAAGAATTTTTAGTGTTTTTTCACTCACCGCTTTTTCCACCTTTCAATGCAGCAACCCCGTATAATGCAGCAACCCCGTATACTATGCCGACTGATATATGCATCAGGACACCGCAACACCTGTCGGCACTGCCATCAAATAACTGAAACAATTCACAGAAATGCCGCTATTTTTAGCATCGATACCATCATTCACAAACATGATTCACAAATGACAATCACCACACCCTCTGCTATTAAAAGAACACACTAAAAAATACTGTAAAAACCTGAAACGTGCCCTCATCCACCTTTTCCAACGCTGAAACCAG
>WFQM01000171.1 GCA_015487095.1 Gammaproteobacteria bacterium | reverse complement strand
GGTTTGATGCCGTTGGCCATGGCGTTAACCAGTTCTATTTCGGCGGGAGTAATGCGGTAAAGCGTTTTCAGAATATTGGAATCAACCTTCACTTTGCGCATAGGGTCGATTACCACTACGGCGGCGACTTTCAACGCTTCCATCCACGGAAAGGGCGGTTCTTCCAGTGGCACGGGCAGGGCCAGCATTTGATGCACACCAGCTCCACTGGCTTCGCCGACCAGTGCGCAGTCCTGAATGGGCGTCCCAAAATTGCCCAGCGCTTTCGCCATCAGGCCGCTCAGCGCCGTGCTGTCCTGACCATCAACGGCATACAGATGATTTTGCTTGGCATCCAGTATTTTTCCTTCGCTGAGCAGCGTATCCGCGACCTGATTGGTCTGCACAATTTCCCCGTTTATGTTGACGATAATCGTGGCCGCACCTCTGGGTGCACCGGCTCTGGTTTCGGCCGTTTCCAGCACCATGCGCTCATAAAGCCGCTCGGTGAAGCGCATCATTTGCCTGATTTCCGGCATTAACCCGGCCAGTCTTTTGGCGTCTTCGTGTGTAAAATTATCCTGCTCGTCCGCGCGGAAGAATTTGAGCAGGGTTCGGTAGTCTTCGCCATACAGCGACACTCCGGCCATCAGATATTCCAGACCCAGTGTGCTTAATACATCCTGATAAAAAGGCGTGGTGCGCATTTCTTTCTGTGAAATAAGATCAGTTCCCAAAACAACCCCCTTGTCCAGATAATCTTTCGACCATTGTTCTGGCATCGCTGCTGTTATCCATTCGCTTTCTTCAAAGGCGCAGCGCACTTCCTGCGACATCACAAAATCAGGCGAATAACTATTGAGAATATCGTGATCATGATCCCGGGTAACGATCATTATCCCGGCCTGGCTATCGGTCGATACTTTAATCAGGCTGATTAAATCATTCCATGAGTCTTCGACAAATGGAATTTTATGTAAGGTGTCTCTAAATTCAACTGAATTGATTTCCACAACCATCCCCCACCTCGTTACGGCACACCGGTCAGCACGGTACTCATAATACAAAAAAAAGGTTACACCAGGGTGACAGGGATATTCGGGAGAAGGGGATCTGCCAGCAGGCTTTACGGCTCAATTAGTGCCGTGGTCGCGACAGAGGGAGAAACACCAAGGGTAGAAGTGAGCACATCGACACATCTTGCGTAGCTCGCCTGCGCCTCGGCATGGCAGCCCTGTGCCAGGTAACAGCGGATCAACCCCTGATAGGCCTCTTCAATCAACGGGTCGATTTCAAGCAGACGCTGGTAACACTGAATCGCGGTTTGGCAGGCCTCATTTTCAAGCGCCTGAGCCAAAGCAATGGTATGGCGACTAAACCGGGTGCGTAATGTCTCGCGTTGCAAAATTGCCCAGCTAGCCGACTGGCAGGCGAGAAAATGACCCCGATAATGCTGCATAAGCTTGTTTGCCAACCCGGCACATTGCAGCACATCTGCGGGTTTAATACGCTCCTCCGCCTCGGCAAACAGGCGGCTCATGTACCAAGTATCAACCCAGACATACTGTTCATTCAAGCTCAGCCGGTGATTTTTCAATACCAGCACATTACTATCGCCAAACACTTTGCGCAAACGATGCAGGGTGGTCTTGAAATTGATAAGGGCCTGATCGCCATCTGCTTCCGGCCATAATGCATCCATAATTTTTTCGCTATGCACATTCCGCCCACCGTGGGCAAGCAGCACTTTTAAAATTTCAAATGGGCGCGTCTCTGTATCGAGTGGTTGTTTGTTTAACAAAACGCTAAACCGACCCAGGCTATAAATTTTTATCGGCCAGGGCCAATGCTCACCGGCGTGCAACGACTCTCCAGGGGCGTAGTTATAACCGCGAATAATACTTCGCGCGTACTCAGGCTCGATGTCGTTCTCTAACGCCAGACCACACAAGGTACTCACCATTCGCGGTGGCCAGACACCACTACCCTTGATATCTTTTTCACGCCCCAGCCTAAAACAACGGGCAAGTGATTTTTTGATCGCGGTGAGATCATTTTGATGAAACGCGAGATAGCAACGAACCATATCAGCGATAAATATTCCTGCCGAGGATTTCATGGGTTCAACAATTTTATCCACTGCGTCGAGATGCATCTGGACAAGACTGAACTGACCTTTCTCTACATACAAATAAGCCAGCCCTGCATGGCTAACCCAGGTTGGAAACGGTGTGGCAATTTGTTCGATCAGTTCTACCGCCAGTTTTCCATGTTCGATCGCCCGATCATAATCGCCACGTACTATTTCAAGATAACTAGTGAGCATCTGATAATGACCCTGATCCAGAGCATTGGTCTCGGCTATATCATCACCATACATGTCCAATAATTTTTCCGCCCGGGGGATGTCACGGCGACAGGTTGCATGATATATAGCCTGCGCCAGCATCAATCCGGAAAAAACCTTTATGCCCTCGCCTCTGACTTTTTGCTGGTGCCGATCTATAAATTCATTCGTTATCTTAAGCTCGGCGGTAATCCAGTCGTTCGCATAGACTGCGATAATTGTTAGAATCATAAAAATGGATCCCTGTTCTTTTAACAGACCCTGTTTTTTTATCTTATTACACAGATGGCGAAGTTTTATCATCTCACCCATGTGCACGTAGTAAGTACTCAATTGCATGGCGCACAACGCCTTCAGGGGTTTGTTGGGAATGAAACGATATATCGTTTCAATTTTTCCCATCCATGTTGATAGTTCGGGATGTGCCGGTTGCGCCCACAAGAGTAAACTGGCCGCCGAAAAAGCCAGATGGCCACGCACTTCCAGGTTCAACGGTTTACTATAGTTCTGCTGCAACCAGTCAAGTTCTTTGATCCATCCATCTGCACCCACAAAACTATCATGGGAAAAGGAGTATGAGTCGGCAATGCCACACCAACTCAAATACAAGCCTTTTACATCTTTGGCATCTTTAAATTTATGCCAGGCTTTTTTAAAAGCCTCGCGGGCAAGCTTGTTTTCATACTGTAAGTGCGCCATGCCCAACCAATAAAACAGCCAGGGTTGCTGATCCATTAATGTTAAGGGTATAGCTTCTATCCAGCGCACCACTTTCTGAGTGCAGCCGTTTTCAATTTGTTGTTTCGCATATTTTAAGATCAACTCACTTAAGGCCGACTCGGCCTTACCCTGCAGCAACAGTCTAGCGGCAGAGTCAATATCACCGACCTCGGCCAACAACAGGCCTGCATGACTGCGCATTTGTTGGTATTCGGATTCACCAAAGTTCTCTTGTCCCTGATGATGCAGGAACTCCCGGAATAACGGGTGATATTCGTAACTGGATTTTAATAATCCATAGCGTACGATGAAGTATTGTTTGCGTGACAGTTCCGACAAAATCCTGTCGGCATTGTGATTGCCAGTTAATTGCTTGCACAGTGGCGCGGTCATTTTTGGCAGTATCGCGGTCTTCATCAAAAACTGCCGGGTTTCTGTGTCGAGCTGATAAAATATCTCGGTGGCAAAATAATCGAACAGGCGTTCCCGGCTTAGCTCTTCGGTGTCGAATTCGATATCATCCAGTTCGATTCCTTGCTCCAGCAACAGGATCAAGCCCGTCACCCAGCCGCGGATATGCACATCCAGCTTTTGTAATTGTTGCTTGCTGATGTAGCGTTGCGGATAACGCTGTTGAGTAACTGCCAACTCTTCATCAAGCGTAAATTGTAAATCCGCCCAATTTATCTGGAGCAATTGTTGATTCGCCTGCAGACGGGAAAATGGTGCTGGCGGTTCAGTACGACTGACAATGATGATATTGATACCTTTTGGGATGCCGTCAAAAGCACATGCCAGCATTTTGTTAAGATCAGCCTCTGCCCCGACATTCTGGAAATTATCAAACACCAGCAGCATCGGCGTTTGCACGCGCTGAAAGACCTCACGGAAATAATTTCGCGAAAACTCTGGTACGCCCAGTTGATATTCAGGCGTTAGAGTGGGCATCTTCTTTCGGGCGCGCGTGGTGTTTTTCACAGCTTGCCCAAAATAATAAAAGAAGGTAGCCATGTCGGCATCACCCCTGTCCACTTGATACCACAGCTCTTTCAAACCACGAGCTTCAATGTATGTCGAGACCAAAGTCGTTTTACCTGCTCCCGCCGGCGCGTTGATCCAGATAATAGCGTTCTCCCTCGCCTGGTCCAACTTTGAAAACAAGCGCTCTCGCAATAGCACCTTACCGGGATCAGGCCGGATTATTTTTGCCAGGGTAATTGCCATCGACGAACCATCTCTCCATAAATTCGTAACTGTTCGAGCATTCTGCCATGCCTGGCCACGAAGGGCCTTACTCATTTTTCAGGATCATTGCTCTGAAAACATACCCATAGCGTTTGGGGTTTAGATCTGAATGTGCGTCATATTTATTTCATGGCACCAAAAGTAGGCGCTTTTAGGCGAGGCAAAATGACGCGGAATAGTCATTCTATTGCAAGATATTTTAACGCCGCCATGGAATCAATAGGGCGTGCAGTCAGGCCTAAATCTCAATCGCTATGGGTATAGCATACCCGAAAGACGGGTATGCGCTGCTGACAAACCTCCACCTGATAAAAAACGAAACTTGCCTATTAACAAAATTCAGATTGAGATTAAGTGCTACCCGCTCAATAATCCACTCTGTTTCTGCAAGGTACACTCTACATCAAGAATATGGGTTTTCTTTAATACCTAAATCCTGCAAGCAGAAACCCTCATAGAAAGAAAATGGTAAACTCATCAATCAGTTAATCGCATTTAACCACAACCAACGAATCACCCTTTTCATGAGTCAGCATACCAAAAAAGAGCCTAACAAAGCACGAGGGAAATCAGCAATCGTTCATTTTCACAGAACGGGAAGAAATATGACGAGCAAAGCGGGGCTTATTCCAGTGATCAAATTTTTGGACAAGCTTAGGTTTACTCAACGATTTCAAAAAACGGTGGGGCATGAGCGTAAAAATAACACTGTTTATCGTCTTGAAGACGGCATTTTTCTCATGCTCACCGGGCTAATCGGCGGGGCTTTCAATCTCAGCAAATGTGCGTTGCTTTGGTCAAGTTGCCGCGCTACAGATGCTATGGATTGACGTAGACTCCAGTGTTAAAACCGTTTACGGCAAACAAGAAGGCGTTGCCAAAGGGTATAACTCACATAAAAAAGGCGCATATTCTTATCTCAAGTTTCGGGATTCATTTTTGATTGCGCTAAAAAAATATAACACATTGATTTAATGTGAATTATGCGGCCGCAAGAAAAATGTCGCGGGCATAAATGGCGGGAATGCTTTATAAAACAATACTCTAACTTTTGCGTAAAAAGCATGTCGTTGTGCATACGCCAACTTCGACTTTTAGCGACAATAACCTATAAATGTTGAATTTATTCAATATGTTACAGCGTGGGCATTGTTGATTTTGAACTCCGAAACTTGAGTTCTTATCACTCGTAGTTAGCTTTTTGCACTCACACAAAAGAAATACTTCAAGGCTGGCTTCGCACTGGCAGTACCTATACCAGCAACGGCATTGTCGAATTCATGAAGCAACTGCTTGCTCAGCTACCCGCTTCGCAACGTATTATTTTCAGAGGTGACAGCGGTTATTTTGTGGGGGCGTTATTGGATCACCTCAATGCGCTTGCTCACGGCTGCGGCGCTGTTTCAGTCTGCCATATTGGCCTACAACACACTACGCTGGATGGCATTGACGAGCAACAATGTGCAGCTTAAAAAGTGGGAGCCGGAAAGTATTCGCGTCCATCTGATTTGTGTGGCAGGCAAATTATTGACGGGCGGAAACCAGGTCAGAATTGTATTGCCAGAAAAACATTTGCACGCTAGGTCGTGGGATGACTGTCTAGCGTTAGCGACCTAAAATATTTGTCGGACATTAAGAAATAGTATGCTTTGAAAAAGATAGACAGATGTTCTGATGTCTATTCACTATGAGGTGATCAATAAGTATATAGAATATTCTGAGGAGACCATCATTTTTTGACCTTAAATTGTTCTACAGGCTAAAACTGCCTGCAATAACGTTCAGTAAGAAAATCTTACGAGCAATTATACGGCCTCGAATTCTTGCTTGCAGGATTTAGGTATAAAATAATCAACAGAACGAGATGCTACATCGAAAATGCCAGCACAAGCACAACTCAAAATCTTCAATCTATTGCCATATATATTTAATGGGTTTTAAATTTTTTTATTGGTCTAAACTCACTCTTGACACGATATATTATGACAATAAATGTCAGTGTTTAACCATACGTTTTTACTTATACCTTTGACTGAAATTTCATTATTAATCAATGGCGTAACATTCGAATATAACCACATAAGGATATTATTTTCATGAATGAAACAAACGAACTTGTTACTCACTCATCATCTAAACAGATAAATAGAAACTGGTTTTTGGCGGGAATTTTTTTAATGTTCACACCTTCTGCGTTTGCGATGAATTATATTCCCGACGTAACGGTTTGTCTTAACGGATGTGACGAAACAACAATACAAGCTGGAATTGACGCTGCCACAAATGGGCAAGCAATTCTTGTCATGCCCGGTGTTTATAACGAATCCATTATTCTTGGTGATGGAAAAATCCTATTCAGTATGGGGACGACTTTCACAACAACAATAGATGCGGCCGGCCTTGAAAGTCGCACTGCAACCATACAAAGTGGCTCTACGCTAGATGGTTTTGTCATCACCGGCGGAAGCATCATCGGTGACGGCGGCGGTGTCTCGGCGGGAATTGGAAGCACAATCACAAATAACCGAATCACTGGCAACTATGCTTCAGTTAATGGAGGGGGGCTTTCTGGCGTAGGTAGCATTGTCACACAGAATGTAATTTCAGGTAATAATGCTGACGGCAAAGGTGGCGGCGCAGTTTTGTTTGGCAGCACTATTTTTAGCAAAAACACCGTAGAAAATAATACTGCATACGACGGCGGTGGCATTCTTCTCCGTAGAGGGGGGGCAGTAGTATCGAAGAGTATAATCAAGGCTAACACCGCAACACGATACGGCGGCGGTGTTTATTTTGGTAGCCGTTATTCATACAACAAAGTTATCAATAGTTTGATTATTGGCAATACCGCATCATCAGGTGGTGGCGTTCAATTTTCCGGCTACTCTTATGCCAAGATTTTTCACAGCACGATCTCGGGGAACACAGCCAGTTACGACGGGGGTGGCATCGGCCCTGGGAGCTATTCTATGGGCATCATTAGCAATGTAATCTCTTGGGGGAACAATGGTGACAATCTGGGGTCCACGCGCTACGGATCACCTTTAATTACCTATTCCTTAATTGACCAGGACCCCTTATTTAAAGACGCGGCCAACGGCGATTATCGCTTGGAGTTTGGCTCAGCAGCAATAGACACCGGCAGCAACAGTGGAGAATCTGGAGAAGATATTAACGGTACATTGCGCTCGCAAGATGGTGATGGCGCAGGAAGCGGAACAACTGGAGATGGTTCCGATTACGACATTGGTGCGTACGAAGTAGTGCTAGAGATGTGTACAAGCTAAATATTTATCGTAAGCATGCTGGCTGCCTTTAATAATTAAGGTGGTCAGCAATATCTAGCTAATTCGACCTGAAGAAAAACAGGACACTCATTAATCAATTGACATCCTGTTCGATCCTCGTTAGCTCCGGGGCATACTCTATTCTTACGGAAGCAACGAGGCACGGATGCCAAAACCCCGCAAAACCAAGTCTGTCTGGATTCAACCCCTTATTACCATTGTATCTCACGCTGTGTCCGCCGCGCCTTTCTCTGTGGCAAAGATGAATTCTCCGGCCAGAGCTATGAACATCGCAAACAATGGGTTGTGGATAAACTTGCTGAATTAGCCGGTGTTTTTTCTATCGAAGTCTGTGCTTACGCTGTAATGAGCAATTATTACCATTTGGTCCTGCACATCAATCAACCCCACGCTTTGGCAT
>WFQM01000170.1 GCA_015487095.1 Gammaproteobacteria bacterium | reverse complement strand
GATACAAACAGTTTATTAATGGAGGTTTCCCATGAAAATGGCAGAAATAAGCTTTTTCGAGTGGCAGTCACGTTTTCAAACAGAGCATGATTGCTTGATTTATCTCCAGGAACTGAAGTGGCCAAATGGGTTTATTTGCCCCCAATGTGGCCATGACCATGCTCACGTTATCCAAACGCGCCTGCTCCATCAGTGCAGTGCTTGCCAGCACCAAACATCCGTCAAAGCGGGCACTCTTTTTCATCGCAGCCATCTACCTTTGTGGAAATGGTTTTGGGGAATTTATTTCATCGGCTCAGACAAGGGCGGTATTTCAGCCATGCGGTTAAGCAAGTTGATTGAGGTCAATTGGCGAACCGCTCGGTTGATGCTCAAGAAATTGCGCCAAGCCATGGCTCACAGGGATAGTCTATACCCGCTTAGCGGCCTGATTGAGGTAGACGATGCGCTAGTGGGTGGTAAGCGCTCAGGCAAACGAGGACGGGGCGCGACAGGCAAAACGCCCGTTTTGATTGCTTACGAAAGCAAGAAAAAGCAGGCGGGTTATGTTGCAATGAAAGCCGTTGATAGCGTTAGCCACAATAGCGTCAAAGAATTTGTCAGCAAACGCATTATTGAAGGCCAGGAGATTCATACTGACGGGCTAGCCGCACTCAATATCATTGGTGAAACGCACGAGCATGAAGCACGGGTTACACCGTCAAGCAATGGCTTCCCTGGGTGCACATCACGATCGGTAATTTAAAGACGTTTTTACTGGGCACTTTCCACGGTGTATCAGGAAAACACCTGCAAGAATACCTTGATGAGTTCTGTTATCGATTTAACCGGCGATTCTTTGAAGTTGAGATCCCTAACCGGTTGTTAAACTTGGCCGTTATTCATGCACCAATAAAGTCGTACTGAGCTAAGTGCAGAGGCATGTTAATTAATTGCTTACCAGTCAGAATAATTTTTTGGCTCTATCAATTGAACTCCCACCAAGACTTTATTTTTTTCCAGATGCTGTTTTAAACGTTCATCTATTATTACTTTAGTGGGATCATCTTTTAACCTAAAAATGGGGAGCCCCTGAACTTTAGCTTTATCAATTTCCATGGAAACAAAATCGAACCCCATGCCACTGGCCCACCAATTAACTTTGCTTTTATCCATATCGACACAATCAAGCAAACCGACAATATTTACTAACATGTAGTCATGCTCAACTTTTTTCGTTTCCTGATTACGCAAGACCACCGGGAAATATTGAATGTTATCTATCCCAAAATCGGTTAGAACCTTACATAGCTTTTTATGATACAAGGTTAAAAACCCATCGATAATAGCTCCGCGAAAAACACCACTTTCCAATGACAAATCAAGCATAAGAGGCTCTTTATTCGTTGGAGCAGTCATTATCTTTCCTTGTATCCACTCTGAGGGATCCACATTGTCTGGAACACCATCTAGTGCGGCTGCACCACCTTTTATCAAGGTTTTTTGTCTAAAAATATAGAATGACATAAATATAGCCCTAAGTTGTTTTTGTACTCATGTGTTTTTATTACCAGCTTTCATCTTCTTCATCACCGGCCTCCACTGCAAAATCATATGCCAGTCTTGAGACAAAATAAGGTGTACTGGCTGAAGGGTCATTAGTTTTGAATTTTTCTAACTTCTTTTTTATTTTGGTACTTAGAGCATCCATATCAGATTTATACTTGTTCGGTTTTGTATCATCGCAGGGCTCAAGAGTATCGTATTTAGACAAAATTTTTAATAATTGCGCAACAACTTCACTATCATAGGAGGCCAGATGTCCACGTCGCCATGGAGTATCTTCTTCTTCGTCCGCCCAATTTTCGCATATTTCAACAGTAACGGCATGATGTCCAACATGCCATTGCGCTTTTTCTGTTTTCATTATTGAGAACGACACTTTCTTTTTTTCACTTGCACTCAATTGACCATACTTTTTATTGATGGCAGAACCTACCGTATAACGAAGGTTATTTGCCACTGTCGGCAAAGCAATTCCGTTAGGGGGATTATTAATATCATACTCTGCCATTGAGCCCATACGTACACACCTCTTAAGTTTCGCATAACATTGCTTAGCAGAAATCAAGTGGTGTCTGGCTGTTGTGTAAGAAAAGTCACCTTTAGACACTAAAGGTTTGCAGCCCAATTGAGAGGGCTTGCTAACCACTTTTTTAACTACGTCGTTTTTCTTTGCCTTGCAATCATCCATGTTTTTATTCGGACAAAATGGGCATTTCTCTTTTTCATCTGCTATATTTGCTGCAGCAACAATTTCACCAATATCGGTCATATATTATTATCCTGTTTTATCTCGCCCTTGATCTAGGCTTAGGAAGAATCTACTGCGCTAATGGGAAAGCAGTCCAGATGCCCTCAATTTTGTGAAATCCTGGACTGCTCTCCCACCATGCTCACTACGATTCCCCCAGTCCAACAGACTCCTAGCCGGATGTTTATATTTCCTTTCCAAAATACCATCTCTCCATTCATTTCAATATAGCTTGCTCGATATCAAGACGGACTGCTGCGCGGTGTGCAAGATCAGACGAGCAGCACAACAGGTAGTGCTGAAAGTGCGAAAAGCCCACAGAGCTGTTTGCCTTCGCGGCTATCATGCCGATCATCGCACAACCCATGGCCGCCCCCATGTCGCCAAGACAATCCACCGGATGCTGTATGTCCAGTGGGTCAGCGAGTTGTGTGCCATTACGGGTCAACGCAACATTAAATTCTTTAGTGCCGTAGCTTTCGTAGGTCATACTGCTCCAGATGCTTTGTATTTTGGCGGGTATTGCCTGTTGTAACGCTTCCCGCACGGCATCGGCCAAACCGTCACCCCGATAGGGTTCTTCACTGTAACGATGACCGCTTTCCAGCGCGGTGCCGGGTCGGTACAACCGAACAGGATGGGCAATGTGACTGGCATTGACCCGGCTTGAAGCCAACAACAAAAAGGCGGCACCTTCACCGGGAATAAAACCATCGAAAACACCTTGCACGTTGAGGCGATTTTCCATATCCAGCGTTGCTAGCAAGTAGGGATCCCTGTAGGTATCAACGCCACCAATCAACAGATAATCATTGCCAGTTTTGTCAAAATATTGAATAGCTTTTTCAATGGCATAAAAGCTACCAGCGCGTCCGATATCCGCAATCAGGCTGTCGGCCGCATTTAAGGGGATACCAGACTGTAAGGCCAGTTGTTCAATGAAATTACCACGCAAGGGTGCAGTGTAACCTGGCAGGTGTTCCGGTAGCGTCAGATAAAGCGGCAAAGTCTGGCCTGCTGGCAGAACATCGACCAATTGCACAAGCGCAGCAGCGGCCAGGCGTAGTAGCTGACGCTGGCGGGGAGAGAGTGTACTGTCTTTGTATTGTTGATGGATATCAGGCAAAGCATCATCAGGTACCTGCGCCATTTTAATGGGCATGCGATGTTTATTTTGAAAGCTGGTTTCCTCAACCCCGCTAACCTCTGCGGCAACGGCAGCGGCAGTCGTTGCCGCACTCCCACCTACGGGAGTTACCATTCCGCTGCCAATAACCTGCACCCAAGGGTGTTCACTCATTGTAGTTCCTTTGATGTTGCATGGGTGTTGATAAGCGGCGATAAGGGTTCAAGCAGAGCAAGTTCCAGAGCCGCTGCGTGACGTTGACGCAGGTAGCCTGTGGTGGTGATACCATTCAGGTGCGTGGCGGCAATGGGCTGGCCCATGAAATAGCGTTGCCTGGTTTCAAAGTCAGCGGCTTGCTGTTTCCACCGTGCGGTGATTTTTTCAACATCCGGCCAGGGCAGTTCGGCGTCTTCCAGTGCGCTGTCGATATCATCCGGGGCTTCATCCGGTGGCGGACGGGGGCCGATCCGTTGCTTCAGGTCAATGCCGGTCAGCAGGCTGAACGCTTCACCAGCAACACAAGCCAGTGTTTCCTCTTGCATCAGGGTGATGAGGCGCGGTATGGCGTGAATACGGCCATTAGCGGCAATGGCTTTTATGCCCTGGCGTGATTGGTCAGGGCGTTGAAGCAGGTGGTTTATCCATGCATCTGCAACGTTGTCAGGCACGATCCGAAAGGCCAGTTGAATCGCTTTCTGTTGCCAGGGGTTGGTTTGCAATACGTAGGGTTTCAGTGCCTGTGCATTACCGCGCTCACCCAGTAACACGGATGACCAAATCCCCCAAAAGCGCAGATCCGGATTTTCTACTGTGGCGGCTTTATGGCAGTTTGCTTTCAGGTCTACACGCTTTAATTCACCGGTCAGGCGCAGACAGCAGATGAGCAAAGGGTGTTGCGGATGTTGCGCGCCACGTTCAAGCAGTTGCCTTAGTAATTTTCCTGGATCATGGGAGAGGATGCGGCAAACGGCAATGGCAAGGTGGTTGTCGTCAAGGTTATTGCTGCTCAGGTGAGGCTGAATCCATTTCAGCCCGATGGCTTCGGGTAACCATCCCAGCGCAGAAACCAAGCCTTTGAAGGTTCTGGTATTCACTCGGCCTGCTTTGATCACCTGCGCTATTTTTTCGTTGTTTTTGTCCTTATTTTCACCACGGCTTCCACCATTTTCGCAAGCGGTGAACGCGAGCAATGTCGCAGTAAATATTTTTCCCGGCTCCTCTGTTTCCAGCGATTCTGCGGCAATATCCCAGGCGAGTTCTGGCTGTAGTAGCAACGCATTCAGGTGACGGTTAATACGTTGCTCAAGTTGTGCCAGAGCCAAGAGCGAATAATGGGGCTGGTCAACCACCACAGACCGGAACTCCCAAAGAAACCCAACATCTGTTACATGTTGATCAACAATGTCTCGATAGGGATTGCTCATTGAGAATACAGGCAAGTACAGACATGTTTTCCAGCGGAAAGGTGGAAAAGCGTTAACCCATGATGTTTTTTTTGTTGTGAAATAGAGGGTCGCCCAGGCGGCACACATTTTTACCTTCAAATTTGACATCGGCGGAGTACATCATAAATTCACACTCGCCTTTTGTGGTGCTGCTGGCCACACCTTTCAATGTACCTGCTTCATCGCCGCTACTGGTGGTGTATTTAGCGCCCTTAACCATAGACATTTGACCATCAATTTTGACTGATTTGGGCCCACTACTGGTGTCTGAGGATTTTCCGATATTGGGATAAGGAATTGGCACCACGGCACTGCCCACCGGGGTTTTACAGACATCGGGGAAGACAATGCTGACACCGCCACTGCCTTTATGGACAATGCCGCGACTATTTACGAAGGTAGTTTGTGCCATCACATTTCCCCGTTAGTGTTGTAGCCCTTAAAAACAAAATGAAATCGATTAAGCGCTTTCTTCAGAAGAAACAGATAATAAACATCTTTTTTATAATGTCCACGGTATTTAGTCACTCTTTCATGACTTTAAAACAGGAACCATCCGATTTTTAGGGTCACGCACGTAATAACTTCCTCATTTGGCACCCAGATAATGAACAGTGACGGTTGCATCGATTGATTTATTATGAAGGCAACACTGACTTCCGACGGCTATCATTGGCGATGATTTATGCGGATAAAATCACATATGAGCGTTACATGAAGGCGCTTGGCATGGTTTCATCCCGGCATACATCAACAAAGAAAAAGGATCAAGTATCATATACACGTTTTATTTTACTAACCATCCTACACATCTTTACCTCCACTACCATTCGTGACTTAAGCTTCGCCAAAGTGCGCCTATGCTAGCAATAAAGGTGGTGCCACCCCCCTAAGAGGGAAACCTGAGGCCAAAGCGGTAGGGTTGAGCAATAAACTGTTCGACGCCGCCGTGGCAGCCCACCACCTAGTACCGGGCAACGCAGCTTTGAAAAACAGCGAACTGTTTATGTCGAACGAGTATTTATGGAAAGACGGCAAGGCCAAAGGCAATATTGGTTATAACGTCAACGCAAAGGCCAACGGCATGTGGTCGCCGGGCAATTACGGCGTGCGCCCCTGGGGCACCAAGGATGCCACATTTGAAGCAGAGAATCGTGGACTGAAAGCGAAAGACTTTGCTTTTGCCGCCATGGAGAAGTGGGAAACTCAGTTCCATGATTCGCATGGAGACTACAGCGATTTTGTCAAAGACTGTCTGGACAAGGTCTTCGAGAAACTTGAGGCACAAGAAGAAATCTGGTGCCCGGAAGCAAAGGAGAAGGAAAAAGACCCACTTTATGCGCTGGTGCAACGGCTCGATACGATCTCTGCACGCATGAAACGTATGCTGGAATTTCCGACGACCAACTGGAAGCGCAATATTTACACCTCGCGTTTTGTTGAACAGTACATGGTGGATAAAAAAAAACAGCTACAAAAAAATTGATGTACGTTAAAACAAGGAGATACAACATGTATTACCTGTTATCGAGTAATAGCCGTCCCCGGCGCTGGATAGTCGATAGTCCTTTTACCAAAGGCCTGAAGTGGTGGCGTTATTACTATGAGAGTATTAAAGGCCGTCTGTCCAAGATCAAAATCGAACTGATGGTGAGTAGTGGCATTGAATTCAGCATTATCATGGGCATAAGTATGGGTATTAGTAGAAACGACACCGGTTATTATTGACAACCGCAGGCCAGGATTCTTACAGCTCTTGAGATTTGGATAGATATCGTGTTTATTGACGCATCGGAAATTTCAGTTGACAACACCTGCTTTGCGAAAGAAGGTTTATTTTTGAAACCAAATATGAATTTTTGCGGTCACAGTTGCTGGTAATTGGGTAGACTATCCTACCATTTGCGGACACAGGTCGTCAGCTGCGTTAAAAATTATCAACTACCGCAATTATTAAACCAATAAAACGACGAGAGGCTTATGAATCCTTTATTAATGATCTCCGCTGCGGCACTTGCAGCTGCGGCACTCACAGGCTGCGCCACTGGCCTTGCCAAAAATGACAGCACCGAAACACCCACACTGGCCGCTGCATCAGCCGATGTGGAAAAAACCGGCCACATCATCACCATCGGTGATGTGCATGAATACCGGCTCGCCAACGGACTGAAAATCCTCATTAAAGAAGATCACCGCG
>WFQM01000169.1 GCA_015487095.1 Gammaproteobacteria bacterium | reverse complement strand
TTGTCTTCAAAGGATTTTAATTCGGGAGTAATGTAACGCTCGGCACCTTTCAAGGTTTGGCGACGGATGTAATTATCCGGGGCATTGGCGGATTGCGCCTTGCTGATTTCGATGTAATAACCATGCACGCGGTTATAGGCAACTTTCAGTGTGGCGATACCGGTGCGTTCACGTTCGCGGGTTTCGAGGTCTAACAGGAATTGTCCGGCGTTATCTTTTATGGCGCGCAGCTCATCCAGCTCGGCGTCGAATCCAGGAGCAATCACACCACCGTCGCGGATCAGCATCGGTGGCACATCAATGATAGCGGCGCTGAGCAGGGCATGTTGCTCGGGGTAGTCACCGATGCGGGCGTCGAGCGCTTCCAGCAGAGTGCAGTCTTTTCCGGCGAAGATGCCGGTTAATGTGCTGCGCAACTCCGGCAGACGTTCCAGCGTATCGCGCAGCTGAGAAAAATCCCGTGGCCGGGCGTTGCGAATGGCAATACGCGCGAGAATACGCTCCACATCGCCAATGGCGCGCAGGATGTTTTGCAGTTCCTCGTAGCGGTGGCCGTCCAGCAACACGGCAATAGCCTGATGACGTTGACGCAAAGCAGTGTGATTGGCCAATGGACGATTGATCCAGCGCCGCAGCAGACGACTGCCCATAGGGGTCGAGGTACGGTCCATTACCCAGGCCAGCGTGTGCTCGCGGCCACCGCCGAGATTGGTCTCCAGCTCCAGATTACGACGGCTGGCGGCGTCCAGCACAATGCTGTCTTCGCGGCGTTCCACTTGCAAGCCACGCAAATGCGGCAGGGCGGTGCGCTGGGTGTCCCTGACGTATTGCAGCAGACAACCGGCGGCACTCACGGCGAGGTAAAGCTGCTCACAGCCAAAGCCAGCCAGATCGTGGGTGCCGAATTGCTGAGTAAGCAGGCGGGTGGCAGTGTCCCGCTCAAAATACCACGGTGGCTGGCGGCGCAGGCCGGGGCGTGCAGTATCAATACCCGCCGGTATGGCCTCTTCATTCAGTAACAGCTCTGAGGGATTCAGTCGCTCCAGCTCACCATGCAGTGCTTCTTCACCTTCTACTTCCAGTACGCTGAAACGACCGCTGGTGACATCCAATGCGGCGATGCCAAAAGACTCGTTGAGTGCCTGTACCGCCACCACCAGATTGTCACGACGTTCTTCCAGCAGAGCTTCAACGGTGACCGTGCCGGGTGTAACGATGCGGACTACCTTGCGTTCCACCGGCCCTTTGGACGTGGCCGGATCGCCTGTCTGCTCGCAAATGGCAACGGACTCCCCCTTGCGCACCAGTTTGGCAAGATAGCCATCAGCTGAGTGATAGGGAATGCCACACATGGGAATGGGATCACCACCGGACTTGCCGCGAGCGGTGAGGGTGATATCCAGCAGTTTTGCGGCCTTGCGGGCATCCTCGAAAAACAGCTCGTAAAAATCGCCCATGCGGTAAAACAGCAGAGTATCCGGGAATTCTGCCTTGATGCGCAGAAACTGGGTGATCATCGGCGTGTGCTGGCCGGTGGTTTTTGGGCTTTTTGACGAGCCTGTTTTCGGGATTTGGGGGGCAGTAGCAGACATCAGCGAAGTCTATCGAAATTGAGGGACGGGCACTACCGGTATTCAGGGGTTCAAGTTGAAGAGAACAGGGGAATGTTGTGAATACTGAGACGCATTGCAGCGTTGGAACGGGTGGTGGTCAGGTTGAATCCCTTTGGGTTTAACACTCTCGTTCCCACGCAGGAGCGTGGGAACGAGAGAGAGGGTATAAAATGATGGGCAGTGATAAAAATAGTCCCTCTGTAAAACAGAGAAGCCTTGATTTGATTAATGCTGAAATTGCGATGAAACGGGCGGCGATTAAAGCAAGGGAAATTGCCGAGAAAACGGGTACTGCCGTAGTGACTTCTGAGAACGAAGTTATTCGGGAAGAGTATCCCAACCAAGCATCATCAAGCCAATAAGGATTGCTCGAATAATAGCTGTCGCTTTTTGGTTGGGTAGAGGGTAATTCAGGTTGAAAGGGCTGTCCTTCTTCCCTTGACCTTTTGGTGGAACCACTACGCTTGTTCCACCCGGTTTTACCTTGTGCTTTAAGGAGAAGAACAAACAACCCGCTACTATGATTCTGGGGGGCTACCCGCCCGGATTATGAATACGCCAACCTCAGCGATGTACACAAGGGTGGAACAAGCGTAGCGGTTCCACCAGGGGCTTGCACACACCCAAAAAACCGAGCTAGCTCACCAATGAGACAGTTGTTGTTCGAGCGCTCCTAAGTGGGAGTGTTATGTCTCGTTCCCACTCTCCCAGGTGGGAATGCATACGCTGGTGGTTAAATAGCGTTCGGTATGGATTCCCAGGCTTGCCGCGTCCTGCTCACGCCCCTCACCTGCGTCCATGTAAGCGACGGAGGACCGTGGAAACCAGAATTACAAACAGCAATCCTTGTTGCAAAAAGAGAAGCAGGCCGCACTGGATGATATTGTTGCTAAAACTGCCGAGTTGGTGGTTCAACACACGATTGATATTCCCTGTGTCGTGGTTGTGCCGACAGGTGAAGTCAGTTATGGCTATAACCGTTCACATTGGATTTGTCACATCTGAATCTGTAACCGGCTGAATGGGATATTGTTATCCAAAGTCTGGAGACCAACGAGCAGGAGACGATGACCGCCCAGGTCGGTATCGCTGAACTCCGCTCAGAGAACTACATCATTCACGCACTGGTTGATTACGATGATATATCTTATGATGAACATGCTGATCTGATCTATGAATTGGCAAATCAGGCAGTTGAGCATCTTGGGGGTTATTTATCTGACGATGAGGTTAATAATGTATTGGATGGTAACCGTGCTCTATTGGCAAAGACTATCCATATTCAAATGGCTGAAAACTTCCGGGAAGAGGCTTCAGGTTATGAGGTGAAAGTAAGTAGCGGATTCACGTCGCTAAAACCTTGTGCCTACACCGCGACCAAAGGCCAAACGGTGCATAACTACCGCGACACCGTAATGGTGAAAGATAAGATCAAGCAGATGTTGTTTGGTCATTTCAATAAATGTCTCTATCCCATACAGAAGTTTGACTCGGATACCGAGCGCTGTTTTTCGTGATTGTTGAGCGTGATTGCGAGAAATGGTTTAAGCCAGCAAAAGGGCAGCTTCAGGTTTATTACAAATCAGGTATTGAAACCCCTGAATATGTTCCCGATTTTATCGTAGAGATGCCAGACGAAGTGTTGATGATAGAAATCAGGAGCACCCGGCACAGGGACGACAATGGTGAGTGGAATAAAGAGATTCTGGCGAAGGCAGTAGCTGGTGCGAAGTGGTGTGAAAACGCCAGCCAGCACCTATTGGCCAATGGCGGGAAAGAGTGGAAATATCTGTTGATCCCGCACGTCTCGTCCTCATGCTCCCGCGTGGGAATGCATTCGATGGTGGAAAGATAATGTGCGGTATGGGTTCCCACGGAGGACTGTGGGAACCAGAAAAAATTTCGAGACCAACAACAAGAGGGTCTTTGAGGTCGTTTAGGAGGCCATTATGCGAATTGAAACAATACGCCTGAAAAACTTTAAAGCATTTAAAGACATTGATATGAGAGGTATTCCCAGCTTCTGCGTAGTAGTAGGGGCTAATGGCACAGGTAAGTCTACTTTGTTTGATGTGTTTGGGTTTTTAAAGGATTGCTTGACCTACAACATAAAAAAAGCCTTGCAAGGACGAGGAGGGTTTAATGAAGTGTTAAGCCGGGACGCAGAAACGCGACAGATTGAGATCGAGATTCAGTTTCGTCTGGAAATTGCGGGTGTGGAACGCTTGGTAACTTATCACTTGTGTATTGAAGAAGAAAATCGTCAACCGGTGGTGAAGCGGGAAATTCTTCGTTATAAGCGTGGTGCGTATGGCTCGCCCTACCATTTTCTTGATTTTTCTTTGGGTAAAGGGTACGCCATCACCAATGAAGAAGATTTTAATATTGAAGATAAACATTTAGAGCGAGAGGATGTCAC
>WFQM01000168.1 GCA_015487095.1 Gammaproteobacteria bacterium | reverse complement strand
AGTGGCGCTCTGATTTAGTTCGTATTCGTTCGTTCTGATTGAACAAAAGTGCAGGAATAGTCGTTCTATTCCGAGCTTTTGTGATTGAAGAACGGGCGAAGACGGGCTGAAGCAGAGGTGCCAATTGTATGAGTTATTGTGTTCCATTCCTAAGAACTCCCTAAAAACTCTGCGAGTTCTGTGTGACAGACACTGTGTTTTTTGTTTCCTCATTCTGTAGCACACACTGAATTTCGAAGTCTCACTCGCCATGGGCGCGGGTTGGCTGCCCAATGTGTGCTTAACCGACAAACGTCCCCTATGATGGCCACCCACTAAAGCATCGTCAATTTCAATCATGCAACCGGTAAAGACTGTCCCGGTGTCCCATGGCAATGCGGATCTTGCGCAGCATCCGGCTGGCCGTGATCCAGGAAACCTCGATGTGTTTGGAAAGGCGCATGGCAGAAATTCCACTTTTGTCCGAGGCTGTCAGGTAAATCGCCCAGAACCACTTGTTCAGGGGCAGGTTGGTGGAGTGAAACAGTGTCCCCGCAGTGAGTGAGGCCTGGTAATGGCAGAGGGAACATTCGTAGGAATGGCGCGTGGTGATGGCATATCCATGGTCATGCCCGCAGCGCGGGCAACGGAACCCTTCCGGCTAGCGCTGCTGCGCCAGCGTCTGATTACAGGCTTCTTTCGTTCCATACCGTTTCTGCCAGTCCAACAGATTTGTTTTCAGCGCTTTCATGGTCCAATTTCCCGTCTTGTTGACCCTAAGCAACTGGGCAGATAAGACTGAAAATGGTTCAGAGGCATAATATTTTTTTGGATACCTTGTATTCATAATGCACACGTAACATATTCTCTATTGTAGTACGCGGTATACGATGGTTCTGCGGGAGGTCAAACGATAAGTTATGGAATTCAAGGATTATTACGAAATTATGGGCGTGGCACGCGATGCCACTCAGGATGAGATCAAGCGGGCCTACCGCAAGCTGGCGCGTAAGTACCATCCGGATGTCAGCAAGGAGTCGGGTGCAGAAGAAAAGTTCAAGTCTGTCGGTGAGGCTTACGAGGTACTCAAAGACCCGGAGAAACGTGCTGCTTACGATCAGCTGGGCAGTCAGTGGCAGCAAGGGCAAGACTTTAATCCGCCGCCGGACTGGGATGCCGGTTTTGAATTCAGCGGTGGCGGGTTTACGGGGGCTGATGCTGAAGATTTCAGCGATTTTTTTGAGTCCCTGTTTGGTGGTGCGCCGGATGGTCATGCAGGCCATTACCGCACTCAGCGGGGGCGGGCAAAGATGCGCGGTGAAGACCGTCACGCAAAAATTCTCATTGATCTGGAAGATGCCATCGAGGGTCGCAATCGGCAGGTGACCCTGCGCATTCCAGAGCTGACGAAAGACGGTCACGTTGTTGCTCGTGAACGCACGCTGAATGTGCGTATTCCGAAGGGCATCCATCCCGGCCAGCATATCCGCCTTGCCGGGCAGGGCGGGCTGGGTGGTGGTGGCGGTCCGGCGGGTGATCTTTATCTGGAAGTCGAGTTTAACCCCCATCGTTGGTATCGTGTGGAGGGTGCGGATCTGTATCTGGATTTGCCAGTGGCTCCCTGGGAGGCGGCCCTCGGTGCCAGCGTCAAGGTGCCTACACCGCAGGGGACGGTTGATCTCAAAATCCCGAAGGGGTCATTATCGGGAAAGAAGATGCGTCTCAAGGGACGCGGCATGCCCAGTAAGGCACCTGGCGATCTTTACGTGGTTTTACAGATCGTGTTGCCACCGGCAGACAATGATGATGCCCGGAAACTCTATCGGGAGATGCAGGAAAAACTGGCTTTTAACCCGCGCAAGCAGCTGGGGGTATGAATATGACGGATACGTTGACTATTTTCAGTGGCACGGTACTGGAGGAAGAGACAATTCCCCTCAGTATGGCCGAGTTATGTCATGCCTGTGGTGTGCATGCCGAGCTGATCGCCGAATATGTTGAATACGGCATCCTCGAACCCCAGGGGCGGGAGATGATGGCGTGGCAGTTTCCGGCCATCAGTCTGCGTCGCGCGCAACGTGCCTTGCGCTTGCAGCATGATCTCAACATCAATGCTGCCGGTATTGCCCTCGCGCTTGAATTGCTTGATGAAGTGAGTGTATTACGGGCTCAATTGACAGCACTGCAAGACCATTGACAGGTCTGATGTTGGCTCCCGTATGAATGCCAAATCCTGGCTGCGCCACACTCTGCGTAATCGTCTGCAATCCCTGCTGATGTTGCTGGTGATGGCGGGTTTTATGGCTTTGCTGGGTGGATTGCTGTGGGGTACAGACGGAGTGCAATGGTTATTCTGGCTGACGGTTTTTCTGGTGTTGATGAACCCGGTTGTTTCACCGCGCATGATTCTGCGTATGTACGGTGCCACGCCAGTGGGACCGGGGCAGTTGCCGGGCCTGCATCAGACCCTGGAGATTCTCGCCCGGCGCGCAGGGCTTGATCACCCTCCCGAGCTTTATTACGTTCCCAGCCAGGTACTTAATGCCTTCGCTGTTGGTAACCGGCGTTATGCCGCCATTGCTGTGAGTGATGGTCTGTTACGTCATCTTGACAGACGTGAACTGCTAGGGGTATTGGCTCACGAGATTTCACATGTGCAGCATAACGATATGTGGGTGATGGGGTTGGCGGACTTGTTCAGTCGAGCCACCAGTCTGCTGTCTACCTTTGGCCAGTTTTTGTTGCTTATCAATCTGCCGCTGATTCTGCTTTCTCAAGTAAGTATTAGCTGGGCGGCCATCCTGCTGTTGATTTTTGCCCCACAGTTCAGTGCTCTGGCGCAGCTTGCTCTGTCCCGTGTGCGTGAATATGACGCGGATCTCAATGCTGCACGGCTTACGGGGGATCCCTTGGGGCTGGCCAGTGCGCTGGCCAAGCTGGAGCAATACGCCGGTGGCATGATGGAACAGATTTTATTACCGGGCCGACGCCGACGGGAGTCCTCTCTCTTGCGTACGCATCCGGCCACCGATGAACGTATCCGGCGATTGCAATCACTGGTGGACAGCAAACAAACAGAGCTGCATCGTGGTGATGAATTTCTGGAGGCACTGAGCGGCCTCAATGTACAAGATGGTTTTGCTTCACCAGTGCAACGACCACCACGCCGACACTTTAATGGGCTTTGGCATTAGTGAAATATGAAAGGTATATACCCGTAGCGATTGAGATTTAGGGATGTGCATGTTCATTAGGTTAAACCTAAATCTCAAACGCCACGGGTATATCTCCTCTGTGTATCCTTGACCTGATAGTCAGGCGCATGTTGTAAGCTTGCACATACAAGCTGCTGATTTTCTAAATGACCAATTGGTCATTGCAGAAAAAAAACAGGTTTCACCGTATTGAATGAGTACAACAAATATTGTTAGTGTCAAGTGACGAATACTATCCTGTGGGATTTGCACATGGGGCATTGTCCACCAGGGTGTGTTGATATGAAACCGGTTTAACCTAATGCATCAGTTAAATCGTAGCGAGAACGACTATGGTCCAAAAAATCTTTTAGATTCTGTGCCACAGGTGTTCTCAGTAGATTCAACTGATGTGATTAAGTTAAACCACAGTGGGTTGGTCGGTCGTGACGGTTTTCAAGAGGAGTCAATAAAATGAAAAAGGACACCATAACCGTAGTAGATAGTGCCAGTGGTCGTCAGATCGAACTGCCCATCAAACATCCTACACAAGGGCCTTCTGTGGTTGATATCGGCAGTTTTTACCGTGAACTGGGATACTTCACTTATGACCCGGGATTCCTGTCCACAGCCAGTTGTCAGAGCGCTATCACTTACATTGATGGTGAACAGGGCATATTGCAATATCGCGGTTATCCCATTGAGCAACTGGCCGAGCATAGCAGCTTTCTTGAAGTCACTTACATGATGCTCAATGGTGAGTTGCCCAATGCCGCCGAGCTTGGTGAGTTCAGTAATGTTATCAACCACCACAGCATGCTCAATGAAAGCCTGAAAAGTTTTTTTCGCGGCTTTTATCATGACGCCCATCCCATGGCTATTATGGTCGGCGTGGTGGGCTCATTGTCAGCGTTTTATAACGACTCCACTGATATCACCGATCCGCACCATCGGGAGATTGCTGCTCATCGCATGATCGCCAAGATGCCGAGCATTGCTGCTGCCAGTTTCAAACATACTATCGGTGAACCTCAGGTCTATCCGGATAACAGTTTGAGTTATACCGGCAACCTGTTGAAAATGATGTTTTCCGTACCTTGCGAGGAATATGTAGTGGACCCCGTGGCCGAACGGGCGCTGGACCTGATTTTTATTCTGCATATTGACCATGAGCAAAATGCCAGTACCTCCACAGTACGTCTGGCCGGCAGTTCCCAGGCCAATCCGTTTGCCTGTATCGCCTCCGGTATCGCCGCCTTGTGGGGGCCAGCCCACGGCGGTGCTAACGAAGCCGTACTCAACATGTTGGACGAAATCGGCGACGTGAAAAATATTCCCGAGTTCCTGGCTCGCGCCAAAGACAAAAATGATCCCTTCCGTTTAATGGGCTTTGGTCACCGGGTCTACAAAAATTACGACCCCCGTGCGCGCATTATTCGTGATATGTGTCACGAAGTGCTAGCCAAGCTGGGAGACAACAACGACCCTCTGTTTGAACTGGCGCTGCGACTTGAAGAAATTGCTTTGAGTGATGACTATTTTGTGGTGCGAAAACTCTACCCCAACGTAGATTTCTACTCAGGACTTATTTATCGGGCACTGGGCATTCCCAGTAACATGTTTACGGTGATGTTTGCCATTGCCCGCACCGTCGGCTGGGTGGCGCAGTGGATGGAAATGATCGGTGAAGAGAACCAGCGCATCGGTCGGCCACGGCAATTGTATGTGGGTGCGGGAAAGCGGGATTATGTGAAGATCAATAAAAGATAAGGAATGGAACACAGTAACTTATATAAGTTATTGTGTTCCATTCCTAAGGAGCGTACACGAAACAATCTGGGCAATTACGACGCAGGATTTTGCTTTTGACCGAACAATCTCAAGGTGGGGCAGTGCCACCTTACATCAGGCAGTGGCGTTTTGTTCATAGGTGAAAGATAAAGATAACTGTAATTAGATTTTGGAGGTTATTGTAATGAAAATCACCTTCCTTGGTGGCGCGGAAACCGTCACCGGTTCCAAATATCTGGTGGAAAGTGGCTCGTCTCGGATATTGGTGGATTGCGGTCTTTTTCAGGGTTACAAATGGCTGCGTAACCGCAACTGGCAACCTCTGCCGCTGGATATCAACACGCTTGATGCCGTGGTGCTTACCCACGCGCATCTGGATCATTCCGGTTATATTCCGGCATTATACCGCCAGGGTTTTCGCAAACCGGTTTTTACCCATCATGCCAGCGCAGCTCTGTGCGGCATTCTGCTACCAGACAGTGGCCACATTCAGGAAGAAGACGCCCGGTATTACGAACGCCACAAACTGAGTAAACACGAACACCCGGAGCCGCTTTATGATCGTGCCACTGCCGAGCAGAGCATGAGCCTGTTTGAGACGGTGGAGTTTGGAGAAACATTTACTGTGGGTGCCTTTACCATGCATCTACAAAGTGCTGGGCATATTCTCGGTGCAGGTAGCCTTATTGTGGAAGCCGAAGGCAAACATGTGGGGTTTTCCGGCGACGTGGGTAAACCGGATGATGTGTTGATGAAGCCGCCAGTGCCACTGCCTGAATTGGATGTGCTGTTGCTGGAGTCTACCTACGGTAATCGTCGGCATGAAGATTCAGACCCGCTGGATCAGCTGGCAGCCATTGTCAATGAAACGGCTGAAGCGGGCGGTGTATTGTTGATCCCCAGTTTTGCTGTGGGTCGTGCACAAGCCTTGCAATATTTGCTGACCACGCTGAAACGCAAAAAGCGTATCCCCAACGTACCAGTATTTCTGGACAGTCCCATGGCCATCAGCGTCTCGGATATTTACTGTCGTTATTCCCAGTATCACCGATTGAATCATGAGCAGTGCTATCAATTGTGCGAAGGGGTTACGTATACGCGCAGTGTGGAAGATTCTATGGCGTTGTCTGGTGTGCAATATCCGCACATTATTATTGCAGGCAGCGGCATGGCCACTGGTGGTCGTATTCTGCATCACTTTAAACGTCTGTTAGGTAATTACCGTACCACGGTGTTGTTTACCGGTTATCAGGCTGGCGGCACTCGTGGGGAAAAAATGATTGATGGTGCCGAAGAAGTAAAAATACATGGTGAATGGATACCCATTAAGGCGCGTGTGGAAGTTATGCATGGTTTGTCCGGACACGGTGATTACATGGATATCCAACATTGGTTGGAGCAATCACAGCTGACAAAATATACAAACATCCAGCTGGTACACGGTGAGTCAACAGCACTGGAAGCCATGCGTGATCATCTGCGTCGTACCACGCGATATAATGTTGAGGTTGCCAGTTATCGGAGTATCTTGAAGTTGTAGTATTTTATACTCCCTCTTTAGGAATATTAAGTTACCCCGGTAACTCATTAATTTTGTTGTTTAAGGACGTATTAGATGTCATCAAAGCAGTGTGATAACAAAAAATCATGTTCAGGTGTCTGGTGCCGTTTTCGTGATAGCACACCGGACTATTTGGCGCGTCACTACTGGTGGGCTTATCTCTGGCATTGGGGT
>WFQM01000167.1 GCA_015487095.1 Gammaproteobacteria bacterium | reverse complement strand
TATACTTCGTGTAATCATTAACGGTATAGCACAGCATGCAAACATCCATATGCTGTGTATAGGCAGGAAGCTCAGAAACCGGTTTTCCTCCAACGAAATATGCATTGGAAAGAGATTCAAGCTTTTCCCACTTTTTTCCATCATCTCGCAGATCAGGTCGCTTTGGACCAACAAACACAAAAGAATATTCGGGGTGTCGTACCGCCACTTCAAGTAACACATCAATATTCAGCTGCCGTTTGATAATACCAACGTAACCGATTCGTGGGTGGGGAATACCCACCATATCTTCAGGCTCATCCTTGGGGATGATATATTCACGAACATTTACCCCATTGGGAATACGGGCAGTCTGTGAATTTAAATGCCCTTTTTTAGCCATCAGGGCAGGAGAAGAAATAAAAACCTGATCAACTCTTTTAATCAGGTTTTCCTCTCTGGGGGAATTCGGAAGATCAACATCCGAAAAAGTATATTCGTCGTCAATATGATAACAGCTTGCTGTCATACCTTCCCCGATCCATCGCGGAGAAAAATGCATCTCTCCAAAGGTAAAGTACATGCGCCTTGCTACCTCGCTTTCGCAATGTATTCCTAGCGATGGCAAGACGACTGTATTCGCTGGCGTAGTCAATCCATGGTTTGCCAAAACCGGGGAAAAAATAACTTCTGTCAAAAACTGAAAACCCATATGGCAAATCCTGGGTTCGTGAAGACAAAAACCGGTCACTGCGAGCCCCAAACCACGATTCATTCCACCATTCCACGGGGTTTACCCATACAACATTAAAATACTTTGCCAACCGGGTTAAGACCTGGTGGCGAGACTCCCAGGGGCCACCCCACTCATCAGGCACAATAGCCGTGATACCTACATCTGGCATACAGGGCGGATGATCATTTTTTGGCACCTTGTGTTTCCTTCGTCGCTAATTTTAGGGAAAACTGGAAATAATCTTCTAAGCACAACGATGTTGAGCGCTTCCATTACTTAAACACTACCGTCAAAGCGGGTAACCTGCCTCATTATCAACGTCAAGTCACCAAATATTTTTTTGCCCTGCCACTTAATCCGCTTCATTGTGACGTGGCTGTATAGCACAAAACAGCTAACTTCCCCATCAAAATCGATTCAATATAATTGCGATCACAACTTCGTGACAGCGCAAATGCAAGTGATATTGTTACTCATAACTAACTTCCTGTTGTCTTTCCGCCCGCCGTTTCATTCGAAGTTTATATCGTTCCGGGTCCGTTAATTTTAATTCTTCAAGCCGGACATCTCGTCGTTTTTTATAGGCTTCGCGCTTTTCTGCAAGTTCTTTTTTTCTTTGTTTCTGTTCAGCACGATTCTGTGACATTTGTTCACGTTTTTCTTGTGCAATTTCCAGAAGTTTTTCCCGTTTTTCCGCAGGCATGGCTTTCAGCCGGGCTTCCCAACGCCTTTGGGCATGGTTAAAAATATCAACCTGCTGGGCAGGTGCTGAATAACGATTTTTTTCTCGTATAAAGGCTTCACCTCCAGGGGCCAAAACAGGGTATAGCGCATCCGTAGTAAACTCGCCTTCCGGCAGTATGCGCATACGAATAAGTACGGGCTGAGCTGATTTCTCCAGGGGTTCATTCACATCCGTTTCGGGAACATCGTGAATAAGCACAAAACTGGTTTGGCGGCTCAGTTGTTTCAGCGCCGCTTCAAGAGGCAGATCACTAACGTCGATAGAGACGTTGTGCTCAGCTTTGGGGTCCATAAGAATTTCAATACCGCTCAGCGTCGCAATGCGCGCCATTATTGCTTTGTACGATGCATCAGCTGCTACGATAGAAATCGTATCTGTTGTTTTATCATAAGAAACATGAGGTGACTCAGCCCAAAGCTGGCCACTCATAAAAAAAATAACACTGGCAAACAATATTTGGCAAAGTAGCCTGTAAAAAGGAGCCATTTCATACCATCCATTATTTCAGAGTTAAAAAAAGCGTGGCGGGAGAATCCCGCCACGCTGCTTACCCGTTCAAAATCTGACTAATGAGATTTACAATTACCGCTGATACACATACCGCCACGTATAAAGGCACCATCATCGTGAGTGGTTTCACCTGTGCCTGCAGTATGGCTTACGGAACCTGAATGAGTCACACCGGCAACACCACCCGGTGAGAAAAACTCAACCCAGCCACCGGAGCCACCTACGGAACCCTCCAGGCTTGCATCCGCATTACCACCGTTCGAGCTGATCACACCACTATTGCTTACTGTGGCTCCATACAGTTCAAAACCATCTGAACGACCGCCCCGGTATTCACCAGCACCACCATTATTTGTAATGCTACCGCTGTTGCTGGCCTGGCCTAGCTCTGCATACATTCCAATATCATTGGCGTAACCACCGTAACCTGTAACATCACCGTCGGTACCCAGATCAGTGCCGCCATTTGCAGTGATGTTTCCTGTATTACTGACACCGTTGTAACCCCAAAGCCAAATGGAACCAGAGCGATTGCTGTCGGTCATCGTTGACTCCAGGCCGTTACCACCAGACACGTCAACATTGCCTTTGTTCGTGGCTATTTCCAGATCAGGATTGATATAACCATACTTATCTTCAGTTTCCAGCCTGAAATTACCGCCTGAACCACCATCGGCCGGTATTGTTTCCGCCTCCGCCACAACATTACCACCACGGGCAGTCACATCGGCTTCGTTGGTTACATTGCCAGAGGGTACATACACACCGGCATTTGCCTTCACACTATCATTGAAGATGAGCACATTACCTGCAGAACCACCAAAATTAGCATCGCCGCCAGTGGTATCAATATCGGTATAACCACGGAAAACCAAGCCCACCTCGGAAGGATAATTGGAACCATATACCTGAACGTCAACGGAACCGGCAGCACCACCGTCACCATAACCTGTCGCTACCGCATCACCGCCGGAAAGATCAATATTGCCAGAAACAAAAAGACCACCTGCGGGTGCGTTCCTGTTAACAGGGCCGTACTCTGCATAAACATACAACTCTCCACCGTCACCACCATCGGAATCAGCGTCGGTTGTATTACCTCCCATGGCCAAAACGCTACCACTGTTCACCAGTTTGCGACCGTAAGCGAACATCTCGATACCAGCGCCATTGCCGCCATCGTCTGCACCACCGACACCACCCTGGGCATTAATATCACCGCTGTTCAGCATGTCACCAACGGCATAGAGATTGATCTGGCCACCGTTGCCGCCGAGCTGACCAGCACCACCGTGATTCGCCAAACTACCGCTGTTGTACATATTGCCAAAGTCGGACGCCAGATCAATGTTCCCGCCACGACCGCCATCACCATTAGGGGCATCACCACCCGAGCTATCAATATCACCGGTGTTTTGCACAAGATTATCGGCATAGAGTTCAACATGCCCGCCAATGGCTGCATCGTCATCGACGCTATCTGATCCGCTTGTATTGATTGTTCCATGGTTATATACGGAATAATCAGCCGATATCAGCACATTACCACCGTTTTGGCTGTCCTGTGTACCGGCAGTGTCAATACGGCTGTCTGCCTGCCCCACATACGATGCGGGATAAATATGCAAACCACCACGATGAAATTCATCGACATCCACCGTAGTTACTACACCGGAATTGGATACATCGTTATCAAAACTGATTCGAGCGTAAGTTGTGTAATTAAGACCAAGAGTCAAAGTAACACCACTGGAGACGCTAACCCCCGTTACCGGGTCTTCGTCACCCAGGACAGTATTACCGTCGGATACGAACAGTCTTCCGTTATCCTCAATCAGATAGGGAGTGCCCGCAACTGGCTCATCCGCGTCTTCCGCAAAAACATCGACGGTAATACCCGTCGTAATATCCAACGGATTACTCCCCAGATTGGCATCAGGAGTGATGCTGCTAAAGTCGGCATCAGCGCTACCACTGGCCAGCACTTCAACACTTCCCGTACCAGCTGCCTTGTAGATGCTGACATTGTTACCGTCACCACCTGACCCGCCATTGGCACCACCCAGGCCTCCAGTTACGTTAAGAGAATAAATACCCTCCGCTCCTGCATCCGAACCCGAATCTGAAGGGGAGTCAGATGCGCTATCGCTACAGCCTGCGATCACCAGTGGCGACATTAAAATCCCCGCAATAATAATTTTTTTCCTTGTATCCATGCTCATACCTACTCTCCTGCGTGCTCCTGCGTAAAAACAATATCAAGCTAACATTCCAGAATATTAAAGCTTCTTTTTTGACTTCAACCCGGCTTAGCTCTCCGACAAAACAATCGGTTCCTAGATAAAATTAAATATGACTGTGACCAAGAATAAACACCTCCCCTAATTGATGATTAACGCTTTTATCCCTACCCTAATCAAACGAAAGTCAACTTCTTATTATTTGTGTTATGCAGCTAACTTTTTAACTCAACATGTGCTTGTTCGGCTGTTTCCTTCACCTGCTCACTAGAGTCAGTTATGGGATATTTTTAATGGAAGCACTCTAACGTTTAGGTAAACGCAAAAAACCAAACCGACAGATGTGAAATCCAAACGGACAAGCACGATCTAACACCCTCAAACGACACAGCGCTATAGCTGCGAATAATACCACTGCTTATCATGGAAGCAAAATCAAGTTATGTAAAACTTCCCGTTTATTGTTATTTTTTTCACCAGGATTTCGCTTCATTATTGATAAACCTAACAATAATCAGTTGAACTGCCGTTCAGCAACAGCGAATAAATGGATGTAGAAAGCAAATATTTTTCAGGTTGTTTTGAACAAAAATGCACCACCTGATACCTTATGGCAAATTCAACATATTCTGAAAAACTACTTTAACCTGCACTTTGAGTGCGGCGTTCGTGCACCACATGGAATGAAGATACGGGTAATCAGCGGATGATCAAGAGTAACGCCGAAACAGTTGCCGGGTGGATGCAGTCAACGTGTTAGGATAAAATACGCCTCGCCATGGCCAACCCTCTACGCGCTTCCGACCCCGAACATAACGCCACAGTTAACGCCTCCGCAGGCACTGGCAAAACCTGGTTACTGGTCACCCGGCTGATTCGTCTACTGCTTGCAGGCACACGGGCCGACGGTATCCTTGCTGTCACCTTCACCCGCAAGGCCGCCACGGAAATGCAGACCCGCCTCAATGCCCGCCTGCTGGAGCTGGCCCAGAGTGACCCTGCCGAGCTGAAAACCTTGCTCCAGCAAATTGATGCACCCACTGATGCTGCGACACTCAAACGTGCCACTACGCTGTACGAAGATTTATTGCGCTCGCCTTTCACGGTAAAAACCACCACCTTCCATGCTTTTTGCCAGGATATCCTGCGACGTTTCCCACTGGAAGCCGGAATTCCACCCGGTTTTGAATTACTGGAATCTACCGCAGAATTAAAACATGCCGCCTGGGATGCTTTGTGTGCAGACGCCAGTCGCCACCCACAGAGCAATACTGCCCAGGCCATCGAAACCCTGTTTGAAAGCTGCAACGGTCTGGCCAATACACAAACCGCGCTCAACCGTTTTCTCGAACATCGCAGTGACTGGTGGGCCTTCACTGAATCACAAACAGACCCACTCGGCTTTGCCATGGAGACACTGAGCACACAGCTTAATGTCAACGCAACGGATGAACCGGAAGCCGATTTTTTCAACACGGCCACACTTACGCTGCTCACAGAATTTGTGGGCCTGCTGCAAAAACATCCTGGCAAAAAGAATGCCGCAGCGCTGGATGCCCTGGCGATTGCCCGTGATGAAAATGAAAAACCCGACGTGCGTTTTGCACAATGCTGTAAAGCTTTTTTGACGGCCTCCGGCACACCGCTGGCACGCAAAGAGTCCAAAGCTCAGGCAAAATCCATGGGCGACACGGGCCAACAACGCTTTCTGGAACTCCACCACCGGATATGTGAAAAAATTGCACATACCCTGAACATTCGTAACGCCATGGACACACTGTGCCGTACCAATGCCTGGTATCAGGCAGGCAGTGCATTACTGAGCCACTATCAACAACTGAAAGCCGAACAACGCCTGTTGGATTTTGCAGACCTGGAATGGCAGGCTTATCAACTGTTAAATCACAGCGACAATGTGCAATGGATTCAATACAAACTGGATCAACGCATCGACCATTTACTGATTGATGAATTTCAGGATACCAACCCCACCCAGTGGCGACTCATCCTGCCATTGCTGGAAGAGCTGGCGGCCAATGAAAACCAGCACAGCCGCAGCGTATTTCTGGTAGGCGACAATAAACAATCCATTTATCGCTTTCGGCGTGCCGACCCGGAACTGTTTGTTACCGCGCAAAGCTGGCTGGATACACAGCTTGATGCCATCACCCAGCCACTGGACACCTCCTGGCGTTCCGCAGAAGCTATTATGACATTGGTGAATCGTGTGTTTGGCGAAGGCCCGCTGCATCAGCAGCTCATGCAATTTTCCACCCATGCTACACACCATCCGCAACTATGGGGACACGTTGAATTTTTACCTCTCATTGCTGTTGCGAACGACGAAACAGAAAACACGGACAAAGCATCCGGTGAGTTACGCAACCCGCTGCAAACGCCCCGCCTACTAAAGCAGGATCAACGTCACCTTGAAGAAGGTCGGCTGATCGCAAAAAAAATCCGTCACCTGATCGACAACAATACCCTGACCGGCCCGACCGATGCCGCACGCCCACTGAATTACGGCGATATTATTATTCTACTGCGCCATCGCACTCACGCCGGTGACTACGAAAAAGCCCTGCGCGAAGCTGATATCCCTTACATCGGGGCCAATCGCGGTACCCTGCTGCAAAGCCTGGAAGTGCAAGACCTGGTACGTTTGTTGTCGTTACTGGTCACCCCCTTCAATAATCTTGGGCTTGCCAGTGTGCTGCGCTCTCCCTTGTTTGATTGCAGCCACGAAGACCTTATTGCTCTCGCCAGCCATACAGATGGCCAGTGGATAGATCGCCTGACGACCATTGTCACTCTTGAAAACAAAAGCAACGCCTTGCAGCGTGCGCATACTTTGTTAACACGCTGGCGGGAACAGGTGGACACCCTGCCCGTACACGATTTACTCGACCGCATTTACTGCGAAGGTGATGTACTTAACCGCTACCATTCAGCCTATCCGGCACACCTGCAACACCGGGTAGCAGCCAACCTCACACGCTTTATTGAACTGGCACTGGAAATCGACAGTGGCCGTTATCCCTCCATTGGGCGCTTTGTATCGCGGCTGCACACCCTGCAACAACAGGAACAG
>WFQM01000166.1 GCA_015487095.1 Gammaproteobacteria bacterium | reverse complement strand
TGGGATGGGCCGTGGATGAACCGGCAACAGCTGCTTTCAAGGCTGGGAAGCCAGCACAATATTATTTATAGCAACGGCTTGTGGAGTGTGTGGGACAGAGATCAGACAGCGTGGAAAGAGGCATCTGTCAACGGTGAATTTTGCGCTCAGGATCAGGTGCTGGTGGACCACCCCCCAAAGTTTTTATTGCGTTGGCCCAGGTTTTCGGCGCTTGATCATCTGGCAATCCGTATGGCTGTGCGCCGTTGGAAGCGCATACACACTAGAATGAAAAATGCTCCACGCGTGGCATATTTTTTTCATCCGCAGTTTTACCCTTATGCCAAAAAAATCCAAGCCGATTTTGTGGTTTACCATGCCTATGACATGCTCAGTTTGACGCCTGAGTGGGATCGTGAGCTGGAGGAGCAACAACGGGCGCTTTTGGCAATGGCCGATCTGGTGGTGGCATCATCGGATATTATTGCTGAAGAGCTTGCTGCAATCAGCGGAAAACCCGTCGAAATGCTTCCCAATGGCGCGGATTTTGAGGTTTTTTGTGGTGCGGCTACAGGAGACTGTCCCGAACCTGATGATCTTGCAAACATTCCCCATCCACGAATTGGCTATGTGGGAAACCTTAATCTTAAAGTCGATTTTCCATTAATTGCTTCACTTGCAAAAAATCATCAGAGCTGGAATTTTGTATTCGTTGGTGGCAAAGGGAAACTTGATGCCCATACACAAAAGGGATTTGATGAATGTGCCAGACTAAAAAATGTCTATTTTCTCGGCGCTAAAGACTATCGGGAGATACCTGGTTATGCTGCCAACATGGATGTCAATCTCATGTGTTATCGAGTGGAAGGTGACGTGTGGACTCGTGGTATATACCCACTGAAGCTGCATGAATATCTGGCCACAGGAAAGCCGGTTATTAGCTCCGATATTCCCAGTGTCATTCCTTTCAAATCGAATGTCGCCATTGCGCGCACCGCTGGTCAGTGGCCGGAATTGATAGAAGCGGCATTGCAGGGCAACGGTGCGGGCAGCACAGAGCAAAGACGTACAGTGGCAAAAGAGAACAGTTGGGATGCGAGAGCAGGGCGGTTGAACGTTTGTTTGACAAATATGCTTAATGACCAATAAAACGGATCGACCTTTTTTTGATACTGTACTTCTGAGCGTAAATAGTGATGCATCACTGCTTATAACGCCTGCGACAGCGAGAGCCTGATAAATGAGAGACATAGCTGTAACGCTTATCGTTTTTGGCGTATTACCTTATATCCTGATGCGACCTCATATTGGTGTATATGCGTGGTCGTGGATCGGGTATATGGCTCCCCACCGATTAGGCTGGGGTTTCGCAGCCAATTTACCTTTTGCTGCACTGATCGGAGCAGCAACACTTGTTGCCCTGTTGTTTTCGAAAGAGCCAAAACGTATTCCACTGACACCGATAACAGTAACCCTGATATTGTTTTTACTGTGGATGGTTATTACGACAATATTTGCTATTCACCCGGACGAGGCGATGGCGAAATTGTCCAAGGTGCTTAAAATACAGTTAATGATTTTTCTTACCTTGATGTTATTCAACCACCGGGAGCGCATTCATGGGCTGGTTTGGGTCATTGTTATTTCATTGGGGTTTTATGGCGTGAAAGGAGGAATTTTCACGTTGTTGACCGGTGGACAATTTCACGTCGTCGGGCCTCCCGGCAGTTTTATTGTGGGTAATACCTCGCTGGCATTGGCTCTGGTGATGGTGTTGCCTCTTATGCGTTATCTGTATACCCAGGCAGATAACAAGTGGGTTAAACGAGGGCTTGTTGCTGCAATGGGATTTTCTGCATTGTCGATATTGGGTTCTTATTCCCGGGGAGGGCTTCTTGCCATCGCAGCTATGGGAGCCTTTATGTTACTCAAAAGCAAAAAGCGGGGACTGATGATCATTGTGCTGATCTTATCCATTCCTGTGGCCATTGCATTTATGCCGGAGCGCTGGACGGCGCGTATGCAGACGGTGCAAACCTATGAAGAAGATGCTTCTGCCATGGGGCGTATCACTGCGTGGCTGTTTGCCATTGAAATGGCAAAGGGCCGGTTTTTGGGGGGTGGCTTTGAGTCTTTTACACCCGCTAACTATCATCTTTATGCTCCCGAGATTGTCGAGATGTTGATGGAAACGGCGGCCGGGCGTTATCAGGGGGCCCATAGCAGCTATTTTTCAGTATTGGGAGAGCATGGCTTTGTTGGCTTATTCCTTTTTCTGACGTTGGGTTTTGTATCATGGCGTACGGCGACGTGGATAACGAAATATGCCGCTGATTCCGATAGTCTGGCGTGGGCAAAAGAGCTTGCTGGAATGATTCAGGTCAGTCTGGTGGGGTTTGCCGTGGGTGGGGCATTTCTTTCGCTGGCTTATTTTGATCTTCTGTATCACTTGATGGCACTGCTGGTTTTGCTGAAGTTGCAAGTCGCGCAATCCCTTGCTGCGGGAAATACGGATGGGCAATCGACGTTATCACAAGATAATCAGAAAATGTCTATGCAACGTAGAGGTGGGTATTAATGTCCCAGGAAGATTCTTCAAATGGCAGTAGTTTTGAACGTGGCTGGAAAAAGCGCTTTGGCCAATATGCTGATGCACGAGATGACGATGCGGGTATTGCGGGCTGGACTCAAAGCGGATTAGAGACCCGTGTTCGCAATTTCGATGCCCTGTGGGCACCAACAACTGAAGCGCTTTCATGGCTGGATGCGGGTTGTGGTGCGGGTACCTACTCCCGGTTTATGGTGGGCAAGGGAAAGCAGGTTGTTGGACTGGATTATTGTTTTCCTGCCGTGAAAAAGGCATTAAGCCGAAGCTCTGATGGTGTCGGGTGGGGTGTCGCGGATGTCACACGATTACCCATCGCAAATGGAAGCTTTGATGGTGCCATATGTTTTGGCGTTACTCAGGCATTATCAACGTCGAACGAAGTGTCCCGAGAGTTAGCCGCCGCAGTGAAACCTGGCGGGGAAATATGGATTGACGCGCTGAACAGTGCTTGTCTGCCGCATCTTATTGGTCGATTGAAGCGGAAAATTTTGCGGCGCGATATGCATTTGCGTTATGAATCGCCACGGCAACTTCGTCGTGCTATGAAAGATGCAGGAATTGTGAAACTAAAACGCTACTGGATTCCGATTTTGCCTTACCGTTTTTGTCGTTATCAATGGTTTTTTGAAACCCAAGGGATGCGCTGGTTGTTGCATTCAGTGCCGGTGCTTGGAGCGCTCTTAAGCCATGGGTTTGTGATAAAAGGATATCGGCAGCAATGAGTCATCATTCCATGTTAGAAAATAAAGGAATAAGTAAATGAGAGCATTGGTTCGTGCGGCAAGCGCAATTGTTTCTTCAAAGGGTGCCAACGCCAAGTTGCTTATATTGCTTTACCATCGGGTGCATCCAGTTGCTGATCCGCTGCGCCCGGATGATGTAGACGCCGTTGCATTTGATTGGCAAATGGAAGTTTTGGCACGCTATTTCACCCCATTGGCTCTGGATAATGCCATGGAGCTTCTTCGGCAAGGAAAGTTACCCGCCAATGCAGTCTGTGTCACCTTTGATGATGGTTATGCCGATAACGTTGAAGTGGCATTGCCTATTCTGCAACGTTGGGCTGTACCCGCCACCTTTTTTCTGACCACGGGATTTTTTGAGCACGGTTGTATGTGGAATGATCGTGTTATTGAATTACTGAGGAAGGTGGATACACCAAAAGTATCTCTGTTGAATCTGGGGCTGGGTGAATACGAAATAACATCTATGGATGCGAGACTGCAAATGGTGAACTCGGTACTTCGTCAGTTAAAGCATTTGCCGCTTGAGGAGAGAGATCAGCAGGTTCAACGTCTTGAGAATGAGTTGAATATTGACATTTCATATTCCCCCATGATGCAAAAAGAGCAGGTGTCGGTATTGCTCAAGGCGGGAATGGGTGTGGGAGCACATACTGTCAATCATCCTATACTTGCGAAAATCAGCTTGGATGAAGCAAGGCAGGAAATTGAGGCAGGGAAGCAACAGCTGGAGATGTTGACTGAAAAGGAGGTTACCCTGTTTGCTTATCCCAACGGAGCCCCAGGCAAGGACTATGGTGCGGAGCACGTTGATTTGGTAAAAGCGGCAGGCTTTGATGCCGCCTTTTCAACAGCCTGGGCGGCAGCACAACACTCGGATGATTTTATGCAAATGCCGCGTGTGGGATCCTGGGATAATACGCGATTTCGTTTTTATTTGCGGTTGGTGCGTAACTATCGTACTGGAAGTGCTGAACGTGTAGCGGCGGGCGTTGGATAATATACCTAAATCTCAGTCACTATGGGTATAGCAAATTTTTTATTATCGGGAGACTTTCGGTTTTTTTTGGCAAGTTATCGCTCGTGTGCCTGAAGCCAAAGCTCAAGCATCATAAATACCCAGATTGCGGTACCGTAATACGCGGCGTGCTCGTCGCGATGTTGGCGAGTCAGGTTGTCAATAAATTCAGGGCGAACAAAATCTCGGCGCTTCAGGTCCGACAAACTGTTTTTTGCGAGTTGCTGTAGTTGGGGGTGGGAGGATAACCAGATGCCAAAGGGCAGCCCAAAACCATGTTTGCTTTTGCTTTGTAC
>WFQM01000165.1 GCA_015487095.1 Gammaproteobacteria bacterium | reverse complement strand
TGCCAACATGAAACAACAGCTCACTTCTCTGATTCAAACCGCTATCGATACGCTGAAATCTCAAAACGTGTTGCCTGCGGATCTGTCACCGAACATCCAGATTGATCGCACCCGCGATGCCAGTCACGGTGACTACGCCTGCAATATTGCGCTGATGCTGGCTAAACCGGTGCGTTGCAAGCCCCGTGACCTGGCAGAGAAAATTGTTGCCGCATTGCCAACGGCTGATCGGGTAGCAAAAATCGAAATCGCCGGGCCGGGTTTTATTAATTTTACGCTCACTGATGCGGCAGTTTACGCTGTGGTGGAGGTAGTGCTGGAAGCAGGAGAGGCCTACGGGCGCTCCACTATTGGTGACGACAAATCCGTGCAGGTGGAGTTTGTCTCTGCTAATCCCACTGGTCCGCTGCATGTTGGTCACGGTCGTGGCGCAGCTTATGGCGCGGCAGTGGCGGATTTGCTGGCAGCGGTGGGTTTTAAGGTGCATCGTGAATATTACGTCAACGATGCCGGGCGGCAAATGGATATTCTTGCTGCCAGTGTATGGCTGCGTTATCTCGACCTGTGTGGTGAAAATGCCAATGATGAACTGCCGTTTCCCGTTAACGGCTATAAAGGTGATTATGTGTGGGATATCGCTGCCACGTTACAGCGTGAACACGGCGATGCTTTTCGGCATGCTGCACAAATTGTATTGACGAATCTACCCGCTGACGAGAGCGAAGGTGGCGATAAAGAGCAGTATATCGATGCCGTGATCAATCGTGCTAAAGAGTTGTTGGGTGGTACAGCCTTTCGCGCGGTGTTTGATGCCGGGCTCAACAGCATTCTTGATGACATTCGCCGTGACCTTGAAGGTTTCGGCGTGGTTTACGAAGCATGGTTTTCCGAACGTTCGCTCACTGAGTCGGGTGCGGTAGGGCGTGCCGTTGAACGTCTCAAAGATGCCGGTCATCTGTACGAAAAAGACGGCGCATGGTGGTTTAGGTCTACTGATTTTGGGGACGAAAAAGACCGCGTAGTGGTGCGTGACAACGGTCAAACCACTTATTTTGCGTCAGATATTGCGTATCATATGCAAAAGCTGGAGCGTGGTTTTGACCGTGTCATCGACGTGTGGGGGGCCGATCATCACGGTTATGTGCCGCGCGTTAAAGCTGCGCTCACTGCGTTGGGCGATGATGCCGATAAGCTTGACGTGCTGCTGGTGCAGTTTGCAATTTTGTATCGCGGTGGCGAGAAGGCACAGATGTCTACCCGCTCCGGTGAGTTTGTTACCTTACGTGAATTGCGCGAAGAAGTGGGCGACGATGCGGCACGGTTTTTCTACGTGATGCGCAAGTGCGAACAGCACATGGATTTTGATCTCGATCTCGCCAAGTCTCAGAGCAGTGACAACCCGGTGTATTATATTCAATATGCCCACGCACGAGTCTGTAGCGTATTCCGTCAGCTGGCTGAAAAAAGCCTGACTCACAATAGTGATAATGGTCTTTCCAGTTTGGCGGTATTAAGTGAAACACATGAGCAAGCCCTGCTGACTAGGCTTTCACGTTACCCGGAAGTGGTGGAGGCCGCAGCGTTGAATCATGAGCCGCATCAGTTGGCGCATTTCCTGCGTGAGCTAGCCAATGATTTCCACACGTATTACAACGCCCACCAGTTTTTGGTAGATGATGCCGCCGTGCGTGATGCGCGCCTGTGTTTGATTAAGGCGACACGGCAGGTGCTTGCTAACGGCCTGGGGCTGTTGGCCGTGTCGGCACCGGAAACCATGTAAAGCGCTGTCCCGGTTATGGCCAAAGATTACAAAAATACTTCCAGACCCAAAGCCAAGCCTTCCAAGCCAACACCGGGTTGGCTGTGGATGCTTGGTGGTTTGTTGATTGGCTTGTTGGTCGCGCTACTGGTGTATCTCAGAGATGATTTACAAACGGGCAGTGAGCGTGCAACACCAGCACCCGTGGTGGAAAAGAGTCAGGCTGCCCCCAAACAAGCAACAATTAATAACAAATCGAGGGAACAAACAGACAAAAAACCGCGTTTTGACTTTTATAATTTGTTGCCAGAAATGGAGGTATTTATCCCGCCGCAAGAATTAGCGACGGAACGCGAGCGCAAAACTGCGGATTCCATTACCTATTATTTGCAAGTGGGCTCTTTCCGTCGCATGGAAGATGCTGATCGCATGCGGGCTCAGCTGGCATTAAATAACATTGAGTCCCATATTCAGCGCGTCACCATTAATGACAGTCAGACTTGGTATAGGGTGCGAGTTGGCCCCTTCCAAAGCGCGCGCAAAATGGACATAGTGCGTAACCGCCTGCGGGCACAATCCATAGACCCGATTGTGCTCAAGGCTAAATAAGTTCTTTTTATGGGCTTTCACAGTTGACCCTCAGGGTCAGCTTCTGACACTCTGTGACACTCGTCACGGTACGGTGAGTCGGCCAGTTTTACACGGCAAATCCGAGGTTTTTGCTGTAAACCTTTCGTCTTCTCTGCCGTTATACTTTGCAGGGAGAGTCGCTGACTTTGCTGCCTTTTAGCCTGCCAGAACCGATGATTAAATAAATGAGCGCTGCCAAACAACTGCTGGATCACAAGTTGCTGAGATCGTTGTCGCCGCTGTGTGACCTGTCCCCCGATATGCTGGCTGAACTCAGTGGTAAATCACGAGTGACCCAGGTGGTGGCCGGGGCAACAATTTTCAAACAGGGTGAGCGGGATCACCGTACCCTGTACCTTGTGGCTGGCAAGCTGGAGCTTACTGATGCTTCAGGAAAAACCACAAAGTTAGTCGCCAACAGCAAGCAGGCACGCCAACCGCTGGACCCCACATCCCCCCACACCGTTACCGCTGTTGCGAAGACACCGGTTTCCCTGTTGAACATCGATACTGACCTGCTTGAAATGTTGCTCAACTGGGGCGGAAAACAACAATCTTACGAAGTGTCCAGTCTGGCAGTGGAAGAAGAGGATGACACCGACTGGATGAGTCGTTTCCTGCAATCCAAGGTCTTCCTCAAGCTGCGCGCCGAAAACATCCAGACCATGATGATGCGCATGGAGGAAATCAAGGTGCGTGCAAATACTGTCGTGATCAACCAGGATGACGATGACGACAACTATTACATTATTGCTAAAGGAAAGGCGAAAGTTGCCCGTCGGGTGACTCCGGGTGCGCCGCTAATGAAGCTGGCGATTTTGACGCCAGGCACCGGTTTTGGTGAAGAGGCGTTGATCAGCAACGGCAAGCGTAATGCCTCGGTGACCATGATGGAAGACGGTACGCTGATGCGACTGTCAAAAGAGGATTTTATCAGCCTGCTGGTCACCCCTATTCTGCAATATGTGTCTTTTGATGAAGCCAAAGCCATGACAGGCCTGGATGTGCAATGGCTGGATGTTCGCAAACTGGCTGAATATTCCCGAGGCAGTCTGCCTGGCGCACGCAATATCCAGTTAGCTGAAATGCGCTTGCAGCTGCGCAAGCTTAACAAATTACACAAATACATTGTTTTCAGTGACGGCGGCAGTCGTGCGGCGGCGGCCGTATTTTTGCTTAACCAATATGGCCTGGATGCTTTTGTATTGCGTGATGGCCTGAATGCTGTTTCGGCGTCTGCATTGGAAAAAAATGCAAGTAAACCGCCTGTTGCAACAGGTACACAGGCAAAGCCGCAAGACGTACCGACTCTGAAACCAGAAGATAACGTTGTCAGTTTGCACGGCGAAGCCGCAACCAGTGTGGAAAGCGATGGTCGCGTGGAAGCGCTGATGAGCAAGGCCAAGCAGCGCGTGCAACAGGAAATGCAGCGCACTCAGGCGGCAGACAACGCACGCAAACAAGCATTGTCCGAAGTAGCGAGGCTCAAAGAAGAAGCGGCAGTTGCACGAAAAAAAGCCGAAGACGAAGCGCGGCGTGCAGCAGATCACGCACGCAGTGAGGCAGAACGAGCAGCTGCACAAAAACGAGCCGATGATCTGGCTGCCGAACAAGCAGAACGTGAAGCCGCCGTGCAGCGGGCAGAAGCAGAAACTGCGCGGGCCGAAGAGGCTATGCTGGCACAGAAAAAAGCTGAGAATGAGATTGAGCGCCTCAAACAGGATGCTGCCAATGCACGTCGTGAAATGGAAGTCCAGACACGTCAGTCAGCGGATACAGCGAAAAAAGAGGCGGAAGACGAAATTATTCGTCTCAAGGCCGAAGCTGAAATGGCGCGTCGGCGCGTTGAAGAACAAGCCAGACTGGCCGCTGATGCAGCTCGTTCCGAAACAGAACGCAAGATGGCTCAGCAGCGCGCTGAAGAAGTCAGTCGCCATCAACAAGAGGCTGAAAGTGCTTTGCAAAAAGCCGAAATTGAGGCCATGCGTGCTCAACAGGCCGAAGTCGCACGGCAGCAGGCCGAAGACGAGGCCGAGCGCATGCGCACCCGTGCTGAAGAAACCCAGCGCGAAATGGAAGAACAAGCTCGTTTAGCCGCAGACCAGGCACGTTCCGAAGCCGAGCGTGATGCTGCCCGGCAACGCGCCGAAGATCTGGCCGAACAACAGGAAGAGCTGGAAGATGCTGTAAGCAAAGCTGAATCAGAAGCTGCGCGCGCGCAGGCAGCAGAGAGTGAAGTTGAGCGCCTGACAAAACTGGCAGACGAGGCACGACTTCAGGCTGAAGCACAGGCGCGCATGGCAGCAGATCAAGCGCGTAGTGAGGCAGAACGCGAAATGGCTGCACAACGTGCGCAGGAAATGGGGCGTTTGCAGGCTGAGCGGGAAGAAATGGCAAGAAGGGCGGAAGATGAGGCATGTCGAACCCGGGCTGCTGAAGAAGCCCGTTTACAAGCTGAAGCCGAAATTCAGCGGTTGAAGGTAGATGCTGAAGTGGCGCGCATGCAGTTGGAGGAACAGGCGCAACGGGTTGCTGATGCTGCACGCTCTGATGCAGAACGCGAAGCCATGCGCGCGCAGGCCGCCGAAGAAGCCCGTCTACAGGCAGTGCATGAACTGGAGCGCCTGGAAGCTGAAACAGAGCAAACACGTTTGGCCGCTGAGGCGCAGGCACGTCTGGCCGCAGATGCCGCACGTAGCGAAGCAGAACGTGCGGCGGCGAGCCTTCGTGCCGAAGAACTGGCTCAGCAACAGGCTCAGTTGGAAGAAATTGCCCGTCGTGCTGAGGAAGAAGCAACCCGTGCAGAAGAAGCTGATGCCGCACGGCAACGTGCCGAAAATGAAATTATCCGTCGTCAGGCCGAGGCCGAAGAAGAAGCCGAACGACGTGCGACCGAAGAATCGAATCGAGCCCATGAGGCCGAAACAGCCCGCCAGCAAATGGAAAATGAAATGGCGCAGTTGCGCGCCGAAGCAGCGGCGGCGCGTGAACAAGTGGAAAAACAGGCACGATTGTTTGCGGCCGCACAAAAGATTGAAGCAGAAGAGGCGCAGAAAAACAATTTGGCGGTCATGGATGCCGAGCGTAAAAAACGTGAAGCTGCCGAGGCGATTGCACAACAACAGGCTCAACAACAAAGAGAAACCGAAGTATTAGCTGAACAGGAGCGTCTGGTTAACGCAGAAGTCATACTTCGCAAACAGGAAATGGAAGATGTTGCACGCATCGCCAAAGAAGAAGCTGTACGAGCGCAACAGGTCGCCGAAAAAATGCGCCGGGAGGCGGAAGAGGAAATCAAACGCCTGAAAGCGGAAGCGGAAGCCTCACGTTTACAGGCTGAGCTGGAGCACAAACGTTCCATTATCGCCGCGCGGCGTGAGGTGGATAAAAACAAAATCAAATTGGCAGCACAGGCCAAGGCAAAAAAGGCCGCCGCCATTCAACAACGCAAAAAAGCCGATGCCGACAAGGCTCGCCGAGCCCGCGAAGCCCGCGAGGCAGCACTGAAAGCAATTGGTAAAAATGAAGAAAGCCTGGACGATTTTATGGAGTTGGAAGCAGCGGCGGAAGAAATTGCCGAAGTGGAAAACGCTATTATTGTGGATGAAAAAGAGATTGCCGAACGTGCCAAAGACCGATCAAACCTGATTGATCCCCGGGAAGTGATGAAGGTCGAAAAACAGGAACAAAAACGCCAGTGGGTATCAGACGATTTTATTTGGGAAGCAACACTGGGCTATCGTGATGATCCACATGTAGATGCTATTGGTTCACCAGCAGACTCCGTGGGCGTTGAAAACGAGCGTAACCAAAAAGCAGAAAAAGTTGCTGAGGAAAAAGTGCGGCAGGAAGCGGTCACACAAAACCCATCAATAGTGTTGGAAGATAAACAGGTAACGCAAAAGCCATTGTTTGAAACGCAGGAAATCAATCGGTCGATTCGACCTCAACAGGATGTGACAACGCGGAAGCCAAAACGAGGGCCAGGTGTGGGCTGGATGGCAGGCGCTGCGTTATTTTTGGTGATTATTTCCGGAGTGGGTTGGTTTTATCTTTCAGGTGGTGATGCGCCGGAAAAATTGAAGGCTGTGGTTAATCAAGGGACAGAGACACTGGGTGAATTTACCGACAAAGTAACCTCAAGTATTGGTGAAATAGGCCAGCCTGAACCCGAAGCATCGGCTAGTTCCGATATAAAAGAGGTCAAAAGCAAAGAGGCCGTAGCGCGTTTACGTGAACGCCTGGAATCAATCAAGGCTGAAGCCGCGCAAAAAACGAATGTGGAAACGAGGCCTGTGGTGGCACCAGTGGCGACGCCTGCTGTGGAGGTGTCCCCCATGATTGAAGCCCCTGTGGCCGAAGTGTTAGAGGAAGCGCCATCAATGCCGAATATTCAGACCGAAGAGCCGGCAACAACAATAGAAAAACAAGGGGAAGAAATAATAGAAGAAAGCGCGCTGGAGACGGTTGATGATGTGATGAAAGCACTGAATACACCGGAAGCTATTACCAAGACAATGGAGCCTGAAGCAGCGGTGGAAACTATTGAGCCCGAAGCGCTAGAACCCGAAACAACGGATGCTGTGATTGAAGACGAGATCAGCACAGTGGAATCGGTGGATAGCCTGCCTATTGTCGATAAAGTTATTGACGTTGATGTGAGCATCGCCGAAACAGCAGCTCCTGCTGCCATAAGTGATACTGTTGCGGAAGAATCAGGGAATACAATCCCGGACAGCGTGGATGTGTTGGTACCAACAGAAGCGCTACCAATAGAAAATGTTATGCCCTCCAGTCAGTAGCCATCCCGGGCAGGTGTGAGGTTTATTCTGCGGCAGGTATTGTTGCCGTTACGTATTCAAATGTGCTGGTGTGCAGGGTTTCACCATTCTCGTTGTTTACCACGACCTTCCATGTGCCTGTCCACTCAGGCAGCAGATTCTTGCTGGAATAAACCCGCCAACGTGCCCCGGAACCAACTCTAAAGGTGATCTCAGCCATGGCCTGACCATTGTGTTCCCAGCGGTGGGTAACAATTTGCCCGCCAAGCCCACGCAGGTCTGTGAAGAAAAAAACCCGGTTGGTATCTGTCGACAACATTTCCAGTGTGTCTACTGGCTCTCTGTCAACAATGGCGGTGGTGAAAATGGCCCGTGCAACATGATCAGTTTTGCCTGCTACCGGGCTGGCTATTGCTGGCGTCATTGCCGTTGCTGTTTCAATCTCGCTTGCTGTTTTTTTCGCAATCTCCGCAAGACTGGGGGACGTTATAATCGCCCCGGTCAGTAGCGCTAACATCGCATTGCGGGTTATCCGTCCAGTGGAAACAAAGTAGGGGGCGAACATGAGACTGACTCCTTTGCTATCTTATTTTGGGGGTTTTTAGCCGGTATTGTGATCCGGGTTTTTGGTTATATACCGGGTGGTTGGCAAGACGAGTGTATCAGAGTTCGTGCGTACGGAAACGGCTGATGGCGTAGTTGGTAAAATTGCCGCTGGGGCGGCTTGTTATTGGGCAGCCTTTGTTGTATGGCTATTTTCCGTTGAATTTCTAGTGTTTTTATTTACACCATTGATCAGCGACTTTTTGTGCTTCAAGTAAACGTGTCTGAATGTCCGCATCACTGAGAAAGCGGCGTTCCCCCTGATCGGTGATTTCGTATTGGCGACCGCCAAGTTTCAGACTGATGACGCGACGTTTAGCGCTGGAACAATTTTTATCCCGACGTTCTTTTTCTGCTGCTGTCTTGTTCGCAGCCTCTTTTTTATCTTTGCGTTCTTTGGCAAAAGCATCCAGTAGCTTATTGGTAGCATCCTGTTGATTGACCGGTTGGGGAGCCGATGTGCGAGCGGGGCCTTTGGGCACCTTGATTTGTGTGGCTTGTTGACTGGGCGGGCGTTCGCCGTAATGGGTGTTGCCTTCACTGTCAGTCCATTTGTAGATTTTACTGGCAAAACTCAGGGGTGACAGGCATAACAGGAAAACAGTTGCTAGGGTAATCAGGTTTTTCATGCATAACCTCATCAAGGGTGGGCGTTGCAGGGAGCATAGCGTGGAACAGGAAGCCTGTAAATTTAACGGCGCTTCAGATTCAGACTTTAGCAGATTGTTGATTACCAAGTATTTTCAAAAAACATAAATACACCCATAGCGGTTGAGATTTAGGCTTAAACCTCAAAACACGCCATCTAAAATCTGACCTTAACGTTCTGCACGTACTGTTACGTAACCAATTGCATGCGTTACTTGTCCGCCTGTTTTTTTATTGTCCCATATCAATATACCCATCGTTAGCATTGCAGATATCCTGGGTTTTTTCGATGGGACGTCATCCTAAATTAATCAGTTGAGCCTACTGCGAACGTCTAATGCACTCAATCTAAATGACTTTTTCGAACATTTTGAACTCACCGTATGGGTGATACGCTTTCATTCAAAATAATCGAAAAAGATCATTGATCTTGAGCACCTTAGCCGCTCTCGCGACGGCTCAACTGATTAATTTAGGATCATGGAAACTATTTAGGTGTGCAGTGTATGGAAAAACAACAATGGAAAGTTTTGGTATAAAACTCAACATCTCTTTAAAAATGTAGGCAAAAAAAAGCGCCCGGTAAAGGGCGCTTGAAGTTGTCTGTTTATGGGCAGACTTATTATTATGTCGCTTAAGCTATTTATTGGTGAATTCGGGATAAGCTTCCATGCCGCACTCGGTAAGATCGACTCCCTCATATTCTTCTTCTTCCGTGACGCGCACGCCCATGATCATCTTGATAATCATCCAGGTTATGTAGCTGACCACGAAGACCCAGACCAGAATGGTGAGCATACCCACAATCTGGCCACCGAAACTGGCACCATCATTGGTAAGCGGTACGGCCAAAAGACCCCATATACCAACGACACCATGCACTGAGATGGCACCCACCGGGTCATCAACCTTCAGCTTGTCCAGGCCGATGATGGCGAACACCACCAGCAGGCCACCAAAACCACCGATCAGCGTGGCCTCCAAAGCAGAAGGCGTGGAAGGCTCAGCAGTAATCGCCACCAAGCCAGCCAATGCGCCATTGAGTGTCATAGTCAAATCGGCCTTACCGAACAGCAGCTTGGCAACAATCAGAGCGACGATCACGCCACCGGCGGCGGCCGCATTCGTGTTCAGAAACACCATGGCCACCGAGTTGGCATTGGCAATATCGCCCAGTTTGAGCACAGAGCCACCGTTAAAACCAAACCAACCCATCCACAGGATGAATGTACCCAACGTTGCCAGGGGCAGATTGGCACCAGGGATTGCGTTGACTGAGCCATCTTTGCCGTACTTGCCTTTACGAGCGCCCAGTACCAATACACCCGCTAAAGCCGCAGCGGCACCTGCCATATGCACAATGCCGGAACCGGCAAAATCGGAGAATCCGAAATCATCGCCGAGGTTGTACATGCCAAACACAGAGTTGCCACCCCAGGTCCAGCTGCCTTCCATGGGGTAGATGAAACCGGTCATCACTACTGCAAACAACATAAACGCCCAAAGTTTCATGCGCTCTGCAACAGCACCGGAAACGATGGACATGGCGGTTGCTACAAAGACCACCTGGAAGAAGAAGTCAGATGCATTGGAATACACCGCGCCTCCATCAAAACCAGCTTCGGCAGATTCTTTTAACACCGCACCGACCATAGCGTCCGCATTTTCAGCACCGTCCAGTACGATGTTAGCCAGGAACATGCCACCGTCGTACATGATGTCGTAGCCGATAGCCAAATACATAGTGCAGGCAATAGCAAACAATACGACGTTTTTGGTGAGAATTTCTGTGGTGTTTTTAGAACGAACCAGTCCCGCTTCCAACATGGCAAAACCTGCTGCCATCCACATCACCAAGGCACCACACACCAGAAAATAAAAGGTGTCCATGGCGTACTGCAAATGAAAAATATTAGCTTCCATTATTATGTGCTCCCCGCTTTAGAGTGCTTCAGTACCGGTTTCACCGGTACGAATACGAACCACTTGCTCCAGAGGAGCAACGAAAATTTTGCCGTCACCGATTTTCCCGGTATTAGCGGCTGTGCTGATTGCCTCGATAACCTGATCCAGAAGATCAGCAGCAATGGCCAGCTCAAGTTTTACTTTCGGCAAAAAATCCACGACATATTCTGCACCGCGATAGAGTTCGGTATGACCTTTTTGGCGTCCGAAACCTTTTACTTCAGTGACAGTGATGCCTTGAACCCCGATTTCTGACAAGGCCTCACGCACGTCGTCCAGCTTGAAAGGCTTGATAATTGCTGTGACTAGTTTCATGGGAAAGCTCCCTCCTAAAATATGCACTGGCGCCCGGCAGTGTTGCAAAGCGCGATATTGCTGATAATTGCTACTATATTACTGCGAAATTGCGCTTCGAAAGAGTCGCCTGGGTTTATTTGATCTCATTATTTTTTTCATATTTCCTCCCCAAATTAAAGGTGTGTTAATTAATTCGAAAATCTCCAATCACACATAGCACCGACTGTGCCAAGATAGGTAATGGTACTTTTTTCAGTAAGTTATGATAATTTTACAGACTCAGTCGGTGCTGTTGCGCACCAAAATGAGGAGGCTGACAAAGGTGCGCACCATTATTGAGCGCTATATTGGTGCGGGCATTTTTAGGGCATGCAAAAATAAGCTATATCGGGAATTGTGTGTGCGTCACTGGCCAGTACCCGCCTTATCTCGTTAAGATAATACGCGGCAGATGCAATGCATCTGTTGAGAAAATCATGAAGGAGGTTAGCAAGATGTTTGAAAATCGTTTAGACCCTAAAAAACTGGATGAACTGGCTCGCGGCGTGTTAGATAAACTGCCTGCCGGTTTTCAGACCATGCAACAGGATATGGAAAAAAATCTGCGGGCAGCCCTGCAGGCTGCACTGGCTAAAATGGAACTGGTGACCCGCGACGAATTTGAAGTACAAAGCGCGGTACTGCAACGTAGTCGCGAAAAACTGGAGGCGCTGGAAGCAAGGGTGACTGAACTGGAAAAATCACTGAAATAACTTTCTTTCCGGTAGATACATAATCCTAAATTAATCAGTTGAGCCGTCGCGAGAGCGGCTAAAGGTACTCAAGATCAATGACTTTTTCGGTTGTTTTGAATGAAAGCGTATCACCCACACGGTGAGTTCAAAATGTTCGAAAAAGTCATTTAGATTGAGTGCATTAGACGTTCGCAGTAGGCCCAACTGATTAATTTAGGATAATACCCGACAAGCTCCCGGCACTTCTGCCATGAGGTAGAATGCCACCACGTTGTGACCGGTGGACTGCCATGCCCAATTCAAACAAAGAACACGAACACCGCACTAAACGATTGCAGGCGTTCACGGATTTGCTTCGTGATAGCACGCTTGCCCGCGTGGAGCGTGAGTTGCGCGAATTACATCCGGCAGAAATTGCTCATTTGCTGGAAGCTCTGCCGCATGAGCAGCGTGATGCAGTATGGGAACTGGTTTCAGCTGAGAGGGAAGGCGACGTGTTGTTGCAGGTCAATGATGATGTGCGTGAGCGACTGATTCGTGACATGGACAACAGCGAGTTGCTGGCTGCCGCCGAAGGGTTGGAAGCCGATGATCTCGCCGACATTCTCAGCGATTTTCCGGATGCGGTGACCGATCAGGTATTGGAGGCTATGGATGCCCAGCACCGCGAGCGCTTGGAAGCAGTGATGTCTTACCCGGAAGACACCGCTGGCGGGCTGATGAATATCGACACCATCACTGTGCGCGCAGATATCAGTCTCGATGTCGTTCTGCGTTACTTGCGACGCATTGGTGAAATTCCGGAAATGACCGATCAGCTCATCGTTACCAATCGTGAAAATAAATACCTTGGGCTGTTGCCATTGACAGCTCTGCTGATCAAGAATCCCGACACGCTGGTAGCAGAACATATGGATCGTGAACGAGAGGCTATTCTTGCCACCCTGCCGGAACAGGAGGTTGCCAGCCTGTTTGAAAAACGTGATCTGGTGTCTGCACCAGTGGTGGACGAAGAAGGTCGGCTGCTGGGTCGTATTACCATCGATGATGTGGTGGATGTGATTCGTGATGAAGCCGAGCATTCGTTGATGAGCATGGCAGGTCTCTCGGAAGAGGATGACATGTTTGCACCCGTGGCTACCAGCTCACAACGCCGGGCTGTCTGGCTGGGGGTGAATCTGCTTACTGCTCTGCTGGCATCATGGGTCATCGGCCAGTTCGATGCCACCCTGGAAAAAATGGTAGCACTGGCCATTCTCATGCCCATTGTTGCCAGCATGGGCGGCATTGCGGGCAACCAGACTCTGACGTTAGTCATTCGTGGTATGGCGTTGGGACAAATCAGCCGTTCCAATGCGCGGCGGCTGTTTAACAAGGAGCTGTTGGTAGGCGGACTCAACGGGGTGATTTGGGCATTGATCGTCGGCGGTATTGTAATGGCCTGGTTTGGCGATGCACAATTAGGTGGCATTATCGCCGCCGCAATGCTGATTAACCTGATTGTTGCTGCCATGGCCGGGGCAACCATTCCGCTGATGCTCAAGCGTGTCGGCATTGATCCTGCGCTGGCAGGTGGTGTGTTGCTGACCACGGTTACGGACGTCATTGGCTTCCTGGCCTTTTTGGGGCTGGCAGCCCTGCTATTGTATTGATAATCAAGCCAATGCCTGCACCAGAAACGCCCAAACTGACCGTCGATATTATTATCGAACTCATCGACCGGCCCGGTCGGCCCATATTGCTCATCGAACGTAAAAACCCGCCATATGGCTGGGCACTTCCCGGCGGTTTTGTCGATGTGGGCGAAAGTCTGGAGCAGGCTGCCGTGCGGGAAGCGGCGGAAGAAGTTTCACTGCCGGTAAAACTCATCACTCTGTTGGGATGTTACTCGGAGCCAACCCGTGACCCGCGTGGCCACACCGTCTGTGCCGTCTACACCGCCGAGGCCAGCGGTGAACCTCAGGCTGCTGATGATGCCGCGAACGTGCAGGTTTTTTTGCCTGAAGATCTACCTTCACTTCTGGCTTTTGATCATGCTTTGATTCTTGCGGATTATCTGAATTATCGGCAAAACGGTGAACGGACACCGCTGCGGAGTTAGAGGCCAAAATCCCCCGCTTTTTAAATACGGGGAACCAAGCTAAAGCCCCTTTGGTGCCTGCCGATACCACCAGTATCAAACGAGCACCTGGCCCATGCCGGTGACCTCTTGCAAGGATTGCCATCGTGCCCGATTTTTTCATTGCCCGCCAACCCATCTATGATCGCAAGCTGTATGTGTATGCTTACGAACTGCTGTATCGTTCCAGCGAAAACAATTACGCCGACGTGGTTGATGGCGACGACGCTACTTCCCAGGTACTGATCAATGCGCTGATGGAGGTCGGCCTGCCTGAACTGGTAGGACAATCACTGGCCTTTATCAATCTCACTGAACGTTACATTGTGGAAGGCCTGCCGCCATCACTGGCTGAGGACAATCTGGTGCTGGAGGTATTGGAAGACATCGAACCCACGGAAGCGGTGATCACCGGTCTGAAAAAATTGAAAGCGGCCGGTCACGTCATCGTTCTCGACGATTTTATTTGTGATGACAGCAAACGGGCGTTGGTGGAACTGGCAGATATCATCAAATTTGATCTGTTCACTTTGCCGGGAGGCACATTGACGGAACAGGTCAAAAAACTTCGCCCAACCGGCGTGCGTTTACTGGCAGAAAAAGTCGAAACCCCAGAAGAATACGAATATTGCAAAGCGTTGGGTTTTGATTATTTTCAGGGCTATTTTTTTTGCAAGCCGAAAATTGTCAAAGGTGCACGTACACTGACAAGCCGCATGGCCATTATGCAATTACTGAGCAAATTGCAGAATCCCGAACTGGACTTCGGTGAATTGCAAACATTGGTGGCACAGGATGTTTCCTTGTCATACCGGATTTTGCGTTATATCAATTCCGCGCATGTCAGTGTTGGGCGAAAAGTCGAATCCATACAGCAGGCCATCAGCTTATTGGGCCTCAATACCATCAAAACCTGGGTAGCGATTTTGGCTATGTCCAGTATTGATGACAAACCCTACGAACTGATTCTTACCGCGTTGATTCGTGCGCACATGTGCGAAACATTGTCTGCTGACACGCCTGTATCTGCTGAAAATGCCTTCACTGTAGGTCTGTTCTCAGTACTGGATGCCTTCATCAACAAACCGCTGGATGAAATTCTGGATACCTTGCCGCTATCCGATATACTGCATCATGCCCTGTTGGATAAAACCGGCGAACTGGGACAACTCTTGTCACTGGTATTGAGTTATGAGCGCGGCCAATGGAACGATCTGAGCAACACGCACTATGACGGCGGCACTTTGCGCACAGCCTACCTAGCATCGATTCGCTGGGCGGGTGAAATCAGTGATTCGCTGATCACAAAAAAATAACGTTACCTGTCTGTCAATAAAACTCAGTCATCGCTCAGGCATTCAATAACCTGATTCCCTCTGGATTCAGGCCTGCACAAAATATGCGCAGAAATAAAAATCCCCGAACGACCCCGTCCGCAACTTGCGGTACAATCCGCTCTCATTTAAATCTGACGCATCAGTAATATCCTCGTGACCAATCTACCCTTAGGCAAACACCGATTTGAGCCCCGCTGGCAGGCGTGGTCACCTGTTGCCCGTCATGGCGCATCGCCTGGGTTGCTGGCTTGGTTGCTGGATTCCACTTCGTTGACCCGTCGTTTGCAGCAGACATGTCGGGGTCAGTTTCGTGTCGAACCTACTGAGCAACATTGGCAGCGACCGATGCTGAATGAGGCACAGGCGCTGGGCGCATTGCCGCATGAGCGCTGTTTTGTGCGCGAAGTGCGTTTGTTATGTGATGATCAACCGTGGGTGTTTGCACGCACGGTGATTCCGGTGCGCACCTTGACCGGACCCCGCCGCCGCCTGTCACGGCTGGGCAAAAAACCACTGGGAGCGGTGTTGTTCGCAGACCGCTCCATGGTGCGCAGCGGCATTGAGATTACGCGGTTGTCGCCAGATCAAGCATTGTTTACGCGCGCCACAACAGGTTTATCGCAATTGCCGACGAATATCTGGGGGCGGCGGTCAGTTTTTTTTCTCAATCGCCATCCATTGCTGGTGAGTGAAATTTTTCTCCCCGCCATCTGCCCACACCAGGGTTAGTCGGCTACAGTATCCGCCCATGAACATACCAACCGTAATATCGGACCTGAGCTGGGAGCGCATTAAGGATCGCAGTTACCAGTATGCGTTGCTGATGCGCCTGCACCGTCCCATTGGCACTTACCTGTTGCTATGGCCAACAGCGTGGGCGTTGTGGATTGCGGGACAGGGCAACCCGGATACGGGGGTGACACTGGTGTTTGTGCTGGGTGTGGTGCTGTTGCGTGCGGCGGGTTGTGTGATTAATGACTACGCTGACCGTGAATTTGACCCGCGTGTTGCGCGCACCAAAAGTCGCCCCATTGCGGCGGGCAAGGTAGCGCCCCGGGAGGCGCTGATACTGTTTGTTGTGTTATGCCTGATTGCTTTTATGCTGGTATTGACGACGAACGGGCTCACCATTGCTCTGTCGCTGGTTGGCGCAGTGCTAGTGGCCATTTATCCTTTTACGAAACGCCACACATATCTGCCACAGGTGTTTTTGGGGCTGGCTTTTGGTTGGGCTATTCCCATGACATTTGCAGCACAAACTGGCGAAGTGCCACTGGTGGCGTGGTTGCTGCTCATTGCTACAGTATTATGGGCTACGGCTTATGACAGCATGTATGCCATGGTGGATATCGAAGATGATTTGAAAATCGGTGTTAAATCCACGGCGATTTTATTTGGTGATGCCGACCGCATGATTATCGGCAGCATCCAGGTGATATTGCTCCTTACTTTGTGGATCGTCGGTAACAAACTGGAGCTGGGTGTATTTTATTTTCTGGGTCTGTTGGTAGCGACAGGATTGGGTGTGTATCAACAATGGCTGATTCGTGACCGCAGTCCTGAAGGTTGTTTCAAGGCTTTTCTCAATAATCATTGGTTTGGTGCGGTGATTTTTGCCGGACTGGTGTTGCATTACTGGTTTGCGGAAGGATCTGCGGAGTCCGTTGTCAGTGCCGTAAGTGGAGGTTTTTGAATAGATGTGGATGTCGTGGTTGGCTGTGGTTGGTGGTTTGGTTTTTTTGGTATGGAGTGCTGAACGTTTTGTGCATGGCGCGGCAGGACTGGCGCGTAACCTGGGTGTGTCGCCACTGATTATCGGCATGACCATTATGGGGTTTGGCACGTCGGCACCCGAGATGCTGGTTTCTGGTATGGCCGCCAGCAGTGGTAACCCCGGGATAGGGATAGGTAATGCGCTGGGCTCCAATATCGCTAATATTGCGCTGGTTTTGGGGGTAACAGCGCTGATTATGCCGCTAACAGTGGATTCCGGCATTTTGCGCCGCGAATTCCCGGTGTTATTTGCGGTGACTTTGCTGGCGGGTGCCTTGATGCTGGATGGCGAGCTAGGTGTGCTTGATGGCACTATCCTGCTGGGGTCCACGGCCTTATTGATTTTCTGGATGATCTGGCTGGGCAAGCGCTCACAAGCTGTGGCCTCTGATCCTCAAATAACGGCCTCGGTGACAGACCCGTTAACGGGTGAGTTTGAAAGGGAGGTTCCCTCCAGCCTGAGTACCGGGCAAGCTGTATTCTGGGCTATATTGGGTCTGGTGGCTTTGGTGTTGAGCTCCAAACTGCTGGTATGGGGTGCGGTGGATATTGCCCGTGATCTGGGTGTCAGTGATTTAGTCATTGGCCTCACCATTATCGCCATCGGCACCAGCCTGCCGGAACTGGCTGCCTCGGTGATGAGCGCCCTCAAGGGTGAAGATGATATGGCCGTGGGCAATATCATTGGCTCTAATATGTTTAACTTGTTGGCGGTACTGGCCTTGCCTGGATTGATCGCACCCAGCATATTGGAACCAGCAGTGTTACAACGTGATTTTCCTGTCGTGGCAGGATTAACTCTCGTATTATTCCTGATGGCCTATGGCTTCAGAGGGCCGGGGCGTATCAACCGCCTTGAAGGTGGATTGTTACTGGCCTGTTTTGTCGGTTACATGACATGGCTGGGCATGACGGGCCTAGGCTGATAGATTTAGACATAGTACCTGGATAATAACCAAAAAATTATGAGTCCCGTTAAACTTGAACAAATGGCCCTTGCGGTCATCGATATTGAAGCCAAAGCCATAGCCGATCTTGCCGGTCGCATTGGCTCGGATTTTGTGCATGCCTGCCGTTTTATGTATGACTGCGAAGGCCGCATTGTGGTGCTGGGCATGGGCAAGTCAGGCCATATTGGCGAAAAAATTGCTGCCACTCTGGCCAGCACTGGCAGCCCCGCTTTTTTTGTACACCCGGGTGAAGCCAGTCACGGCGACATGGGCATGATCACCAGCAATGATGTGGTGCTGGCGTTGTCCAACTCCGGTGAAACCACTGAAATTCTCACCATTCTGCCGCTGATCAAACGCCTGGGAGCCCCGCTCGTCGCGCTTACTGGAAAGGTTGATTCCACCCTGGCTGAGGCAGCCGATGCGCATCTTGATGTCAGCGTGGAAAAAGAAGCATGCCCATTGGGGCTGGCACCCACTTCCAGTACCACAGCAGCGCTGGTGATGGGTGATGCGCTGGCGGTATCACTGCTGGAACAGCGTGGATTTACTGCGGATGATTTTGCACTGTCGCATCCCGGCGGTTCACTGGGGCGGCGTTTATTGTTGCATGTGGAAGACATTATGCACGGCAACGATAGTATTCCCTGTGTGGATGATACTGCCAGCCTTAGCGAAGCGTTGCTGGAAATGACGCAAAAAGGTCTGGGGATGACGGGTATTGTTGATGCCGGTGGCAAGCTGGCGGGCATCTTTACCGATGGTGATCTACGCCGGGTGTTGGATCATGGCGAAGTTAATGTCCACCAAATTGGTATTGCCGAAGTGATGACACGCCAGTGCAAAACAGCGCAGCCTAGGCAATTGGCAGTGGAAACACTTAGCCTGATGGAGCGGCACAAAATTAATTCACTGATGGTCGTGGATGAACAGCAGCGACCTGTTGGTGCGCTGAATATGCATGACTTGTTGCGCGCAGGCGTAGTTTGATATCAGCTCCTTAAAATGTAAATTAAGGGCTAATCACTCTGTTAACACTTTTTACTGAAAAGACCATCATTTCGTCTGTTTTTTAGCCGGAACCCAAGAGTTTAAAGCCATTAGTACAATCGTTTCAGTGTATTGGGCGGTTATATTGTAGTGGTACTGACAAGCGCCGGGTTATAAACGCAGAGGTCGCAGAGGCGCAAAGGACGCAGAGGAAAACACGCAAAAACTTTGTGTTAAATACTCATTGTTTTAACCCTTAATTCACATTAAAAAAGCCAAGGACCAAGCCCAGGACTAACAATATGAAAGACATTCTCGCCCGAGCGGCCCAAATCAAACTGCTGATCTTTGACGTGGACGGCGTGCTTACCGATGGTCGTTTGATTTTCGGTGACGATGGCCAGGAATACAAAGCCTTTCATTCCCGTGATGGTCACGGCATGAAAATGCTGCAAAACAGTGGTGTAGCGGTGGGCATCATCACCGGTCGTACATCAAAAGTGGTGGAACACCGCATGGCCAACCTCGGCATCAAGCATGTTTATCAGGGCAAACTGGAAAAACTGCCCGCCTTCGAAGAACTTATTGCCAAATTGGGATTTGACTCAGAGCAGGTGGCGTACATGGGTGATGATGTGGTGGATTTACCCATTATGCTGCGTGTGGGGTTAGCCGTAGCCACTAACGATGCCCATGCACTGGTGAGCGCGCACGCCCATTGGCAAGCCCCACACAACGGCGGTCAGGGCGCAGCACGCGATCTCTGCGAGCTGATTATGGAGGCGCAAGGAACGCTGGACGCCGCCATGCAGCATTATTTGCAGTAGGTTGCTTGCTGGATCAAATATTACCTGGATACTGCAAGCGCTCGCACTCACTCAGCACACCAACAGTAGGCACTTTAGGCGAGCTCTTAATCCGTATGAACGATATGAAACTTTTCGGCAATCACAATAAGGATTACGCTCAAAGCTGTCATTCGCTCTACGAATCAATATCTTGCACTGTACAAGCACGACTACTTGCAGTATCCAGGTATTGAATGTTGTTTCAGCGCTTGTGGAAATCCTTTGTCCCCCTGCTGGTTGTGCTTGTCGCCGGGCTCAGTGTGTGGCTGTTTCAGAAACAGCCGGATAAGGGGCCCGTAGTGACGCCACAAACTCAGGGGGTGCCGGATTCATTCATGGAAAATTTCACCACACAAGTATTAGACGAGCAGGGGCGACCGCAATATCAACTCCGGGCCACACATATGGCACACTATGCCGATGATGATCGCAGCGAATTTACGCAACCACAATTTACCGCTTTCCAGTCCGATGGTCAGCGCTGGACGGCAGTGGCGGAAACCGGTCGTGCGGAAAATGGCAATGAACAGATTTTTCTGGATGGCTCAGTGACCATCCAACGCTACCCTGACGAGGTGGCATCGGCCAATTTACAGATTCGTACCCGCGATGTGCGTGTGCGACCTGCGGATGATTATGCAGAAACGGATCAGGCAGCCACCATTGTGCAAAATGAAGACACCTTGAAAACAGTGGGTCTGCAAGTGTATTTCCGCAAGGGGCAGGTACAATTATTGTCGCAGGTACGGGGGGTTTATGCGCCTTAAGCTCCTGTTATTGCTGATGAGCTGTGTGTTCAGCGCGCTGGCATTGGCCAGTAACGATGACAACAGCCAACAGCCTGTTCATATTGAGGCTGATCGGGCAGAAATTGACGAAGCCCTGGGAGTAATGACCTACACCGGCCATGTGATAGTGCGTCAGGGAGGCATTGAGATGCGTGCCGATGAAGTGGTGGTGTACAGCAAAGAGGGAGAATTGCAGCGTATTACCGCACAGGGTCAGCCAGCGCATTATTTGCAAGAACGGGCGGACGGAAAAATCGTGAAAGGCAGCAGTCAGCGCATGGAATATAATGCGAACAGCAAACAGGTACTACTAATGGACAAAGCACAGTTCTGGCAGGGAGGGAATCGTTTTAGCGGTAATCGCATTCAATATGACCCCGATGCCGAGCGAGTGCTAGCCAATGCAGGCGGTGCTACTAACAAGACAGGTGAGCAGCAGAGAGTTACCGTTACCTTGCAACCGCGCCCCAAAAAAATTGACGCTCAGCCATGAGCAATTTGGTAGCCATCGACCTTGCCAAGCAATACCAATCACGACAGGTGGTAAAAAAGGTTTCCGTCACCGTGGGCAGCGGCGAAGTGGTGGGCTTGCTAGGCCCTAACGGTGCAGGCAAGACCACCTGCTTTTACATGATCGTCGGTCTGGTGGCTTGTGATCATGGTCAGATTCAACTCAATGATCATGATGTCACCCATTATCCGTTGCATGCACGGGCCCGTTTGGGCATCGGTTACCTGCCACAAGAAGCCTCAGTATTTCGCAAACTCAGCGTTGCAGATAACTTATTGGCTATATTACAGACCCGCGCCGACCTGACGCGACAGCAACAACAATGCAAACTGGATGAATTGCTGGGTGAGCTGCACATCAGCCACATTCGTGATTCGCTAGGCATGAGTCTCTCAGGGGGAGAGCGTCGGCGGGTGGAAATTGCTCGCGCACTAGCCACTGAACCCAAGTTCATCTTGTTAGACGAACCTTTTGCCGGTGTTGACCCCATTTCTGTACTGGATATTCAGCGTATAATCAACCACTTAACCGAGCGTAACATCGGTGTGCTGATTACTGACCATAATGTAAGAGAAACCCTTGGGATTTGTCACCGTGCTTATATCATGAATGCCGGTGAAGTGATTGCTCAGGGCTCCCCGGAGGATGTACTTAAAGATTCTCACGTCAGGGACGTTTATCTGGGGCAGGATTTCAAACTTTGATCCAGGTTCTGCAAGTGATTGTGCTGTAGAGAGTGCGAATACTTGCAGGATTTAGGTGATATATAACAGCGTCTATTGAAGACATAAAAAATAAATACCTGCCAAGTCTTCAACATCCCGGGGTTTGGAGTAAACTGACAATAAATAACAGGCAAAAAGATCGTTCCCCCTTTGGGAGACGCGACTTTGGCCAAGGTCCGACTCGCACATCAATGAAGCAAACTTTACAGCTTAAACTGGGTCAGCACCTGACCATGACCCCCCAGTTGCAACAGGCTATCCGCTTGTTACAGCTCTCTACTCTGGAGCTGCAAACGGAGATTCAGGAGGCACTTGAATCCAATCCGATGCTGGAGATTACAGAGGAGGCCGCTGCGGAACGTCGTGAAAACGATAGCGGTGAACGGAGTGATGGCGAAACGAGCGCCACCGCTGACAGCAGTGGCGGTGAAAATCGTATTGAAAATCGGGGTGAAGATGGCGAAAGCGTCGATGTAGCTGACCGTGCTGTGGACAAACAGGAACAGGAAATCCCCAACGATCTGCCCACCGACAGTGAGTGGGAAGATTCCTACAGCGATACCTACGTCGATTCCTACAGCTCTGTTTCGCGGAACAATGACGGCGAGAACTTAAGTTACGAACAAGCGGACAGCAGCAGCGAAAGCCTGCAAGATCATTTATTATGGCAGCTGAATCTTTCCCCTTGCAGCGAAACCGACCAGGCCATTGCCACAACCATTATTGACGCCATTGACGATGATGGTTACCTTAGTACATCACTGGAAGAACTGCATCAATCCCTGTCCGAAGGTAACGACATTGAACTGGATGAAGTAGAAGCAGTATTACACCGCGTGCAGGATTTTGACCCGCCTGGTATTGCTGCCCGTGATCTTCGCGAATGTATGCTGATCCAACTGAAGTATTACGATGCGGAAACACCCTGGCTGACTGAAGCAAAGGTGTTGCTCAGAGAGCATTTTGATTCCTTGGCCAAACGTGAATATCCACTGATTATGCGCCGCATGAAATTGGCCGAAACACAAATGCAGCATGTCATTCAGCTGGTGCAAAGCCTCAATCCGCGACCCGGCGGACATATCACAGAGAGTCAGCCTGAATACATTATTCCCGATGTTTTTGTGAAAAAGATAAAAGGTCAGTGGCGTGTGGAACTGAACCCGGACATCACGCCAAAAATTGGCATTAACAGCCTTTATGCGAAAATGGCGCAGCGTAATAACAGCAAAGACGCTACTTTTTTGAAAAATAATTTACAGGAAGCACGCTGGTTTATTAAAAGCCTGCGCAGTCGTAACGAAACGTTGCTAAAAGTAGCAACAACCATTGTTGATCGTCAGCGCGGCTTTTTTGATCACGGTGAAGAAGCCATGAAACCTATGGTGATGCACGATATCGCAGAAATTGTTGAAATGCATGAATCAACAATTTCCCGGGTTACCACAAAAAAATATATGCATACCCCGCGAGGTATATTTGAACTGAAATTTTTCTTTTCAAGCCATGTGGGAACGGCGACGGGCGGTGAATGCTCAGCCACCGCTATTCGCGCAATTTTGAAAAAATTGATTGCCGCTGAAAAGCCGGGCAAACCATTGAGTGATAATAAATTGGCAGGTTTGCTGGGTGATCAGGGTATCAATGTGGCACGTCGCACGGTAGCAAAATACCGTGAAGCAATGTCCATCGCACCATCCAATGAACGCAAACGGCTTGTCTAACCGTAGCTAACAAAAAATAGCAGCCGAATGGACGTTGGATACAACTAAAGGAGTTAATTATGCAAGTTAATGTTACTGGTCAACATCTTGAAATTACCGATTCGCTTCGTGACTATATTACCACCAAACTGGCCAAACTGGAGCGACATATCGATACGGTGACCAACGTTCATGCTATTCTCAGCGTGGAGAAACAGCGTCAAAAAGCGGAGGCCACGATTCATATTAACGGTGCCAATCTTTTTGCGGCCGCCGAAGATGAAAATATGTACACGGCCATCGATGCATTAATCGACAAGCTTGATCGCCAGGTGAAAAAACACAAAGAAAAACGTTCTAATCACCATCGCGGCAGCAGTTCTGCGTTGCAGGCCTCATTACAGGAAGAGGCTTCGCAGGAATAACCCAGGAACCTGTGCGAAATAACATTGTGCGTGGGAGCGAAAACTTCCACGCACACTATTAAACCCATTAATTTTTAATCCTATTTGTTATCACGATATCACCATGCAACTTTCTGACATTATTACTCCCGGGCGCATTGCGACGCAGGTGCCTGTTGCCAGCAAAAAACGTGCGCTGGAAACACTTAGTGAGCTTTTTGTGACGCGCTCACCGGACACGCTGGATGCACACGATATCTTTAATAGTTTAATTGCCCGTGAACGCCTGGGCACCACAGCCATTGATCATGGTGTTGCCATACCGCACGGACGGCTCAAAAACAGCACAGAAACTATTGGAGCCTTTGTACAATTGGCTGATGGTATTGATTGTGATGCCTTTGATCGTCAATCGGTCAATCTCATGTTTGCATTACTGGTGCCTGAAGACTCCACCGAAGAGCACCTGCAACTGTTAGCGCGTTTAGCAGAAATGTTCAGTGATAACGAATTACGTGAAAAATTGCGGGCGGCAGCTAACAGCCAGTCACTTTATGATTGTCTGATTGACTGGGATCGGAATCACTAACCCATCTCGAACAACTGGAATTTGTACCCCCAGCCTATGAACGACACTGTTACCGTCAATCTTTTATTCCAGCGTTATCAACAACGACTGGGCTTGCAGTGGCTTGCCGGGCGTGGTGGTGAGCAGCGAACATTGAGGTATAGCGCTGATACCTCAGGTCATTCGCTGATTGGTTACCTCAATGTCATCCACTCCAATCGGTTACAACTACTGGGGCCAATAGAGCTTGATTATCTCAACAAACTTGATACTGCATCACGCCAACAACTGATTGAACAATTATGCGCAGGTGAACCGGCAGCAGTGGTGATTGCTGAACAGCAATCCGCCCCGGATGATTTATGTGGTTTTTGTGAAAAAACCCATACACCCTTATTGCTGTCCAATCTCGGTAGCGCAAAACTGATGAGCAGTCTGCGCCATTATCTCGATGATGAACTGGCAGAAAAGACAGTAGTACACGGCGTGTTTCTGGAAGTACATGGCATGGGTGTATTGCTTACTGGGGAAAGCAGTGTTGGTAAAAGTGAGCTGGCACTGGAATTGATATCCCGTAATCATCGGCTGATTGCGGATGATGCCCCGGAGTTCTCTCGAGTGGGACCCGATACCGTGCGTGGCCGCTGCCCTGAAGTCTTACGGGATTTTATCGAAGTGCGTGGTCTGGGCATCCTGAATATTCGTGCTATGTACGGTGACAGTGCCATCAAGTTTAACAAAGATCTGCGTTTGATTGTGCATCTACAGCGACTGGCTGCAGAAGATCTGCATAAAGTAGATCGCTTGAAAGGCAGTTATCGCAAACGCACGATTCTGGATATCGAAATCCCCGAAGCCACGCTACCAGTAGCCTCCGGGCGTAACCTTGCCGTACTGGTGGAAGCCGCAGTGCGAGATCATATTTTATTGCGTAAAGGGTACAATGCCGCCGAAGCTTTCAGTCAGCGACAGCGTGAATTGATTCAGGCGCAAACGATTCCATCTTAGGAGGTGTGACAAAATAACATGGACATCCTGCTTGTTTATCCTTCTGTCTTCCGCGTTGCACAAAAGGTTACGCGCCGCGAGTATGTACTCCTTTGTGTGCCTCGAAGACGAAACGATATCCTGCGCCATCTATCCACATTATTTTGCCACACCCCTTTAACAAACAGACAATTAACTCAACCTCAAAATAAAGTGCGTCACACATTATGAAACTTGTTGTTATCAGCGGCGTCTCTGGCTCCGGAAAATCTACAGCGCTACATGTACTGGAAGACCAGGGCTATTATTGTATCGATAATTTACCAGTGGGCCTGTTGCCGGACTTTGCGGTAAAAATGAACGCCTTTCCTGGACAACTGGGTGAGTTGGCCGCCGTGGGTATTGATGCCCGCAACCCACCGTTGGATCTCAGTCGTTTCCCGGAAATTCTCGATACACTGAAAGATGCGGGTGTTGATTGCGAAGTGATTTTTCTCGATGCTGATGATGAAGTATTATTCAAACGGTTTAGTGAAACCCGCCGCAAACACCCCTTGAGCGGAGAAGAAATCCCTTTGCAGGAAGCCATACATTATGAGCGACGCCTGCTGCAACCTATTATTGATCGTGCTGACTTGTTTACGGATACCACCCGAAGTAACGTACACCAGCTTCGCGATTTGATTCGTGAACGCATACGAGGTGAACAACAAGTCGGGCTGTCCATTTTATTTGAGTCATTTGGTTTTAAACATGGTATGGCAGCAGATGCCGATTTTGTTTTCGATGCGCGTTGCCTGCCCAATCCACATTGGGAAAACAAATTACGCGCAATGACCGGTCGGGACCAGCCCGTTGCCGATTTTCTTGAAGGTCAGGAATTGGTGGAAGGTTTTTTTATACAGATACAAGAGATGATGACCTACTGGATTCCCTGTTTTGAAGCCGACAACCGCAGCTACTTGACCATTGCCATAGGCTGCACAGGTGGTCAACATCGTTCGGTATATTTAACCGAGCGTCTTGGCCAGTATTTTCAGCAACAACGCGATAACGTTATCATTCGTCATCGTGACTTGCCCTGACTGAGAGTTTGTCATGACCATCGGTGTACTTTTGGTGAGCCACGAATCTCTTGGTTATACGATGCTGGATATCAGTGTCAAAACACTCAGCGTCTGCCCGTTGGCAACCCGCGTGCTAGGCGTGCCACTGGATGACGACCTGGACACGCTGGCCAAACGTGCTGAAAAAATGGTTATTGAACTGGATAGTGGTGACGGCGTGTTAGTCCTCACTGATCTCTGTGGCGCAACACCCTCGAATATTGCCTGCCGACTTGTTCGCCTCAACGATGTAATGGTTGTCGCTGGTCTCAACCTGTCCATGCTGATTCGAGTGCTCAACTATCCCGAACTGTCACTTGCTGAAATGGCCGAACGTGCTGTGGACGGTGGGCGTCAAGGTGTTATGTTATTGCCTGGTCGCAACGAAGCTTGATGTAATACAGGAATCTCCCGAACATGACTCGTCGTCCCGTTATCATCATCAACAAGCTTGGCCTGCACGCCCGCGCTGCTGCCAAACTGGTAGCGCTTGCCAGTCAATTTGACAGTGATATCAAACTGGTTAAAAACACCACCGAGGTTAATGGCAAGAGTATTCTCGGAGTAATGATGCTGGCCGCAGCCAAAGGTACGGAGCTGGAGTTGATTACTGAAGGTGCGGATGAAATAAAAGCACTGGATGCGCTGGAAGGTCTTATCGCACGTCGTTTTGATGAAGCTGAATAGCTTGCAGTTTTCTGATCAGGGCACAATCCATAAATGACTAAACCAGAAATAGCGTCCCGGCTGGGATGAGGGTGCAGTGCAGTTATAGCGGCTGCGGCCGCGCGGCAAGGGGGTTGGTGCCTGTACTGAAAAATGTCGCATTTTTCGATTCAGCCATTCAACGGTCACCGCACCCTGGCCCGATACAAAGCACGACAACTGATCCAGTCGCGCATCACTTTTTGCCAGTTCAACATTCATTCGAGGGGCTTCCTGTGCCATAACCACTGGCTCCCACGGTCGTATTGCCATGATAGGAAAGGCAAGACTTTGCAGCTTTTGTTTAAAATCAGGTAAAGCAGCAAAACGCTCCGCCATAGGGAAACGTGGCAAAGCACGCAAATCTGCATCCAAACCAACTGGCCCGGACTGCTGACCAAAAGCCACCAACCCCATCTTGGTTACCAGCCCCGCCAGTATCTCGTTATATTCACCGTAGGGATAAGCAAAAAATGCAGGTGCTCTGCCCAGCTCTGCTTTAATGCGTTGCTGGGCACGGCCAATATCATCCTCCATGCGCTTGTGCCATTGATCGGCCGTTTCATCTGTCCGGCGTTGAATCAGATAATCATGTGTTGCCGAGTGATTTTCAAAACTCGCGCCATACTGTTGCATTTCACGCATCTGCTGCCAATTCATGTAGGCCTGAAAATGTTGGTCAACACCGTCAGTGGCAACAAAAACAGTAAACGGCCAGCCACGTTCACGCAGCCGTGGATAAGCTTCGTCAAACACTGACTGGTAAGCATCGTCAATGGTGATGGCTACCACACGATCAGGAAAAGGCTTTTGTCTGCGCACATAATCCACCACTTTTGCCAACGGCCAGACCTGGTATCCCGCCTGTGCTAAATAATCCAGATGAGCATCAAATTGTGCGAGCCGAATATTGGTTGATGGGTATTTATCCACACCGAAATGGTGATACATGAGCACCACAGCTTGTGATTCTTCCGCCTGTATATTGGAAAACATACCGCCCATTAGCAGTGCCACCAGCATGCTGGTCAAACGGGAAAATCGAGAGTTTTTAAGATATTTCAATGGGTGCATGGGTAAATTTTATCCCGTTTAGGCGTGTGTCAGCACTATAGTAGGCGTATTTCTGGCCGCTATATTCACAAGATTAAAAACAACCACGTTACTCATAAACAGATAGGCTGGTTGTGTATTATTACCTTGAATACAAATGGGTACCCGGCTATTTTCCATGAAGGATAGCGCACATATACACGCTGTTAATCATAGCCAGCGCATTTTCTGGAAAACCTGAGAGCAAAGCAAGTCATGCGCAGCTTTACCCGACATCCTTCAAATATCCCCGTTGATTTTCAACTGGAAGAACTGGTCACTGATGGTGGCGACTATCTTAAAAACGTCAGTCAGGGCGGGCTTGCCTTTCATTCTACGGTCACACTGAAGCCAGGCACCACTATCCGCATCAAGATTCCATTGGTGTCCCCCGTATTTCAAGCGATTGGCAAGGTCACCTGGTGTCACCCCCTGCAAAATACTTTTGAAATTGGCATCCAGTTTCTGGATGAAAATGATTCTTTTCGGGCGCGTATGGTTGAGCAGATTTGCCATATTGAACAATATAAACAGGAAGTTTTTGACAAAGACGGGCGTCAGCTCAGCGGTGAACAGGCTGCCGTGGAATGGATTCAGAAATATGCAACAGATTTCCCTAACGCTGCCGACACAGAAAACAACAGTGATTAATATTTTTTAATCCTAAATTAATCAGACAACCCAACCCGACAGATACCGACTATGAATGAAAAGATTCAGGATTTGCTGAGCAATGTTGAACAGCTGATTTCACTGCCAGCAGCCTATGTGAGGCTCAATGAGCTGGTGGATGATCCCACCAGTAGTGCGGATGACATTGCACATGTTATTACTCAGGACGTTGCTCTCACTGCCCGTCTGTTGCGGGTCGCCAATAGCCCGTTGTACGGGCTGTCTACACAAATCGACACTGTGTCACGCGCCGTTACCGTGCTCGGTACCCAGCAAGTACGCAGTCTTGCCCTGGCCACATCCGCTTGCAAGTCTTTTGAGGGTATTCCCAACGAACTGATGTCTATGGAAAACTTCTGGGAGCATAGTATTCTTTGCGCCCTGTGCGCACGCACCCTTGCACTGGAATGCCTCAAACACCAGCGCGAGGCCGTGTTTGTTGCGGGCCTGTTACATGATATTGGTCAATTGGTGTTGTACCGTGCTTTGCCGGATCTTTCGCGCCAAACCCTTGAGGCCTGTCTCGATAGTCCGGATGAACTGGAGTCCCAGGAAGCCGAGCGGGAAATCATCGGCTTTGACCATGCGGAAATCGGCAGCGAACTGGCGCGGAGCTGGTCGTTGCCTGCAAGCCTGCAAGCCTGCATTGCCTATCATCATGACCCGGCACAAGCCACACAAAACCGTGTGGAAACCGCCATTGTGCATATCGCCAACAGTATTGCCGCTCTGGTCGAATTAAACACCCACGAACTGGATAATGCACCACGTATCCACGATATCGCCTGGGAACTAACCGGGCTTGACGAGGATATTATTGCACCGACAATAGCCAGTGTGCAGACACAAATCGGTGATGCGCGTGCGCTGCTTATGGGCAGTTAAGAAACGCATACATTCCCAAGCCTTCTTTATTTTCACGCTCAAAAAAAAACCGCGACCACTATGGCCGCGGTTTTTAATTGATACCCGTTTGCATTACATCGCCAAAGCAACCTTCGTATCCTCATCTGCCATGAGCTTATTCAGTGCCACAATGGCATCCTGCGCACCCTGTGCAGCAGCCAGACTCAGCCAATACTGTGCCTGACGGATATCACGTGGTACACCGGTACCTTCGGCATAGAGGCGACCCAGACTCAGCTGTGCCAGCGTATGACCTTGCAAAGCTGACTTTTCCATCCACTTCAAGGCCAGGACCATGTTGGTTTTCATACCCAGCCCCTGCTGGTACATACCTGCCAGCTTATATTGCGCATCAGCATTACCTTTTTGCGCATGTACATCAAATTCAGAAGCTGCGACCTGATAGAGACGACGGCTTTCCTGTGAGTCAGCGCTTACACCTTTTGCGCCCTTAGCAAACACAACGCCGAGCTGATAATAAGCATCTGGGTGACCTTGTTCTGCGGCCTTGCGGTACCACTCAACAGCAAGTTTTGCATCATTTTGCTTTTCTGAAAGATAGATATTACCTAAAGAAAACTGTGCATGAACAACCCCTTTTTCGGCGGCCTTGCGTGTCCACTTCAGGGTTTCAGACTGTATATCCTCAGCATAAAGTTTGTTTTCCGCGAACAGGCGCATCAACATATGCTCCGCCCCATCATTGCCTGCATCCGCAGCACCCATAAAATGCTGCCCTGCCTTGGCATAATTGCCCACGGCGTAAGCCATCAAACCATCTTCATATAAATCAGCCTGCACACTAAAAGTCGTAACGCCCAATGACAAACCAAGAACGGCCCTACAAAAAATTCCTGGTGTATTACGTGCTACATTCTGTGTGTGGCGAGATGCAAAAATCATCATAGCTCTCCTGCTATCCGGTTAAATGTTGAGGTGAATGTTTACTGCTTGTCTTGTGCTGCGGTGGTCGAGCATATTTACGGCCGCCACCCGACATGCTGAACCCTGTAGATCGAAAAGTGTGATAAAGATCACCTTTCAATTCTTTTTTGATGATTTTGAAATATTTATCAATATTTAGATGCTCATTGGTGTATTTTTATGGTAAAAATGTGGGTCAGACTTGAAATTCTATAAAAATATAACAGGGTGTAATTTTATCTTATATCAATATAAGGGGTGCTTGCGGTGAAACTGCAACAACTACGGTATATCTGTGAAGTTGCCAGACGGGGATTAAATGTCACCACGGCGGCCGAACGTCTGTTCACTGCCCAATCAGGCATCAGCACCCAGATTCGCCTGCTCGAAGAAGAATTAAATACACAGATTTTTGAGCGTCACGGCAAACGACTGACTGGTGTCACCCAGGCGGGTGAAAGCATCATCACCATGGCCGAACGTATTCTTACCGAAGCTGAAAATATCCGCCAAGTTGCTCAGCAGGTAAACGATGACACCAAAGGCACATTATCTATTGCCACCACGCACACCCAGGCCTATCACGCCCTGCCGAAAGTTATCGCCAAATTCACCGAGATTTACCCCGATGTAAAACTGCGTATCCATCAGGGGAATACACAACAAATTTATGACATGCTGCTCAGTCGCACGGCCGATGTAGCCGTGACCACTGCCAGTAAAAACATGCCTAAAGAGCTGGTGATGCTGCCCTATCGGGAATGGAGTTTATCGGCCATCACCCCTCCGGGACACCCGTTGACCCAAGAGCCCGAGCTGACGTTGTCCGCACTGGCAAAATACCCGTTGATTACCTACGACCACGAAGTCGCTGGTCGGGCTGCCATCAACCAGGCTTTTACTGACGAAGGCCTGCTCACCAACATTGCGCTCACCGCACTGGACTCTGACATCATCAAAAAATATGTCCGACTGGGACTGGGAGTGGGCCTGATTGCCGAAACCGCACTGGATAATAACGAAGACAACAATCTCGCTGTAATGCCCGCTGGTCACCTGTTCCGCCCCAGCACCAGTTGTGTGTGCGTGCATCGTGGTCGCCACTTACGCAACTATGTTTATGCGTTTATCACCCACATCACCCCGCAGCTGACCGAAGATGCTGTGGAAGGCATCTTGCACTGGGAATCCACCAAAGGTGAAAATCAGACAGCGCGCTAAAAGCGCCAGGGATTTATCGTTCTTCGACTTTTTGTCCAACGAACAGCGCTTCATTACGCAGCCCCTGCGTAATGTCGCCTAGGGTCCCAGCTTCGTGATACACCCGCAGTCGAAGCGGTGCAAACATTGTCAGCAATTCATTTTCGGTCAATAAAAAATCAGGATTCGTCGGTCCTTGTTGATATACCTTGTCTTTTACAAATGTCTGATAAAATAACAAACCACCTGGCCGCAATGCGGCACACAACGCCGGAGCCAAAGCCCGTTGCAAAAAATAGCTGACTACAATCACATCAAATGATGCTGGCATTGGTGGTTGTTCGCCCACATCACGCACGGCAGCCTGTACCCGCAACCATTCTGCCGCAGCGCGCGACCGCAGCGCATTAATCGCCACCGATGATAAATCCCAGGCTTGCACAGCCAAACCCGCCTGAGCCAGCAGCAGCGCATTGGCACCCAGGCCACAGGCCAGATCCAGCGCATCACCTGATGTTGGCAACAGGTGACGATTTTCCTGTAAAACCTGCGCCACCCGGGGTTTACCCTTTGCGACCGTATACCGGTTATCCCACTTTTTCTGCTCGTGTTTTATTGGCATTGTTCTCACGCATTGTTTACCCTAAATCAATCAGTTGAATCTACTGCGAACGTTTATGACGCTGAATCTAAAAGATTTTTTGGGCTATTTTGAACTCACCGTATGGATGATACGCTGTCGTCCAAAATAGCCCGGAAAATCTTCTATCTTCAGCACCATAGTCGCTCTCGCTACGATTCAACTGATTAATTTAGGTTTACGAATCATGGGCTCATACTTGACCACAAGCGGCCAATAGCGAAAGATCATCCATTCTAGTCGAAATCTGCGAACACTATTGATTCAACTTATTAATTCAGCTTCAATCGGAACACCACAACAATGGAAAACAGAATCACTGACCTGGAAATTCGCCTTACCCATCAAGAGGCAGCAATGGAAGAAATGAACGATGTGCTGCTGGCGCAGCACACGCTGATGGGTAAATTGCAGGATGACCTCACTCGCTTGCGACGACAACTGCAAGACAACAACACAGGCGAAGTGACTGAACAGCTCAACGAACCTCCACCCCCGCATTATTGAATGCTGTGATTTTTTATACACGCACAAAAATCGGCAAGAACGCTAATCCACGATGATCGATATTCTGTGGCTGATCACCCTGGGACTGGGTATATGGTACTGGTGGGACAGCGTGCGCACCCAAGAGCTTGCCCGGGATGCCGGATTACGTGCCTGTCAACAAGCCGGGGTGCAATTTCTCGACGATACGGTAGAGCGAAAACGGCAATGGTTCCGGCGCAATGCACAGGGTAAAACCCAGTTATGCCGTTTGTATTTTTTTGAGTTCACCAGCGATGGCGCCGAGCGTTATCAGGGGCGCATTGTGATGTTTGGGCAAGCCTTGCGTGAAGTGGAAATGGATGCTTACCGCATCCCGCGGGAATAAGGGAGGGAACACAATAACTTATACGATTGGCATCTCTGCTTCAGCCCGTATTTGCCCGTTCTTCAACCTAAATTAATCAGTTGAGCCTACTGCGAACGTCTAATGCACTCAATCTAAATGACTTTTTCGAACATTTTGAACTCACCGTATGGGGGATACGCTTTCATTCAAAATAACCGAAAAAGATCATTGATCTTGAGCACCTTAGCCGCTCTCGCGACGGCTCAAC
>WFQM01000164.1 GCA_015487095.1 Gammaproteobacteria bacterium | reverse complement strand
GTGCGCACTGCTATCTTGATGCCGATACTTTGCAAAATGGCAGCGCTGATGAATTAACCCGTGAAGAGGTTTGTCAGTTACTGGATCAAATCGCTGAACAAACCACCGAGGTCATGGTGGTGCTTACGGGGGGCGAACCATTGTTACGCCCCGACCTGGAAAGCCTGATTAACCACGGCACCCGCCGTGGCCTGTCCATGGTGGTGGGCACCAACGGCATGATGCTCACAGAAAAACGGGTGCAATCCCTCAAGCTCGCGGGTGCATTGGGCATGGGAATCAGTGTGGATTCACTGGACCCTGAGCAACATGACCGTTTCCGGGGCCGTACCGGAGCCTGGGAAAAAACCCTGGCAGGCATCGAGGCTTGTCGTCATTTTGAATTACCTTTTCAGATTCACTTTTCAGTGACTGAAAATAATGCCGGTGAAATACCCGCCATGATTGATTTCGCTCACGCCAGTGGTGCGAAGGTACTTAACATCTTCTTTTTGATCTGCACCGGACGGGGTGAGTCCATGTCGGATATCAGCCCTGTTACTTACGAACGGGTATTGAATCAACTGGTGGAGGCGCAAAGCCAGTATCAGGAACTGTTAATCCGCGCCCGTTGTGCACCGCATTTCAAACGTATTGCCTATGAGCACGATGCCCGTTCGATGCTCACCCGGGCCGAAGGTTATGAAGGTGGTGGCTGTCTGGCAGGTATTCATTATTGCCGCATCACCCCGGAAGGTGATGTTACTGCCTGCCCCTATATTCCTGACAGTGAAGGTAATCTTCGCCAAACCGCTTTTTGGGATATCTGGGAACAATCCAAAACCTTCGGGCTTCTGCGACACCCTCAGCTTGACGGTAAATGTGGTCAGTGCGAATACCAGCAATTATGCGGTGGCTGTCGTGCCCGACCATTGGCGATGGGAGGTAGTCTCATGGATACCGACCCCTGGTGCAGTTACCAGCCTCAAGGGGCAGATGTGATCCAACCATTAGTAGAGACCCCCTCCCAAATCACCTGGACCACAGAGGCCGAACAACGCCTGCAACGTGTGCCTTCCTTCCTGCGCAAGATGGTGAAAAATCGTGCCGAAGCCCATGTGCAGGAACTGGGCGAACATGCGGTAACTACCGAACACATGGCCGCTCTTGCCGCCAAGCGTTTTGGTGATGCAGGACCACCGGGTATGCCTGGCCATGAAAACTCACCCTTTGATGAGGCCAGTAAAAACCTGCCCTGGAGTCAGGAGGCGCGTGAGCGCCTGGCCACCATGCCCGCTTTTTTGGCCGCAGGCGTACAGGCTGTGGCCGAAGATATCGCACGGGCCGAAGGACGGCTTGAGGTCAACATCAAATTGCTCGACCGGCTGGAAAGTGAAGATCAACTGGAGCGCAAGTTTGACTGGTCAGCCGAAGCCGAGGCAACCGTGAAGGAATGTCTGGCAGGCAAAGCCCGTGAAGTCCGTTTATTCGTTACGCCGGCACTGGAGGCCGAAGCCGAAAAAGTCACCAAAAAACGTCGTGCCCGTCAGGTGACAGATCAGGATGTATTACAGGCCATGGAGGTTTTCACTGGCGGTGTGGAATGGTCGCAGGAAGCCGCCAAACGTGTTGCCAGCGCACCTGATTTTGTGCGTGCCGGTATCAAAAAAGCGGCCGAGTTTAACGCCCGACGCGAGGGACTGGAAGTTATCGGCTCCGGCGACCTCACCCGGTTTCGCAACCGCGCCATGATGCGTGCGGTACAACGCATGAAAGGTTTTGGTATGACCGAACTCAGTTTTGATGCATTTGATATCGCCAAAAACAAAGTCCCCAGACTGAAAGAAAACCCGGAAGCAGTAAAACGCTTCAACACCATTCGTGAATTTGTGGATGCACGCGAGCATCCCGGTGATTTGCTGGGTCAGGAATTGTTAGGACAGATGAAGGAGAAACTGAAAGACAATGTTAAACAATAAACATGTAGGTTGGGGTGAGGTACGAACCCCAACAGCGGTGTTAATTCAACCTCAGCATGTTGGGGTTCGTACCTCACCCCAACCTACGATAAAGGTAATGTTAAATAAAAAAATACAACCCGACGCAATTGCAGGATGGGCACGTTTTTTGTGCCCACGCGGGTATTGTGAATATCGCCAACATCCGCGTGGGCAAAAAAGCATGCCCACCCAGCTACCAAAACGATGAATACCGATGTCATCATTATCGGTGGTGGTATCTCGGGACTCTCCACAGCCTGGTGGCTGGCCCGGGCAGGGGTATCCGTACAGGTATGGGAGGCCGATAACCGCCCCGGCGGTAAAATAAAAAGTCAGCAGCAGGAAGGATATCTCACTGAACCGGCAGCATCATTGCTGATGAATTTCCGTCCCGAAGTCGCACAGCTAGTAAGCGAAGCCGGGCTGGATGCGCTGAAAACCCAACGCCTGCCCCAGGCACGTCGTTATCTCTTGCACCGTGGCAAATTACAGGCACTGCCCATGCACATCACCGGCATGCTGACCTCTCCGCTGTGGAGCCTGCGTGGCAAACTGCGATTGTTACTGGAGCCTTTCATTCCCGCCGGTGGTAGCGAAGACGAAACAGTCAGTCAGTTTATTCGCCGCCGTCTGGGCAATGAAATGCTGGAAAAAGCCATGGAGCCTTTTATCGCCGGTACCCTGGCGGCAGATCCGGATCTGGCCTCCGCAGGAGCCACCCTGCCCCGCTTAACCGCACTGGAGCGTCGCTTCGGCTCCATCACCGCCGGTGTGCTGACTCATAAAATACTGCGCCGTCGTACCGCCTGCACTGTTGACAGTTTTTCTTTCCGGGGCGGTATGAGCACACTGGTAAACACTTTGGCTCGCACCGCAGGTGTGCAGGTTTTCTCCAATCGACAGGTGCAGGAAATAATACCCCATCAAAAAAGTTGGTCAGTAACGGCCATGACTTCTGACGGCGAACGCAGTCTTAATGCCGCTCACGTCGTTGTGGCAACACCCGCCCCGGCAGCGGCGCGGCTTGTTGCTTCTGTTGACGATGAACTGGCAACATTACTGGACAGTATTCAGTATGCGCCACTGGCCGTATTGCATATGGGGCTGGACCGGAGTCAAGTGAAACACACCCTGGACGGCACCGGTTTTCTCACACCCCGGCAAGAGCAGCAGCCCTTCACCGGTAATCTGTGGATGAGCAGCCTGTTTTGTGATCGTGCTCCGGCGAGCAAAGTGCTGCTGACGACCTACCTTGGCGGTGCGCGCCACCCCAAAGCAGCAAACTGGGATGACTCCCGTCTACTTGATGAGGCACTACGTGCCCTCACTCCCCTGTTACACATAAAAGGCAACCCGGAAATGGTGCGCATCCACCGCCATGCCCAGGCATTACCCCTATATCACGGTGCCCATCTGTCAAGGGACCATGCCATTAGCCGACAGTTACAGGCACTACCCGGCCTGCATATTGAAGCCAACTATAGAGGAGGTATTTCAGTCCGTGACCGTATTGCCCGAGGGCAGCAACTAGCACAGCAGATTGCCGGACAATTAATGCCAGGCACGGAAAAGGAAAAATTACCTGACTTACCCCTAAACCCGCTATCCCCAAGATACTGATGGAGAAATTAAACCATGGCCACGCCAGAACAGGCCAAACAACCCGACAACCTGCTTTTCCTGCGCATTACAGGAGTGGTACTGTTAGTCATGTTGTTGATTTCGGCATGGGCCCGTTCTTATAGCGAACATGTCTCGCTTCCCCGTTATTGCGATAACCCGCAAAGTACCCTGATTCACCTCGAACAGGTGATACGTGCGCCACGGCCTGCCGGTGACAATTCACGCCGCCCCTATATTATCGCCGCAAAACTGCTTTTTTTATTACCACGCGAACCGGAAGAAACCGAATCGGCTTACCTTACCCGTGTCCGAAAACACATCAAGGACACCTGTCGATGACCCCGGCGAGCCAGAATACTGATCGTCCCCCACCGCTGCTCAGGCGTTTTTTACTGGTGTTTCTGCCACTATCTCTGCTGCTGATTAGCATTGGCATAAGCCATTATTACACCGCGATGAAACTGGCACGCATCAGCCTGGAAAGCAGCGAACAGAAAAATGTCACCCTGGCGCAAAAAGGACTTATCAGCGAAATGCGTGCCGTGATTTCCGACCTCACCTTTCTTGCCAAGCTCAATGAGCTTTGGGACTTGCTGGACAACCCCGAAGACGAAGACGCGCGTTTAAATCTATCCCAGGAATTCCTTTATTTCAGTGAAAAAAAAGGTATCTATGACCAGATCCGCTTTTTATCCGATGATGGCATGGAAATTATCCGTATCAACTATGACGAAGGTAACCCTAACATCCTGGCACAAAGTGAATTACAAAATAAAAGTGATCGTTATTATTTTCAGGAAGCCCTGGCCCAGGATATTGGCGGAATCTACATGTCGCCCTTTGACCTGAATGTTGAAGAAGGAGAAATTGAATACCCCCTGCGCCCGGCCATCCGCTTTGCCACCCCCCTGTTCAACAGCCGGGGAGAAAAAAAAGGTGTGCTGATGTTCAATTTTCGTGGTGAGAAACTGATTCAGGGTTTTCGTCAGGCAGCGTCCAGCATCGCCGACCACCTTAATCTTGTTAATAATGAAGGTTACTGGTTAAGTGGCCCGCGCCCGGAAAATGAATGGGCTTTCCTGCTGGAACGCGAGCATTCTTTTGCCCAGGCTTTTCCTGATGCCTGGCGAAAAATTTTAGCCCAGGACGCAGGCAGTTTTGTCACTGAAAAAGGACTATTCACTTTTGCTATTGTCTATCCCATGGTATCCGTACTGGAGTTTTATGCCGAAGCCGGCATGGGGGATATTTCCTCCGTATCCGAAGGACAACAGAATGCCAAACCCCGCTTCTGGAAAATTGTCTCCCATGTTTCACCCAAAGCACTCAATGCCACATCTCAGGAATTTTTCCGCCAGCACTTGTTATCCTATATGTTAGGTGGACTGTTTTTATTGGCAGGATCATTAATCATTGCGCAAACGGCAACACGCCGACGACAGGAACAGGCACAAAAAAACTTTGAACGCCGCTACCACGACACACTGGAAAACATGCAACTGGCGGCAGTCACTCTCAATGCCGATGGCCGCATCACCTTCTGTAATGATTACCTGCTCAACCTGACTGGCTGGCAGCAAAAAGAGATCACCGGCCAGGACTGGTTTGACAGTTGCGTCATTCCGGAAGACAGACAACGCACACGTCACGCCTATACAGAAATCATTACCGGCGATGCACCTCCGCATACTGTCGAAAGCCATATTATGGCAAAAACCGGCGAACCACGTTTGTTCGCATGGACCAACACACTCTCCTGTGGCCGCTTTGGCGAAGTCACTACGCTTACCAGCATTGGTCAGGATATTACGCAACAACGCGAATCAGAACAACAATTGCGCAAACTGTCCCGCGCCGTTGAGCAAAGTTATAACTCGGTAATGATTACCGATGCACAGGGTATTATTGAATACATCAACCCCCGTTTTACAGAGCTAACCGGATATAGTACAAAAGAAATACTGGGTCAGACACCGCGTATTCTGAAATCAGGAGAGACCAGCGATATCGACTACCACCAGCTTTGGGAAATAATAAAACAAGGCAACGAATGGCGTGGTGTTTTTCACAATCGCAAAAAAAACGGGGAACTTTACTGGGAAGACACCATGATATCCCCTATTCGTAATGAGCAGGGTAAGATTTCACATTTCCTAGCCATAAAGGAAGATATTACGGAGCACATGCTCCTGAAAAAAGAAGTGGAAGAACGAAACCAGGAAATTGCCCGCACCCAAACCCTGACAGCCATGGGACGCATGGCCACCATGATTGCCCACGACCTGCGCAACCCGCTTTCCTCCATCAAAATGACCTTGCAAATTTGGGGCAAACGCGCCGAGGAATCCTGGGGTGAAGAAGCCAAAGAAATGAAACAAATTTCACTGGATCAAGTCCGCTACATGGAAAACATCCTCGCCGACCTGTTAGCCTTCTCACGACCCGATGCATTGAACCCGGAATGGTTGAACATTAACAAATTGCTCGATTCGGCCATCAACACCACACAAAAAACCATACAAAAGTACGATGCTAAAATTATTACCGAATACCAACCACAACTGCCAACTATTCATGGTGATGCCACTAAGCTACGACAGGTATTCAGCAACCTGATCATGAATGCCCTGGAATCTGCGGATAGTGTTAACCACATTCCCAACATTCGCATTAACGCCCATGTGGAAGTGGATAATGCTACTCCGGCTATTCGCATCGACATTCATGACAATGGCAATGGTATTGATCCCGCACAAAAAGATAAATTGTTCGAGCCTTTTTTCACCACCCGCGCCAAAGGTACCGGCCTGGGTCTATCCATCGTCAAGCGCATACTGGATCAGCACCATGGCCAAATCAGCCTGGACACGGATGAAAACAATGGTGCCTGTGCTCGTGTTATCTTACCTATAGGACCTGTAGAGTTATGAACATCGCAATCAAAAAACTCAGTGAATTACATACCATGGAAACCGTTTCACCCATCCGGAAAAAACACATACTGATTGTCGATGACGACATCGCCAGCTGTAGAACCTTACAACTGCACTTAAGCAGCCAAGGTTACGATGTCAGCATTGCACACAGTGTTGATCAGGGCATGGCGGCGGCTTATGAGCAATGTCCCGATCTGGTTATTCTCGATATTCGCATGCCGGGAAAATCCGGACTGGAAGGTCTTCCGGAATTTAAACGAGCTTTTCCTGAAACCCATGTCATCATGATCACCGCCTTTCATGATATGGACAGCACCATTGAAGCCATGCAACACGGTGCCGAAGACTATATTCACAAACCCATTGATATTGAAGAACTCGACAAGGCAGCCGCACGCGTACTGAACCCCGGTGACCAGACCACCGTTAACACGCATCAGGTAGACCTGGCACCTCTGGCCAATACCATGGTGGCACGCAGTCGCGCCATGAAAGAAGTCTTCAAAATTATCGGCCTGGTAGCCGACAGCCCGGTTACCGTATTGATCACCGGAGAAAGCGGCACCGGCAAAGAACTGGTGGCCAATGCCACTCACCGGGCAGGCAAAAATGCCAACGGCCCCTTTGTCGCCATTAACTGTGCGGCATTGGTAGAAACATTGCTGGAGTCCGATATGTTTGGTCACGAAAAGGGAGCCTTTACCGGAGCGGTGAACCGACAGCCCGGCAAGTTTGCCCTGGCCGATAACGGCACTATTTTTCTGGATGAAATAGGTGAACTCTCACCCACCATGCAGGCAAAACTGTTACGGGTTTTGCAGGAAAAAGAATTCACCCCTGTGGGAGCCAAAGCACCGCAACAAAGCAGCGCACGGGTGATTGCTGCCACCAATGTAAACCTCGAAGACCGGGTACGCGAAGGCCTGTTCCGCGAAGACCTCTATTACCGGTTACGTGTGGTAACCATCCATCTGCCGCCATTGCGGGAACGCCGGGAGGATATTGTCGATTTGATACAGACATTACTGGCACGCATCAATAAACAAATGAATCGCAATGTCACCCAAATAGCCTCCGATGTCATGACCAGCCTGGAAAGCCACAGCTGGCCAGGTAATGTACGCGAGCTGGCAAACACCCTGGAAAAAGCTGTCGCCCTTTGTCCGGGTAATGTGATCACCCGGGATCTCATCAGTGATATTTGTGATGTCGAGTCGGCAGATAATCAGGGTGAACAAAAATCACTGAGTGAGTGGAGTCTGGAAGATATTGAAAAGGCTCACGTACAACGTGTCCTCGAAGCGACCCAATGGCACAAAGGCAATACATGCGACATTCTCGGTGTATCCCGACCTCGCCTGCGCCGCATGATTAAACACTTTGCATTAACCAACCCGGACGGAACACACTCTGACATGGATGACGACCAGGAAGACGATACACATCCCGACCAGGCCAACTGACATGACTCCGCAACTGATTGACCCTTTTGGCAGAAAAATCGAATACCTGCGTTTATCAGTGACCGATAAATGCAATCTGCGTTGTTTTTATTGTTTACCCAAAGGCTACAACGATTTCAATCCGCCTTCCCAACAACTCACGCAGGATGAAATAGTGCGAGTGGTCAGCGCATTCACCGAAATGGGCGTTCGCCGGGTACGACTGACCGGGGGAGAACCGCTTGTGCGCAAAGACCTGTGTGAATTGTCCACCCGCCTTTCCCGCCTGCCAGGGCTGGAAGACCTGTCACTCAGCACCAATGCCAGCCTGTTGGCACACCATGCAAGAGGATTAAAACAGGCCGGCATCACCCGTATCAATGTCAGCCTGGACACACTGAAACCCGAACGATTTCGTAATATCAATGGTGGCGAACTGTCAGACACCCTGGATGGATTAATGGCAGCCAAAGCCGCAGGGTTTGCACCGCTCAAAATCAACATGGTGGCCATGAAAGGCATTAATGACGATGAATTTAATGACATGGTGAATTTTTGTCTCGAACACGACTTCACCCTGCGTTTTATTGAAACCATGCCAATCAGTGCAGCCGGTCGCAAAGGCAGTGAACATTACCTTGATCTTCATGATGTTGAAAAACAACTACAAAAAAGTTTTGAATTCATTCCCGGTGTTATGCCGGGAGGCGGTCCTGCACGTTATGTTCAGGTGAAAGGCCGTAACCTTCGCATTGGGTTTATTACCCCCATATCCCAACATTTTTGCGAAACGTGTAACCGTGTACGCCTGACAGCCTCTGGCACACTTTTTTTGTGCCTGGGACATGAACATATGATCGAACTACGGGAAACTTTGCGTCAGGGTTTGAGTGACATTGAATTAAAAACGTTGCTGAATAATGCACTTGCGCTGAAACCGGAGCGCCACAACTTTACAGACAGGCCACAACAGGTGGTTCGGTTCATGTCAAAAATTGGCGGTTAAAACCCTGTACCTTCCACGACAATTATTCGTAACACTGGAAAATCTTTACCACCAGAGACGGTGGTTTACCTAAATTGAATTAATCAGTTAAACTTGCTGCGAACACCAAAAACACAGAACCGAAAAGCATTTTTCAGAACATGTTGAACTCACTGCATGGGCAATATGGGCTGCGATTGACACCTAAAAACCAAAGGGATCAAAACCTGGGATATCCCACAAAAATCTCATTTTTATAACACCCCTAAAAGGAGTGTGCGTAATTCTGCATCATTACAGTCACATTTAAAAAATCGATGCAGACAGAATGTATGATACAACCGTTTCGTTAGAAAATTACGACTGCAAAATACCCGAAATGTGCCGATAATCCAGCTCTATCCATCTGACCCGGAATCACTATGAATTCAAGCAGTAATACCGCCTGCACCAATGTTTGCGACTGGCAGGAATTTGATGCCGCCGTGGCACAAACCAGCACACCGCTCAGCGTCTTCCGCGCCCAGCTCAAATCCTCCAACGCCGCCCTCCAGGCACGATTTGAAAACGACGTGCCGGTGCAGGAGCTGGTGGCACAGCGAGCAGAGTTGGTAGACAAACTGCTGTTGCGTATCTGGCAACAATGTATCGGCAGCCATGAAAATATCGCTCTCGTCGCCGTGGGTGGGTACGGACGCGGCGAGCTACACCCCGCTTCCGATATTGATCTGCTGATCCTCATCACCAACGACGAGGCCATCCGGCAACACGCGGAAAATATCGAACGTTTTTTATTATTTCTGTGGGATCTGGGCCTCGAAGTGGGCCATAGCACTCGCACCGTGCAAGACTGTATCGAACAGGCCACTGCTGACATTACCGTGGCCACCAATCTCATGGAGGCACGGTTGCTGGTCGGACCGGAAGCCTTGTTTCTGCAAATGAAAAAAACCACCGGCCCGGACAGCATCTGGCCTGGCCTGGAGTTTTTTCGCGCCAAACGCGACGAGCAAATCGCCCGCCACCACCGTTTTCACGACACGGCCTACAATCTGGAGCCCAACATCAAAGAAAACCCCGGTGGCCTGCGTGATTTGCAGGTCATCGGCTGGGTAGCCAAACGCCACTTCGACGCAAACACCCTGCACGACCTTGTCGCTCACGGCTTTTTAACCGAGGAGGAATTTCACAGCCTCAACAATGCACAAAATTTTCTCTGGCGTATTCGCTTTGCATTGCACACATTAACTCGACGACGGGAAGATCGCCTGTTATTTGATCATCAGCGCACCCTGGCCACACAGTTCGGCTACAAAGACCAGAAAAATCGCCTTGCCGTCGAACAGTTCATGAAAGCTTATTATCGCACCGTGCTCAAACTCTCCCGACTCAATGAAATGCTGCTTGATTTGTTTGAGGAAAGCATTTGCTTTGACGGTAAAGGTGAGGATAAAAGAGTCTCCCCCATACGCATCAACGCGCGTTTCCAGTCACGCCATGGCAAATTGGAAGTTACCCACAATGCTGTATTCACCCAACAACCTTCCGCACTGCTGGAGCTGTTTGTACTCATGGCTCGCGATCCCCAATTACGTGGTGTCAGCGCTGGCACCATTCGCCTGGTACACCAGCACCACCACTTGATTAACGAGGATTTCCGCAACGACCCACATTGCCACCACTTGTTCATCGAACTGTTTCGTCAGGGTATTGGCCTTACCCATGAACTGCGGCGTATGAATCGATACGGTGTACTGGCCGCCTACCTGCCCGTTTACGGCAATATTGTTGGACAAATGCAGCATGACCTGTTCCATGTTTATACCGTTGATGAACACACCATGTTTGTCGTGCGAAATTTACGCCGCCTGACCGTACCGGAATTTGCCAATGAATTTCCATTAAGTACCCGTATTATCAAACGTATCGAAAAACAGGAAATACTCACCCTTAGCGCCTTCTTCCACGACATTGGCAAAGGCCGTGGGGGTGACCACTCCAAATTAGGTGCAATAGACGCTGCCATCTTCTGCCGGAAACACAGCATCAATGAACACGATACACAAATCATTAAATGGCTGGTGGAAAACCACCTGCTCATGTCTGTCACTGCCCAGCGCAAAGACATCAGCGACCCTGATGTTATCGCCGAATTTGCACAACACATCGGTAATCAAAAACGCCTCGATCACCTTTACCTGCTCACTGTCGCCGACATTCGTGCCACCAGCCCCAGCTTGTGGAACTCCTGGAAAGATGCATTATTGGCCGAACTGTACCACGCCACCTCACGCGCACTCCGACACGGCCTGGACAATCCCGTGGACCACCAGGGACTGGCCGACGACACCCAGACACAGGCACTCATTCTGCTGAAAAAAACCACACTGAACAAAGCAGATATCAACCAACAATGGCAACTGCTTGGACAGGATTATTTTCTGCGTCATTCCGCCGATGAAATTGCCTGGCACACACAGGCCATAATTAAACATGGCAACAACGATGCACCATTGATTCTCATACGCGGTGAAACCCATCGTGGCGGCAGTGCGATTTTTGTTTACACACGGGATAAAAACTATATATTTTCCACCATTACCGCCACACTTGAAGCCCTCGGCCTGAACATTATTGATGCGCGCGTCATCACTTCAAATAATGGCTTTACACTGGATACTTTTTTGGTGCTTGACCGCAATGCAAGACAAATTACCGATATCCACCGCCAAAATGAGATCTGTACACAACTCAACAAAAATTTGCATCACCCCGACGATATATCACAGACAAACATCGCCCTGACCCGGCAGCAAAAACACTTCCCTATTGCGACAAAAATTCACTTTCGTGATGATGAAAAAAACCAGCGCACACAAATGGAAGTTGTTACCAGTGATCGCCCCGGCCTGCTCGCCCGCATTGCCAGCGGCATGCTGCACTGCAACGTATTACTGCAAAATGCCAAAATCGCTACCTTTGGTGAGCGTGCCGAAGATATTTTTTTAATCACTAACACTCAACAAACTTCTCTGCAAGACACCGATAAAGAATGCCTGCGTAAAACCATCACCCAATTGCTGGACCAATAGAAAATAACAGTACAACTTTACCCACTTTTAAAAGATAATAAATTTCATGAACTTTTATTCAATCATCCTTGCATCCGTCGCCCTTGGCGGCATCGGCATCAGCATTTGGGGCTGGCTAATTCTGCAAAAGTCTCGAAAAGTCAAACAATGGCCTCGTACTACTGGCACTATCGAAACCTCCAACCCTACTTCGGCTGAAAATGATCTGTTACCGGAAATTATTTTCAGCTACCAGCTCGATGGTAAAAAATACCAAAAACAATATGAATTCCCCGAGGGCACCCACCCTCTGCCGGAATTTACCAAAGCCTATAACGACAAATATCCTGTCGGTAAAAAAGTAGACATATTTTATGACCCGGAACAACATGAAACAGCAACCTTGGAACCCGGTGCGCAAGGTGACTGGATGATACTTGCCATGGGCATTGCCATGTTTATTGGTGGTGTATTGAGCTTGATCCTGGCCTGAAGTATTTCAGATGGCCAGAAATGACACTATAGCAATTATCAGACAGACATTAGATTTCCCCCAGGTCTGCAAATGCCATTCAAAAAAACTGTTGGCTACTGACACGATGCTGTCAGCAGCATACGTTTATACTGAAGGTCAAGCAGATAGGAGAAAAACTGATGTTCATCGTGCTTCTTAAATTTTCTGAGAACAAAAGCCAAGCCAGTCAATTTATGGAGGGCCATAACGAATGGATTAAACGTGGCTTTGATGACGGTATTTTTTTGTTGGCGGGTAGCCTTCAGCCTAATTCAGGTGGCGGAGTGATCGCACACAACATCTCACTGCCAGATCTTCAAAGCAGAGTGAATAACGACCCATTTGTCGCAGAAAATGTGGTAAGTGCAGAAATTCTTGAAATCACACCCTCAAAAACCGATGAACGTCTAACGTTTCTACTTGGTTGAATAACAAAGAAGCCGGGGGGGGGGATTCAAGATTCAATTTTGTGTATCCCCTCTTTCATCCGATATGGGTTTTAAGTTGGCGACGACACCCGCGAAAAAAACTTAAGTGCCGTCACCAATTCTTAACCATTATCGTTTTTAATCAACAAGAGACAAACCGCTTGGCACTCTTCTTGGTACATCGTTTCTAATATCGACGCTGTCTGGATCTGTTAGCGCATGTAAAAAATCCATCAGGTAAGCAATTTTCTTCTCATTAAGATGTACTTTTTCAAGCTCATTCGCATCCTTGATATTCATTACCAATGCGGGATCATTCATAACAAAACAATCATGCATATCGAGGTCTGCTCGCGAAGGTAACCGGGGCTCTGTACTGCAATCATAATTATCCAGCGATGTTTCCGGGTCAAGATGATGACGCACAATGCCTTCCAATGTATCAAAAGCACCGGAATGACCCCAAGGTCCGGTCAGAGCGACATTGCGTAAAGGAGGTGTGCGGAATTGATACCGTTGAGTCTCATCACCGGTTACTGAGGCACGCCCCATATCTTCATAACCATCTTCCCCATGCCCTTTCCCCTGACCAATCTGCGGCATCCCTATCGCGTGAAACTGCATATCGGTCAGATATGTACCACTATGGCAACCGGAACAACCGGCTTTACCATAAAACAGCCTCATTCCTTTCCTTGCTGATTTACTCATGGCTTTTTTATTGCCCCGGAGAAAACGATCAAAGGGACTGTTGTCAGCACGCCAGGCAACTCGCTCAAATGCTGATATTGCATTGGCCGCATGTGCATATGTGATTTGATCAGCTGTAACACCAAAGGCCTCGTTAAACATTGAAACATATTCCGGTATGTTTCGTAAGCGATCAGCAAGTTGTGGCCAGACTCCGCCAACACCGGCAAGATTTCCTGCAGCTACAGCATCAGCAATCGGGTTTTCCCCCGGCTGACCCGCCATTTCCGTTGCGGATGTCACCGGGAACATAGCCTGTGCTGCCAGCACATTCTCAAGAATCAGAGGTAAATCATCACCTGCAGGGGTACTAAAACCGCTGGGTTGTGTGGCATCGATCTCGACACGCCCATCATGAAACAGTGTATCAATTTCAATTGCGCCTAACGTAAATAGTGGTGGCGCATTACGTGGAACACGTTCATGAATCGCATCAGCCCCGGTACCCGTATCACGAGTCACGCCTATACCACGCGCGCCCTCACCGACCGGCAAAGACAGACCATCACCTGTATCAGTCAGACCATGATGGCATGTTGAACACGCAGTATTTTGGTTACCACTGAGGATTTTATCAAAAAAAAGAAATTTACCCAATGCAACTTTAGCTTCCGTTGGGTTGCCATTGTCATAAAAATTGCTATCGATAGATGGAGGAGGCAATTGGTCATAATGATAATTTCTTGCAATTGAGCTTTCACTTAACAAAGTCAGGCCGGTTATCGGCACAATAAATGACATGACTATTTTTTTAACATTCATTTTACACCCTCTATTTTATTATTTATTTACCAAAAATAAACGAAAAACATTAACACCTTTATTTATCAGTAGTAACACCCATATTCATGGTAAATCAAATTGATGAGACCTCAGGTAACCTGTTGTTTAAAACTACAATTAACTAATAAGCAGAATCATATCATAATAGCCATTATTATAAACAATGGAAATACATGACATAATTTTATGGAATTAATTACATAATTATATTATCCCGGGAATTATTACTTATACTATGAGACAAGATATCGTTGATATTATTTTTGATTTCTTAACATTTTATTAAATAACCAGAAATATTAATATTGAAGCCAATATTCTTAAACAGAGAGATAAAAACATTAATGATTATTAATATAAATATCATATCACTGACTAGTATTAGTTAGAATTAATCCAGATTTAATATGATTTAAAATCGTAGTATTTCAGGCAGAGAGGATTATCAACAAACCTGATTTTATTAAATACTTTCTATCACCTATTCGCCATATGCTATCCATAATTAAAAAATACACAATCGCTGGCGCTTGTCCATTCTTGCTTTTTTTCAAAAACAATGTTTTATACCCGTGGCGTTTGGGATTTAGGTTTAAGTGTGCGTCATATTTTCTTCATGACGAGGCGAAATGACGCGTAATAGTCGTTCTATTGCAAGGAGTTTCAACGCGGCCATGGAGTAAGCAGGGCGTGCACACGACCTAAATCTCAATCGCTACGGGTATATAGGCAGCATCACCCAGCAACATGATCGCCTGTAAATAATCTCACAATAGTGTTTCCTTTTACATTCCAGCATTATTTATTGGTTCTCATCACATTCATACGGTCATTAGCCCCACCCCACCTTTGCTAAAAACATACTGTTGATACATGATTTCCGAATGGAAGCAGAATAATTTTTTCTGAACTTTTATTTATTTATGTGAATAAGCGACAGGATTTATATCCTTAAAATATATATAACCCTTTTTACACTCCAGTTTTAAAATTCAGAGAAAATACTTAAAAAAGGTCGAAGCTCCACTGTCATTAAGTTAGGAAATTAATGCTTTTTTTGTCGGTTAAACAAACATTGGGCAGCCAGTACCCATGGTGAGTGATGTTTAGAGAGTCAATGTGTACTACAAAATGTGGAAACAAAAACACAGTGTCTGTCACGCAAAAGTCACCGAAACACAGAGTTTTAGTGTTTTTCTCTGCGTCTCTGCGTTTACAAGCATTGGATTTGACAAAGCAACTGGCTTCCAGGCAGTCTCGGTCTTTGACCAAGCGTGCTTAACTTAATGGCATTGGTCGAAGGTCCGCTGTCACAAGCGGTAAAACAAAGAAATGGGTTTTGTTGGCGTGGTTTATTGGCGGGAATGTACTTAGCCTTACCTCGAAGCGGACAACTGATTAATCCAGGATAATATCCTGCCTATTTTGCATAGGAATTACTCTTATCCGGCAATGTTTGTTGTACCATTGGTGCCTGCAAATTTGCATCATGGGCGGGCGACATGACCTCAATACTTTGCAGTGTTTCCAATCTGTCTATACTGTCGGCAAGTGAAACAGACTGTGTGATACTCTGCTGTAAAAACTCTGTTAATTGTGGATACATTGTCACGGCTTCATCCACCTTTGCATCCGTACCTCGTTGATAAGCCCCCACACTAATCAGGTCTCGATGTTGACGATATAAGGAGTACCATTGCTTGAACTGGCGAATAGCTGCCTGATGTTCCGCACTGGTAATTTCCGTCATTGCACGACTGATCGAAGCTTCCACATCAATCGCCGGGTAATGTCCTGCCTCCGCCAGCTCGCGAGACAGTACAATATGTCCATCGAGAATCGCCCGGGCTGCATCCGCAATAGGGTCTTGCTGATCATCACCTTCTGTCAATACCGTATAAAACGCGGTAATAGAACCACCACCAGTGTCACCATTTCCAGCACGTTCAACCAGTTGCGGGATTTTTGCAAACACTGAAGGTGGGTAACCTTTTGTTGCAGGCGGCTCTCCCACAGCCAGTGCCACTTCACGTTGCGCCTGGGCATAGCGGGTTAATGAATCCATTAATAACAGAACATTCAATCCTTGATCACGGAAGTATTCAGCAATACGGGTCGCCAGTGATGCGCCGTGCAAACGCATGACCGGTACGTCATCGGCGGGCGATGCAACCACAACAGCGCGTGCCATACCTTCTTCACCCAGTATGTTGTCAATAAATTCCTTGACTTCACGGCCACGCTCACCGATAAGCCCAACCACAATCACATCGGCATCCGTGTATTTTGTCATCATACCCAGCAAAACGCTTTTGCCCACTCCGCTGCCCGCAAACAATCCCATGCGTTGACCGCGACCTACGCTCAATAACGCATTGATGGCACGAATACCCACGTCCAGCTTTTCACTGATCGGGTGTCGTGCCATGGGATTGATTACCCGGCTGGTAATGGATACACGCTCCGATGTTTGCAACGGGCCTTTGCCATCCAGCGGATGACCGGCACCATCCAGCACACGCCCCAGTAATTCTTTACCCACCGCCACATCGTAAGGTTTTTTGCTCGGTATCACCCGGGCGTTGGGAACAATGCCAAGCATGCGTTCTGTAGGCATTAAAAATAGTTTTTCGCCAGAAAAGCCCACTACTTCGGCTTCAATATCTTTTCCATCCGGCCCTTCCACCAAACACCGTGAGCCCACTGGGGCATGACAACCAACCGCTTCCAGCGTCAAACCCACCATGCGGGTAAGATGCCCTTCCACAATGAGTTGAGGTGCTGCGATACCTTCCTGTGCTTCAATAAGTGATTGTTGCCATTTGCGATGACTAGCACGAAGACTTTCTGCTCTGGACTGAAATGATGAATGATTCTGCATATTTTTTGACTCGTCGGTCATTCAGAGGGCAGTGCTTTGTCTGTCTCGCGCTCACCACCCAAAAGCCGGGATGCAATGGCTGCCAGGCGCTTTTCAAGTGTCGCGTCAATGCGCGATGTTTCCGTTAGAATCCGGCAATCACCTCGGGATAAACCGGGGTCACCCACCAACTCCCAGTTACGCTCTATTTCCATTTCCACCTTTGTGTCGTGCATCACTCGTACATCATCCGGGTGTAAACAGACTTTTACATTACGAGACCCCACTGGCAACACCGCAATGGCCTCTTGCACGACGCCCACAATCTGCGCTGCATCAATTTTTAATTCCCGGCGAACCAGTTGCCGGGCAATAGCCACTGATAAACTTACCAGTTGCTGCGTAATATCTTCATCCAGTTTTTCAAAGGGTTTCGATAATGATTGCAATAAATCATCAAGCAATTGAGCATTACGTGTAATTTCATCTTTTCCTGCTGCCATTCCTTCTTCACGGCCCTTTGAAAAACCGGCCTCATAAGCTTCTTTGTATGCCTGGTTTTGAATTCTTTCAATTTGCTCTGCTGTCATCAAGCCTGGTGCTTTGTCATCCTTCGCATTTGCCACAGCCCCGGAGACATCCTCCACCATGGGCAAATCCCAGCGTTGATATTGATCCGTTGATTGTTTACAAATGATTTTAACCATCACTATACATACTCTTCACCACCGGAACCGCCTAAAGAAATATCGCCAGCATCAGCTAGTCTGCGAGCTACTGAAAGAATTTCTTTTTGGGCTCCTTCCACTTCACTCAGACGCACCGGCCCTTTCGCTTCAAGGTCATCACGCAGCATTTCGGCAGCGCGCTTGGACATGTTTCTCAGAATTTTCTCTTTCAGTTCGTCATCCGCACCCTTCAACGCCAACACCAGTGACTCGGAGGAAATCTCCCGGAGAATTGTTTGAATGTCTCGATCATCAACAGCATTCAGGTTATCAAAAACAAACATGAGATCCTGAATACTCTGACCCAGGTCTGCATCAATTTCCTTGACGCTGTCCATAATCTCGCCTTCCATTGAACTGTCAATAAAATTAAGAATATTCGCAGCCGATTTCAAGCCACCCACACTGGAAGACTTCACATTATTTTTACCGGTGAATTGTTTTTCCATAATGTCATTGAGTTCATTTAATGCGGCAGGCTGAATACCGTCCAACGTGGAAATGCGCATTAACACATCAACACGCACACGATCAGGGAATACGGCCAATACTTCAGCCGATTGATCCGGGTCCAGATACGACAAAACAATGGCAATAATCTGTGGATGTTCGAGACGAATAATTTCAGCCACTGCACGTGAGTCCATCCACTTGAGTGTTTCAAGTCCCTTGGTATTTCCGCCTTGTAAAATACGATCAATCAGGCCTTCGGCTTTATCATCACCCAGTGCCTTTTTTAGTACACTGCGCACATAATCATCGGTACCCAGACCCAGCCCTGTCTCTTCCTGCACCGTGGCACAAAAATCTTTTAACACAGAAGTCACCTGGCCACGCGAAACATTATTCAATTGCGCCATGGCGGCACCTACTGATTGCACTTCTTTGGGGTCCATGTGCTTCAGCACTTCCGAAGCTGCCACTTCCCCAAGGCTCATTAAAAAAATCGCAGCACGGTCAATACCTTTTACTTCGCTGTTTTCAGCCATCATTGGCCACCCAGTTCTTCACGACCTGCGCCACCAACTTTGGGTCCTGTTCAACGGCCTTGTTCGCGGTAATCATATTTTGCTCGTAACTTCCGGGGGCAGGAATGGCCGGGATATCTTGTGCTGCACCTAAAGTCACGGTGTCCTCCGCCATACCCTCGACGCTATTGACGGCTGCTGATCCTGTCGCGCTGTTAACCGGCACCATTTCGCGTGACTGTGTCGCCAGTGAGCGCATAATCGGTTTTAATATTCCAAACAAAACGATGATTACCAATAAAGCACCCAGGATTTTTTTGCCAATATCCAGCGCCCACCCCTGTTCCCAGATAGGTACTTCAGGTAAAGGCTCTGGTGCTTCAGGCACCGTGAATGATGAATTCATCACATTCACCGTGTCACCGCGTTGCACATTGAACCCCACTGCTTCTTTGATCAAATTACTCAAGCGGGACAGCTCTTCCGGGGTACGTGGCAGACGTGTGCTATTACCATCGACTACCGTTATTTTATCGTCCACCACCACAGCCACTGACAATCTTTTCAGACGCCCCATAGAAAATCGTGTATGGCTAATGGTTTTATCCAGCTCATAGTTACGTATTTCCCGGCGATGCCTGCTACTGGGTGTCGCCTTGGCAACGTCGACACCGATATTTTCCTGAATGGCTCCGGCACCGGGAGGTTGGTTTGTCAGCGCACCGGGTACGCCACCATTGATGGCACCGGAAGATTCTTCCAGCGTGGTTTGGTCACTGCGTAAAGCCGGGGCATCCGGGTTGAAACTTTCCTGTGTTTGCTCGCTTGCGGTAAAATCAATATCTGCCGTCACTTGTGCTCGTACAGATTCAGACCCCAGAATGGGCTCCAGCAAACGTTCGATACGATCAATATAAGCCTGCTCAAATTTATTGATGTACTCAAACTGGGCTCCCGTCCGCGCAATTTGTAAATTGGTGCTTCCCGAGGTCAATAACTTTCCTCGCTGATCCACCACGGTAACATTGCTGACATCCAGTTCAGGAATACTGGATGACACCATATGTGTGATCGCAGATACCTGTCCACTTTCCAGATTACGACCGGGGAATAAATCAATCACCACCGAGGCACTGGATTTTTTTCGGTTACGCACAAAAACCGATTGCCGTGGCACAGCCAAATGCACTCGTGCATTTTTAACGTTACTCAGACTGGAAATCGTTCTCGCCAGCTCAATCTCCAACGCACGCTGGTAACGTGCCTTTTCCATAAACTGTGAAACACCAAAACTGCTTTTATCTTCCAATGCATCAAAACCGGCACTCACACCCTTTGGCAATCCCATGGAAGCCAGCCTGATGCGCGCATCATGAATATTACTTTTGGGTACCAATACAGCTCCTGTGGCTTCATCAAGCTTTGCTTCAATACCCCCCTGCCGTAACGCATCCAACACAGTGCTGACATCCTGTTCTTCCAGTGCGCCATATAACACACCGTAATTAGGCGTCCATGACCACAACACCACAGTCACACCGATAGCTACGCTGGCAGCCAGCCCTAGCATCAGGCCTATTTGGCGAAAGGCATTAAGACCACTCATGCCTGCAAGCCCGGCAGAAACTTCTTCAGTATTGACTAATGCCATAGGGAACCTTCTTTATTATTGCCGATTACTTTTTGACTGATGAACAATATCAAACCTGCATTGACATTATTTCCTTATAAGCACTTAATAACTTTTTCCGGACCTGAAGTGCGGCTTCAAAAGCGATACCGGATTTTTGTTTGGCTATCATCACTTCGGCAAGGCTGACACTGGAATCACCGGAAAGAAAAGCATTAGTCAGTTTCCCAGATGTTTTTTGGACTTCATTGACCTTGTTAATACTGTTGCTTAACAAGTCCCCAAAATTACTTCCTGTTATATTATTTTGTGGTGTTGCTGTGTTTCCCTGTGCGGCAGCAGCCATGGCACGCATTTGGGTAATCAGTTGGCTGGTATCGATTTCATTCATCATGATTCTCCTGTTTCGTTACATCGATCAACAAACCCGGGCTATACAGCTTCCATGCCATAACGGCCGGGGACAGACATGCCCATTTCACGCATTCTTGCCAGCTTGTAGCGCAATGTGCGTTGACTGATGCCCAGCCTTTCAGCAGCACGTTGACGATTACCATTGTCAGCACGCAATGCGGCAAGAATTTTATTGTATTCGTGGTCTTTCATTTCGCTGCCCAGAGTGCGAGAACTATCTTCACTGTCATCTGTTACATCAGATGTACCCGCACTGATATTTTCAAACTGAATATCGACTGCATCAATCACATTACTTTGTTTCAAAATCAGCGAACGCTGGATCACATTATCCAGTTCCCGTACATTACCCGGCCATTGATGGCTTAATAATTTTTCACGCGCAGGTTTGCTCAATTCCGGCAGATTTCCGGCATTTGATTTAAAATGTTTGCTGATCAGCATATTACACAGTGGAAGAATATCTTCTGCCCTGTCACGCAATGCTGGTATCTGGATAGGGAAAACATTTAATCGATAAAACAGGTCTTCACGAAAGCGCCCGTCTTTAACTTCCTGGCGCATATTTCGGTTAGAGGTTGCTAACACACGCACATCCAATGTCGTGGTTTTTTGTCCGCCCAAACGCTCGACTTCACGCTCTTGCAATACCCGTAATAATTTTGCCTGAAGTGCAGCATCCATTTCAGATATTTCATCCAGCAACAAGGTTCCCCCTTGGGCCAGTTCAAACTTTCCTGGACAGGCTTTATAAGCACCGGTAAAAGCACCTTTCTCATAACCAAACAAGGTTGCTTCCAGCATGTTTTCTGGAATTGCCGCGCAATTAATTGCAACAAAAGGCTTTCCTACCCGTTGTGAGTGATTGTGAATATAATGTGCCAGCACCTCTTTACCCACACCACTTTCACCCATCAGCATAATGGTTGCATCGCTATCTGCCACCCGTTTTGCCAGCGTGACAAGTTCCCGGCTACGTGGATCTTCCGCAATCATGTTGCTGATGTCTGCATCACGTTCGCTAACGTATTGATTTACCATGGCCGCCAGCACTTCTGCTTCAAAGGGTTTGCTAAGATAATCCACAGCACCCTCACGCATAGCTTCCACAGCCATTTGTATGGAACCATACGCCGTCATCAACATCACCGGAATATCCGGCCATTGTGTTTTGATTTTTTTGAGCAATTCATGTCCATCCATGCCCGGCATCTGAATATCCGTAATCACCATATCGATTGACTGGCACTGGAGAATCTCCATAGCAACAAGCCCATCACTGGCGGTTTGTGCTTTATACCCCGCTAGTGCCAGGGTGTCGCAAAGTGCTGCCCGCAAATCGGCATCATCTTCAACAACCAGAATAACAGCCTGGCTCATAATGCCTCCTCTGGGTTTGGCGTAGTGTTTTTCACTGTGCCCACAATCGGTAATTGCAGAATAAATTCACTACCTTGTGCTGGTATGGATTCCATTCGCACACATCCACCATGCGCCTGTGCAACCGCTTTCACTACCGCAAGCCCCAGGCCGGTACCATCATTCCGTGTCGTGAAAAAAGGTTTGAAAAGTTCATGCTGAATGTCTTCAGGAATACCAGGGCCGTTATCGATAACGCAGAGTTCAACGGTATTGCAGACACCATTGCGGGCCAACAAGGTCAACCGGGATGGCTGGCCATTTTCTTTACCCATGGCCTGAATGGCATTGTTGGCGAGATTAAGCAATGCGCTACCAAGAATACGCGGGTTACCTTTAATTTCCTGCGTGGGCGTTTCACACATCACCACTAATTGAATATCGCGTTGTTGGCATAGACCAGTAATCTGGTTTTCCAGTTCTTCAAATAATGTGGCAACACTAACGCACTCTTGCCCACTGTACCCGGTACGTGAAAAAATCAGCATGTCGGAAATCAGCGATTCCAGTTGACGTAACCGCTCAGTGACTTTGTCCGCCAATTGACTGCGGGCATGATTATCCAACCGGGTATTTTTGAGTTGTGCGGCAAACAACAGACTGGATGCCAGAGGGGTACGAATTTGATGAGCAAGTCCTGCGGCCATTTCGCCCATGGCAATCAAGCGTTGATGCTGACCGAGGTTATCCTGTAGTTCGCGCGTTTCCGTCAAGTCGGTGATCAGTAACACCTGACCGGGTTGATCGCCCAATGGACAAGTGGCAATACTGACACGCCGCCCATCACGTAATGAAATTTCGTGACCATCATCGGAACGTGGTGCAAACACGCGCGCAATCACACTTGCCCACATTTCACCGTGCTGGAGTTCACCCAGCATAGCTGTGGCACCCGGATTAAATTCACTGATCTGGCCTGAACCGTCCACCACTACCACACCGGCTGGCAACGCCGTCAAAATGGCGCGCAGCAATGAGGCATCTGCAGTAACCGTCTGTGCCGAAACATGCCCCGCCAACTCACCCTGCAACTGGCTAACACGGTCTTCGAGCTGATGATATGAGGTCTCCAGTTGGGAGGAGACACGATTAAAAACCTTGAAACTTTTTTCCAGGTTTTGAATTTGTTGCGATACTGCCATGGCACGCCTTGCCTTTCTGTTTCAAACAGTCTGTGTGATACAACACAGAAGTAGCAAGTAGCGTGCCTAAATGATGACCTTCTTTATTATCAATCAGTTAGTGGTGATAGCCTGTTTAATGAGTCAAATTTCCGTCATGGTTTCAGTGCGTTGCAGACCGTATTTGCGCAATTTTTCCACCAGCGTGGTACGACGCATCTTGAGTCGTTTCGCGGCATGAGCCACCACACCACCCGCATCATCAAGCGCTTGCTTGATCAGAGAGCATTCCATGGAACTGATATGTTCCTTTAAGTCGATGCCTTCCCGGGGCAGACGGGATGTCTGAAAATCGGCACTGGGCATCAGATGTTGTTCAAAGTGAATACTGGGCGCATCTTCACTCACAGTGCCGATTGGCCGGAATTTTTCGGGTAAATCCGCAACATCAACAATGCCATAGGGATACATGATCACCATGCGTTCCAGCAGGTTGGACAGTTCACGCACATTGCCCGGCCACCGATACTGGCACAGCGCTATCATTGCCGCCGGGGTGAAACGCACCGAACCACGTTTCTCGTTCTCCATGCGGGCAATCAATTCATTCACCAGCAGGGGTACGTCGTCCATGCGTTCACGCAACGGAGGCATATCGATAGGGAATACGTTAAGGCGATAATACAAATCCTCGCGGAAGCTACCATCCTTGATCAGCTCTTCCAGATTTTGGTGCGTGGCGGCAATGACCCGCACATCGGCTTTCAATTCCTTGTTACCACCGACACGTTCGAAGGTACGCTCCTGCAACACACGCAGCAGTTTAACCTGCATGCTCATGGGCATGTCGCCAATCTCATCCAGAAAAAGAGTGCCACCTTCTGCCATTTCAAAACGGCCTCGACGGGCACTGATAGCTCCAGTGAAAGCCCCTTTTTCATGGCCAAACAATTCACTTTCCAATAATTCACCGGGAATTGCGCCGCAGTTAATGGGCACAAAAGGTTTATCACGCCGTACAGAATGATAATGCAGATTACGTGCAACCACTTCTTTACCGGTACCGGATTCACCCAAAATCAGCACCGTGGCTTCGGAGTTGGCGACTTGTTCAATCAGCTTGCGCACTTCGATCACTCCGCGACTGTTACCCACCAGACTGCGAAACAAATCCAGGTTGACACCACCACCGCCACCGCGCTTTCGACCCAGGTTAAACACCTCTGCACGCTGCAATAAATCAGATAGCTCGGAATAACGTAAGGGAAGGTTCAACATGGCAAAGGCAGATTGCACCATGTTTTTATCCAGTGAACGATCACTGTCTTCCGCCAGGAAGAGTACAACGGGCGTGCTTTCAGATTTTTTCTTTATCTCGCTGAATAATTCAACAAGGCGTTCTGTGGAGCCACAATTTCCCAATAAAACTGCTTCTGTTCGATCATCCAGAAAATCCAGTGCTCTGCTGCTGTCGGTAACATTCACCGCTCCCTGTGCAACAAATTCCAAAATAGCAGCAAATTTCTGACGCTGTTGATCATTATCTTCGACCAGCAACAGAGTCATTGAATCAGGCATTTTTTCCTCCCAGAATTAAGGCCATTTGCACAAACCAAGTGCGGCTGTTTCCCCTGCAACGCACTAAGTTATACACCATATTTTCGGGATGTCAAAATATTGTCACAGATAAGCGGATAAAAATTACTTTATAAAACCGTATGCTGGGTGGGTTACTTCGTTTCTCCTATAAAGCTTGAGGGCTAACGCCCGATAAATTATGAGTTTTCACTTTTTACGAGCCAAAGCAATGGCACGACGATGCTGGCGAAAAATATATTTGTCCAGCTGATCCTGTAGACGCTCTTCCAACGGGCAGAAATTCACCGTAAAACTTTGCGCCTGTACATCAACAAGCTGTGCATAAAGTATTAACGGACGGGGGAAATGCGGATCAGGATAAAGCCGGATTTTCAATAATGTGCCATCTTCAAGACTGACAATAACATTGTCTACAATCTGCACACAAAGGCCGTTCGCACCAAGGGTAACAGCATGCTGCGTCGGCAAATGACTGTTGTTGGTCATCATTTCCGTAATCAAGCTCAACAGCAGATCCAAGCGTGTTTCAAGACGTTTAAATTGCTCGTGACCGCTAACCACTTCTGCTTCGTCACTTTCCTGAGATATCGCCTCATCCCTCAGTAACAGATTGTGTAGCAGTTCTTCATTGGCACGATGATGGCGATGCTGCTCACCCTCGCTGGGCAATGCAGCCAGCACTTCCCAATCCATGGGCAAATAATCATTAAAAGTGATGCCATCCAACAGAGAATTGTGTGATTTGCTATACATATCCCGCAGAGTAATCGAAGCCACTTGTTTTATGCAACCGATGAAAAAATTGAAAAGGAAAATTATTGTGCAACACTGGCCGATAGCTGGTGATTATTTATTATTGGAAGTGAAGCCCTGAATGGCTTGATAAGCTGCGCTGGCTTTACCCGAATTTTTTATTTTAAGTAACTCATTTTGAATGACCGGCATCTCTGCCTCTGCCAGACTTTTCGTTTTCTCATCAATGGAAAGCACTTCCCGGGCAAGTTCAACCTTGTCAGCAACCCCCTGAGAAAACACTTTATCCAGTAACGGCAGGCGGGCTTTTTCCAACTCGGTTAGTTTTTCCCAGTCACCCGTCTGTGCAGACAACAACATTTCCCGGGTGAATATCAGCAACTGCTCAGCAGATGAAAATTTTATCGCAGCGCTCATGATATTTATAGCTTGTCAATCAAAGCCTAGGGCTTGATACCATCCCAGCCTGATTTTATTTCCCGCAAAAGTGTGTTCACTTCATCCAGTGCTGCCGGATCATTTTTCGCATGCCCCGCCATCAAACGCTGCAACATATATTCATATAACGCATCCAGATTCTCCGCAATTTCTCCACCCGCGTCCATATCCAGGCTACCGCGCAATCCATCAGAAATAATCGAAATGGCTATTTTAATCTGTCCGGCTTTATTGGGAATATCATTATTCAGCATATACCCCTTGGCCTCACCAATTGAAGAAATCGCTTTGGAAAGTAATTTTGCAATTAACTCGTGAGGGCTGGCTCCCAAAACCGCAGCATCAATTTGTACTGCCTGGTAAGCATTGACTGCCGTTTTTGTGCTTTCCATTCCGGGCTCCATTCAAGAATCAACGTGTTAAAATACTCGATATCCCTGATATCAATAAAACAATACGATCCAAAAATTATTTATTTGCTCGTTATGTTGAAGAGGGATTTAAACTATCAAGCTGTTGTGTCAAAGCAGTATTTGTTGATGAGAGGCTGGCGACCAATACATCCAGAGCCGTAAATCTCGCTCGCATGCGTGCCTCTATCCGTTCCAATCTGCTCTCAAGTGTTACCTGTCGGTCTTCCAGATCATTAATTCGGTCTTTAAAGATATTCGTACGCGAATCAATCGTTCCATTGAAAACCAGCATCTCTTCCGTAACGCTGCCAAGCCTCGTAGCGTATCCATCGGCAGCGGAGAATAATTCTGCAACATTATTGCTATCAGCCTGTATTGCGGTATCCAAAACGCTCTCATCCAGCGCAAGTGTACCGTCACGTTGAAAGGCAACACCAATGCTGGACAGCGATGTGTATGAACCCGTAATACCTGTTGGTGCCTGATTCAACACATCACGAATCGTATTGAGCATTTGGCGAGTGGTTGAATCGCTTGCCAGGGCACCAGCCGTGCTTCCTCCAATACCCGGTGCCGTTTCTTTATTAATTAATTCACGAAGATCATTATATGCGGTGATAAACGTCTCAATGGCTGCTTTTGCACTGTCGGTATCCTGTGATACAGACACAGTAACTGGCCCTGCTGTCACCGCCGACAAACCCAAAGTGACACCTGAAACCACATCTGTAACGGTATTGGAGGATTTGGTGATTGCTATACCATCCACCGTAAAATTAGCATCCTGTGCGGTAATATTTTCCGAGAAATTCTGTGTCCCGGCAGGGTCCTGACTTAATAAGGCGGACAAAGCTGCTTCGCCTGAAACCGCAACCCGTATACTTTCACCAGAGCCGCTATCTGTGGAACTTAATACAAGCCGGTATGGGTTTGTGGCGTCACCATCATTAACGATAGTTGCCGTAACACCCTGATTGGCCGTATTAATCGCATCCCGAATGCCTTCCAGCGTATTGTTGCTGCTATCAATAACAACATCGAAAGACGGGTCCGTACCTGCGGTAAAAGTTGCACCACTGTAGGTTCCCGTCCCGGCATCAAAAGTACCACCAGAAATAGTTCCTAAATCAATTGTCAGCGCAGTGGATGTACCACCGCCAATCGCTGCTGTCGCATCTGCCTGCCCTGTCGCTACAATTTTTTGTGACTGGGCAAGCTGGCTGACTTCGATGGAATAATTACCGGCAATCGAGCCCGCTGTCCCTGTGGCAGTCACAAAAGCGGTATTGGATGAAGTGGCTTTATTGGCAAGTATACTTGTGCCTGTCTGCAAACCTGCCAACGCAGACTGAAATGATGACAGGGAACTTTTTATCGTTCCAAGTGAAGATACCTTGGCATCAAAATTGGTTTTTTGTGCGATGATCCGCTCAAGCGGAATACGCTCAAGCTTCATCAGGTCATTAACAATACCGGAAAGATTGAGATTCGAGCCAACTCCCTGAGAAGTGACCGTCCCAAAACCAAAACTAAAATCTGAAGACATTACTGCTTACCTCAACTCAGGCTGAAAAAGTCATGCATAACACGCACGGTGCATGATATATGCCAGGTATTACACCCTTTCCTCAAACATCATACCCTGCTGAGCCTCCCCCAACGCGCGAGCAATAGCCACCATTGCTTCTGAAGGAATCTGACGGATCAATTCACCTGTTTCTGCATCTTCGATCCGCACAACGTTAATATCCGTTCCTTCCGCAACCGTAAACTTCAAATCACTAAAACGCCCCTGCAAAGTCATATTCACCTGCTCAACGAGTTTGTTCAGCTCTTCAGTATTTGGCTGTGAAACCGGAGTCACGTTCAGAGTCACGTCTTGCCGGGTTTCAGTAGGGACACGAACCTGCCTCGCATCCGGCAAAGAATTGCCTGAAGTTATGAGCGATTGACGGGTAATCGAGCCTGTCGAGCCTGTCTTTATTAAATCAGAGACATCCATACATACCTCCTACTCATATAACCCGGTCATGTTTATTCATAACCGGGTTATTACTACAGAGTTCCACCAATCATCGATTACCTCAAAAGAGACAACACGTTTTGCGGAATCGAGTTAGCCTGAGCTACCATCGCCGTGCCCGCCTGCACCAGAATCTGTCCACGCGCCAGATTTGCGGTTTCCATTGCAAAATCCGCATCCATAATCCGACTGCGGGCAGCCGCATTATTTTCACGGGCTGTTTCAAAATTCTGGATGGTAAATTCAGACGTTGCGATGGTGGCACCGTAACCCGCACGCGTACCGGCAAGTGTACCCAGCGATGTACCAATAGCGGTTTCAATACCCGCAGCACTCGCTCCAAGACTGCCAGCGATAGCAGTACCTGCTGTAAAGGCAGCCTGAAAGGTATCCAGCGCATCATATTCGACCTGAATCTTCGATGCCTGAGCAGATCCATTTGTCCCTTGTGCCTGTACGGCCAGTTCATTCATCCGTTGTAACACATCGGTAATGACGGCAGCCTCACCGTCCAATGTTTGCGCGGTAGAAATATTGTCTGCTGCATTGCGGATTTGCACACTGAGCCCACGCACGGTTGACTCCAAAGATATACCCACAGCCAAACCGGCAGCATCGTCACGCGCACTGTTCACACGCAAACCGGAAGACAGACGCTCTATGGAGGTCGCCAGACTCAGAGAATTTTTGTTCAAATTCTTCTGGGCATTTAAAGACATGATATTGGTATTGATAATACTTGCAGCCATTTTCCTAACTCCTTATTTGTCCCCCAATGACATAACTATTACGGGCCAAGCTTGAGGACACTTTACATTCAGCGGATATATCTCATTGATTCAAATCAGAGATATTTACCACTCTCATTTTTATCTCAAAAGAGATAATACGTTTTGCGGAATCGAATTGGCTTGAGCCACCATCGCTGTACCGGCCTGCACCAAAATCTGTCCACGTGCCAGATTTGCGGTTTCCATTGCGAAATCTGCATCCATGATACGACTACGCGCAGCTGCGTTATTTTCACGGGCTGTTTCAAAGTTCTGGATGGTAAATTCAGATGTTGCGATGGTGGCACCGTAACCTGCGCGTGTGCCTGCAAGAGCGCCCAGAGCCGTACCAATATTACTTGCCGTTCCCGACCCAAGGGTACCCGCAATAGATGTACCTGCTGTAAAGGCGGCCTGAAAGGTATTCAACGCATCAAATTCCACCTGAATCTTTGATACCTGAGCAAGGCCGTTTGTGCCTTGAGCCTGCACCGATAACTCATTCATTCGTTGCAACACGTCGGTAATGACAGCAGCTTCACCATCCAGTGTTTGTGCTGTCGAAATATTATCTGCTGCATTGCGGATTTGCACGCTGAGCCCGCGAACGGTTGACTCCAGAGAGATGCCAACAGCCAAACCGGCAGCATCGTCACGCGCACTGTTCACACGCAAACCGGAAGACAAGCGTTCGATAGACGTTGCCAGACTCAGGGAGTTTTTGTTCAGGTTCTTCTGGGCATTCAAAGACATGATATTGGTATTAATAATACTAGCAGCCATTTTGCTACTCCTATGCTATCCCCCTTGCTGCACGACTGATGCGAGCTGAACAAAGGGTGCTTTATATTCAGCGGATATATCTCCTCAATTCGGAAATATTTACCGCTCCCGCGCACTATGTCGGACCTTCACCAGGATGCTTTAATCAAAACAGGTTATCCATCGGGCACAAACAGCGACTACACTGAAAACGACGCATACATCGTAATAACTTCTCCAAATGGCACACAATTTGCTCACAAAATATCAACAATTAATCAAAACGCCATAAAACCGACACAGGAGATCGCCTCTTGAGCGACATCGACATATCGCAACAAACCGGTATAGGGGGCGTTATCAGTAATACATTCGGTGAGCACTATTTATTTGGTATTAATCGACATGTATTTCAGAAAACCGATGCCAGCACCGTATTTCGCACCTATTTTGGCGATTCTCTGTTTGAAGAGGATACGTTTCACATTATTGCCGGTACCGATAGCGGCTTGTTGTATCAATATATAAAGGCTCATGGCATTCCAAAGGGCAGCCAGTATCTCTTTGTCGAATTGCCCGAGATTCTGGCATTGTTGGAAGACTTTGAGCTTCAGCGGGTAGGAGGGTATGTCGAATTAGCCGTCACCAGTGAAAAAAACTGGTTGGTTCAGGCCGAAGAAATGGGGGCAAAAAAATACGCCGCTCTGGGTCGCTTAATCCCTCTCCGTTCGCTGGGGGTCGTTCATGGCCATTACCATCCCTACCCGGCATTTTGGCGTAAATTTAAAAAAATATTTGATAATTTCACTTGGCAACAAGCAAATTTACGCGATGGTCGCCGCTTTACCCTTTGTCAAATTGAAAATCTGACGGAAAACCAAATCCCGGCAAAGTGTTTGAAAAATGCTTTCAATGGTAAAACAGCGATTGTGTTGGCAGGTGGTCCATCACTGGATGAATTACTGCCCTGGGTGAAAAAACACCGTGAAAATTTGCTGGTTATCGCGGTATCCCGTATCAGCTATGCATTGCTGGCAGCCCATATTCAACCCGATATTATCGTATCCATCGACCCTCACCCTATCAATTTGAATGTTTGCCAGGATATGCTTGCATTTCAGGACGGCACACTACTTATTAACGAATTTCATCTGACTCCAAATCTGTTATCCAGCTGGGGAGGCCAAAAAATATTTATGGGGTCTCGCTATCCATGGCCTACTCCACTGGAACCAGAAAATCTACCACCCACCATAGGCACAACCGTCACTAATACTGCTTTTGCGCTTGCTGTTGAATTCGGTGTCGCACAAATTGTTCTCGGCGGAGTGGATTTTTGCTTTAACCAGCAAGGGTATACCCATGCCAGCGGCTCAGCCGAACATGCCATGGGCTCCATGCCTCAATTCAGTGACCAACAGGTACAAACCAACAATGGCATGATGGCGGATACTACGAATTCTTTTGCGCAATCCGCAAACCCTCTCGATGTTGTTGCTCAAAATGCCATTTCCAGAGGCTGCCGAACCATTAATCCGGCACCCGGTGCAATGCGCCTGCCGCATGTAGAACACATTCCGGTGGATGATATTCAGATTGAACCAATGAAAAAACCGGCTCGTGAAACCCTTGTTAACAATGTACCTGCCAGCAACAGCAAAAACCGGACCCGGCTTTACAAAGAAGTGCTGGGCGAAGTGGATCGCATATTGAAAGAACTGAAAGTGATCAAGGAATTGTCCGGCAAGGCGCTGACGTACAATCGCAAGCTGTTTGCCAAGGATGAACCGGGAGCAGGCTTTCACAATAAAGAAAAAGTGGAACACGCAGAAGAACAACTTAACAAAAAATATTCGGATACCACCGCATTTATCCGGCGATTTGGCATACACCATTTTACGCCCATACTTCGTCTGAATGATGATCGTTATGTCGAAGATTTAGAGGAAAGCTGCCGACTCTATCATCAGGCAATGACTGACACCAGCGATGAACTCACCACGATTTTTCGTATGGCGCGTGCTCGCACCCTGGCTCGCCTGGAAGAAGAAAAAACAAAACCCAATCTAAAGCGCCTGCTTGCACAGTGGCAGCATGATTGCCAGCCTGGACGCGCCATTCAGTGGGCACAGCAACATGGTGATACTGTCCGTCAGCTACCCGATGCACAGCAACATAAACTGCGTGAATTTCAGAATACCTTTGATTTCACTCTGGAAGAACTTGGCCGACAATATATTTCCCGTATTGAACAAGGCACTGACCTGAATGGCACGGTCAGTAAAGCAAAAGAATATTTTCTGGTCGAAGATAAAGCCGGTCTTGTGCGCATGCAGACCAGTTTGAAAACTCATCGGGATAAAACACAAGCCGCGCATTTTACCCCTCTTGTACAGGGTTACATTGCCGAACTCGACGGCAAGCCGGAGCAAGCTATTGACGCATACCAAAAAATGACTGAAGGGTCCGCTTATACTGAAGCTTTTATGCGACTTTTCACACTTCATGGTAAAGCCGGGGATACAGGCTCCGCATTACAGGTTTTAAAAAAACTGTCTGAAACAGATAACACCTATAGCCCCATGTATGCTGACCTGTTGCAAGCCACTGGTGATATTGATACTGCCATTGAAGTCTATACCGACTATGTGCTTGCCAACCCCAACGACCTGAATAGCATGATGAAACTGGGTAAACTGTACGAGCAATGCGGGGCAATAGATGGTGTTAGCATGACCATGAATTACATTCTCGATAAAGACCCTGATAATCAAATGGCAAAAACCACTCTGGCATCTTTGAATCAAGCACAGACCAATGAATCTTAATAACAGGAAAATCCTTATCACTGGTGCTGACGGCTTTATTGGCTCGCACCTCACCGAAAAACTGATCCATCTCGGCTGTGACGTTCGAGCCTTTGTCTTTTACAACTCTTTCGGTCACTGGGGCTGGTTAGATGAATTACCCGATGCAATCAAACAGGAATTAGATGTTTTTACGGGTGACATCCGCGACCCGTACGGTGTACGCACAGCCATGCAGGGTTGCGATGTGGTGCTGCATCTTGCTGCCCTGATCGGTATTCCCTATTCCTATCATTCTCCCGATACTTACATAGACACCAACATCAAAGGCACGCTCAATATCGTTCAGGCAGCCCGTGATCTGGGTGTGGAAAAAATCGTCCATACCTCTACCAGTGAGGTTTATGGCAGCGCACAATATGTTCCCATTGATGAAAAACACCCCTTGCAAGGCCAGTCGCCCTACTCCGCCAGCAAAATTGGTGCTGATCAGATTGCACTGTCGTTTTACCGTGCTTTTGAAACACCGGTAACAATAGTGAGACCTTTCAATACCTTCGGCCCCCGCCAGTCGGCACGCGCGGTGATTCCTACCGTGATCACCCAGATTGCCAATGGTGAATGCCAGCTCAAACTGGGCGCTGTACACCCTACTCGTGACTTCAGTTATGTGAGCGACACGGTTAACGGCTTCATTGCCATGGCTGAGTCTGATCGTGTCCTGGGTGAAGAAATAAACCTGGGCAGCAACTTTGAGATCAGCATCGGTGACACCGTACAACTCATTGCCGAAGCAATGAATGTCGAAATAGACATTAAAACAGACGAGCAACGTCTGCGCCCACATAACAGCGAAGTGGAACGACTCTGGGCAGACAATCGTAAAGCGCTGGAATTACTGGATTGGTCACCTGAATACGCTCAACATGATGGTTTCAAGCGTGCGCTTGCTAAAACCGCACAATGGTTCACCGACCCAGCCAACCTGACGCATTATAAACATGGTATTTACAACATCTGATGCCCTTGACCCAATCCATTCTCAACATCCTGCGCGAGATACTTCCTGCGCAGCGTCCCATCAGTCTGCATGAACCCGATTTTGGTGATGCTGAAAAAGTGCTGGTGACAGACTGTCTGGAAAGTGGCTGGGTTTCTTCCGTGGGCCAATATGTTGATCGTTTCGAGCAAAGCCTCATTACATATACAGGCATTCCTCATGCTATCGCCACCATCAATGGCACTGCTGCGTTGCACACCTGCCTGATATTGGCTGGAGTTACTGCCGGAGATGAAGTGTTATTACCTGCTCTGACTTTCATCGGTAGCGCCAACCCCGTGGTCTATTCAGGGGCTGTGCCTCACTTTGTCGATTGCGAGGCAGAGACTCTGGGTATAAACCCGCAACGCCTGAACGACTATCTCACTGATATCACTGAACAACGTGGCAACACCTGTTACAACCTCAACACAGGGCGGCCTATTCGTGCTTTGATGATTGTACACGTACTCGGTCATCCGGCACGCATGGCCGAATTGGCAGAAATTGCCGCACGTTTCCAGATCATGCTCATCGAAGATGCTGCCGAATCTCTGGGGTCGTGGCGTGATGGTCGCCACACTGGCAGCTGGGGACAATTAACCGCACTAAGTTTCAATGGTAATAAAATCATCACCTGTGGTGGTGGTGGTGCGGTATTAACTCGTGATCCCGAGCTGGCCCAACGCGCCAAACATCTCACCACCACGGCCAAACAACCCCACGCCTGGACCGTCGAGCACGATGCTGTGGGTTATAACTACCGTTTACCCAACCTCAATGCTGCTCTCGGCTGTGCGCAAATGGAACAATTACCCCAATTGTTAGCACAAAAACGTCAACTGGCAGAAGACTATGCCAATGCCTTTACCACACTCGACGATGTACAATTTCAAAATGAGCCCGCAGACTGCCGAAGCAATCATTGGCTCAATCTGCTATTGCTGCCGGATCGTGAACAGCGTGACCAATTATTAAACGCTGCTCATGCCAAAGGTTTTTTATTGCGCCCCTTTTGGACTCCGTTACACCAACAGTCTGTGTTCAACAATGCTCCACGCATGAACCTGCCACAAACCGAGGATCTATTCGCGCGCGGCGTTTGCTTGCCCAGCTCGGCGAACCTCAGGCAGCCACACACTGTCACCTGACAAAGTATGGCAGGAACTAATTTCCATTCCTAAGCCTTTATTCCCAAACGCTCATGTTGTTGCAATGCCCATAATTTTGCATAAACACCTTCATGTGATAACAGGCTGTTATGATCCCCCTGCTCAACGATTCGACCTGCCTCCATCACCAGGATTTGATCCGCATCAATAATGGTCGATAAGCGATGGGCAATGACTAACGTTGTGTGATCAGCACTAGCTACTTTCAGTGCACTGAGAATAGCCTGCTCGGATTCGCTATCCAGTGCCGATGTGGCTTCATCAAAAATCAGAATACGTGGCCGTTTAAGAATCGCGCGAGCGATGGCCACCCGCTGTTTTTCACCGCCGGATAATTTCAGACCACGTTCACCCACCACCGTGTCATAACCCTCCGGCAGGCTTTGCACAAAATCATGCAGCTGTGCCAGTTTTACCGCAGCGATGATTTCATCCTGTGTTGCTTCCGGCCGTGCATAGGCAAGATTATATTGCAGACTTTCGTTAAACAGCACCGTATCTTGCGGCACAATGCCGATAGCAGCACGCAGGCTGGCTTGCGTCACCCCGCGGATGTCCTGTCCATCAATGAGCACCCGCCCCTGCCCTACATCGTAAAAACGAAACAGCAAACGCGCCAGTGTTGATTTGCCTGCGCCACTGGCACCCACCACCGCCACTTTTTTACCCGGCGCAATGGTAAAATCAATATCATGCAAAATTGGCCGGTCATCCTGATAGGCAAAGGCGACATGTTCAAAGTGGACTTCACCCCGGGTGATGTTCAATAATTGTGCATCGGGCCGATCCTGTATCTCCGGCACTTCATCCAGCAGTTTTATCAACTGGTCCATATCCGTCAATGAATGTTTCATCTGCCGATAGACAATGCCAAGAAAACCCAGAGGAATAAATAGCTGCAACAGGAAGGCGTTCACCAGTACAAAATCACCGATACTCATGTCGCCGTTACGCACTTCATCTGCGGCAAAAAACATAATCAATGTTACCGCCACAGCAATAATGGCAGCCTGCCCAAAATTCAACAGAGACATCGATGACTGACTGATAACCGCATTATCCTCCCATTTTTCAAGGGTACTATCACAACGGGTCAGTTCTATCTTTTCATTACCGAAATATTTCACCGTTTCATAATTAATCAGGCTTTCGATGGCCTCATTATTGGCCTGGGATTCGTAACGGTTCATGGCTAGCCGATATTCCATGCGCCAGTTAGTCACAGCAAAAGTAAAGGCCACATAAGCCGCAACGCTGCCAAAAATAATAAAGGTGAAAACCACGTCATATTGGCTCATCAAAATACCCGCTACCAACAAAAACTCCACCATGATGGGCAGAATGCTGAAGGTAAAATAGTTAAGCAGTGTACTGAGGCTGGCAGCACCACGCGCAAGATCACGACTAATAGCGCCCGTTTTCCGCTCCAGATGAAAACGTAACGACAGCTTGTGCAGATGTTCGAGGGTGCGCAAAGTTAATCGCCGCATGGCACGATAGCGCACGCGAGTAAACAACACATCACGTAATTCATTGAACAGTGATGCACAAAGTCGTAACGCCCCATAAGCCAACAACAAGGCTACAGGCAGTGCGACCAGTATATCCACTTCCACGTCCAGCTCATCCACCAACTCTTTCAACACCAGTGGTACACCTACATTGGCCACCTTGGCCAATATCAGACTGCTGAGTGCCAGAAGTACTCGACCTCGGTATTCCCACAAATAGGGCATCAAGGCACGGATATTGGCCCAGTCTTTACGGTTTTCAGTGGGTGCGGCAGTGTAACGATGGAATGCGGACATATCTGATAAAAACTCCCGGACAAATACTTGTGTATAAAATTTAAGTGGCTGCGCTCTTTAATTATCTTTTGAGACATCTTTATGCAGTTCGCATGCGACAAGCTGCACATGATAATCAAAATACAAGCTATAAAACATCAATAATTATTAAATAATGACGTTCACCGACTCATTCAATCATCGCATATTTTATTCCTCATATTTTAATTTCTATTGTTTGTAAAGATATTGGCAAAACGACCGCTATTTTTTCTGTCTGTCTTCATACGGTTACTGGGTTTTCAAATATTGGGGTATTAGATGCTCCCCCTCTCAAAAACCTATCGCAGGATGAATAACGCTAAGCAAATGAAAAATAAGGATTAAATCATCATGGAGTTGTGCCATGTTTCTTACAAAACAGACGCTGTACACCTGTTGGTTTCTATAGCTATATTTTCTATTTTTCTAAAAAATTTCTGTGCGTAACCCATCAAAAATCCGGTATTGATACAGGAAAATACTGCATCGAACGGTAAAACCAATAACAACCCAAACCTTTAACCAAGCATGAAAAGTAAATTACATCAATAAAATACCTGTAGGCATCAATATGATAAATATTCTTACCAAAGTACTTTCCCATGTTGGTTGGCGAAAAAAAATATTGGGTTATTCCGCTTTGTATATTGCATTGGTATTAGGCATAGGCGCATTTGGTTCCTTTACTATTTATCAACAAAACCAGTCCATGGTCAATATTATCCAGGTATCACAACAAAAAGTGAATGGTGTAACCAATGCCCGCGTTGCCGTCGTGGAAATGGAGCGCGCCTTAGCCAACGTGATTGCCACAGAGGAACGAAAAAAAATTCGCAAACAAGCTGTGGCTGCTATTCGTTCCCTTTCGCTGCTGGATGAACAAATCCAAACCTTGTCCGAAACCTTGAAAAACAGTGAAGAGGTAAAAGAAATTCTGGCATTAATTCAACGCATGAGACCCATTCAATTACAGGTCATCAAAGAGGCCAGAAAAAATAACGACACCGGCGCGATAGAAAAAATGCAATCTATAACCAGTGACGCCAAGAAGGTTAATGATCTATCACAGAAATTAGTAGAAAAAGAGCGGAACCAATTAATTTTAGAACAAGACATCTTGATCCAGCAAGGTTACATCGCCATCACCATCATGACATGGCTAGTCGGTATTGGTTTACTGCTTGGGATAATAACCAGTCTTTTTGCCGCCTACCTAGTCACTCGACCACTAAACATGGTTGAAAATGCAATGACCAGTCTTGCCAATGGAAATTTGAATATCGAACTTACCGATGAAGGAACTGATGAAATAGGGCGTACTGTAAAAGCAATGTCCATAACAATTTGTAATTTACATGAGATCATTTCAGAAATTCACTCCGGATCAGAATTACTCAGCAAACATTCTTCACAAATCGGAAAAACCGCTGAAATAGTCAGCACGGTATCGATAAAACTTCACGATGGTATCGAAGCTATTAAAGGAGACACACAAATAGTACATTCAGTCACTGATGATGTAGCAGAGCGCTTACGGCAAGCCACGGAAGGTGCTGACATCACATCGGCAGCTGCCAAAAAATCTGCACAACAAATGCTTAATACAGTAAAAAAATTCCAATGCTTCCAGAGCGACATGGAAAACACCGCAGATGTCACCCGTAAATTATCAATTGCAGCCGATCAGGTCACCAGTATCACCGATACCATTCGTGACATTTCTTCGCAAACCAACTTGCTAGCCCTGAATGCCGCCATTGAAGCCGCACGCGCAGGCGACCAAGGACGGGGCTTTGCAGTGGTTGCCGATGAAGTCCGTCAATTAGCCAAACGCACAGAAGATGCCACAGCAGAAATATCCACACTGGTCGAAGAAATATCGGCCAGCGTCAGCACGACTGTTGATGCACTTGAAACCAGTGTATCCGATGCAAAAGACAACATTAATAAACTTACCGGATTAGCTGATGAAGCCACAAATAGCAGTGAGCGTGTACAGGATATGCGCACTTATATGACAGAAGTTGAAGAACTTATGTCATCACAAACTCAGGCGGTAGAAGGCATTACCTCCTCAGTTTCTACATTATTTGATGTTTCTGTTGATGCCAATCAGGAAACTGAACAGCTTCATCAACTTTCCCAAAATCTCGATAGAGCATCATCGAACCTTAACAGTGTTGTTGATCGATTTACTCTTTAAATCAATTTATTCTAACTACATAGTGGAGATGACTATGGATATTAAATCACCATTTAACAAGTTCGGCCAAAAAGTTCTTCTGGCTCTATGCTTATCCCTTATAGGCACATCGGTATTGGCTACGGACTTAAGCCATTACCTGCGGCCCAGTGAAATTCCACAACCTGACAACAATCGTATGACGCCAGAGCGCATCGAACTGGGAAAAATGTTATTTTTTGATCCTCGTCTTTCCGGGTCTAACTGGATAAGTTGTGCTACCTGTCATAATCCAGGCCTGGGATGGTCTGATGGTCTACCCACCGCTATTGGACATGGTCAGAAAATATTAAGACGCTCTACTCCCACCATTCTCAATACTGCCTACCAACCTTTACAGCTTTGGGATGGCCGCGCACGCTCCCTGGAAAAACAGGCATTGGGTCCCATTGAAGATGAGGGTGAAATGGCTCAGCGCTTACATAAATCAGAGGATCGATCACATGGTCTGATTGATGAATTAAACGCACTGAAAGGTTATCGTGATGCCTTCGAAACCGCTTACCCCGGAGAAGGCATCACCAAAAAGACCATCGCCAAAGCCCTTTCCAGTTTTGAACGCACCATCGTTTCCACTGATGCCCCTTTTGATCGCTGGATTAAGGGTGACAAAAAAGCCATGAGCAAATCGGCTTTACGTGGGTTTACGTTATTTGAAGGAAAAGCCAATTGTGCAAAATGCCATAGTAACTTTAATTTTACTGACAATGGCTTTCATAACATCGGCCTGGAAGACGCAACCGACGCTGGCCGTTATGCCATTCGAAAGGTAAAAATACTGATCGGCGCATTCAAGACTCCTACATTGCGGGATATTGCTTTAACCGCACCCTATATGCACAACGGTGCTTACACAACACTGGAAGAAGTGATCGAGCATTATAATGTTGGTGGTATCAGCAAAGAGAATATTTCCCCTAACATCAAAAAACTTAACCTTAGCAATAGTGAAAAGTCTGACCTAGTGGTATTCCTGAAATCACTCACAGGAAAACCCAGTCCCATCACCTATCCCATGCTGCCAGTTGAATAATGCCTTAAACCCAACGAGGAAACTATAATGAAACAGAAATACTTATTTAATATCATGTTTATCGGTTTGACAATGATATTCACCACCACAGCCTTTTCCGAAGAATATGTGATAGACCAGCACAATAAAAGTTTCCAGCTGGGTGGTAAAAAAATTGAAGCCATCACAATTAAAGCGGGCGACACTATTCGCTTCAAAAATGAAGACCCTTTTTTCCATAACATTTTCTCCCTGTCGGATCTAAAAACCTTTGACCTGGGGTCTTTTCCTAAAGGCCAATCAAAGACCGTAACATTCGACAAAGCAGGATTGGCTGAAGTTGAATGTGCTATCCATCCAGAAATGTACATGGAGGTCAGCGTACAATGAATACGACACCTGCCAGGATGGCATTCATAATGTTACTAACAAGTATCGTGGTATTCTTTACACCCGTGTCAGCAGAAGAACGTTCTGTAATAAATACCGAATTGTCTAAACCGGCGGTACGTGGTGGCATCGTGTTCAAGAACTACTGTAAATTGTGTCATGGAGAAAAAGCGGATGGTATGGCCCGTGCGGCTAAACTTTATGGTGTAAAAAATCTCACTATAGGTCCGGCTAAATCTGACTATTACTTCAAGATCATCCGTGGGGGTGGCCCGGTGGTAGGTAAATCAGAATTCATGCCACCCTGGCAACATGAGCTTTCTGAAGAACAGATTAATGATGTTGTTGCTTATCTTCAAATAGTCACGAGTGGTGCAAAACGTGGCGAAGTGGTCTTCAAGACCAATTGTATTCTTTGTCACGGTATCAAAGCTGATGGCAAAGGCCGTGCAGCAAAATTGTATGACCCACCGCCTGCCAATTTGACTAAAAGTGACAAAAACGATGACTACAAAACCATGATCATTACCTATGGTGGCCAAACCATGGGACGATCACAAATTATGCCTCCCTGGGGAGACCAGCTTTCCGCACAGGAAATCACTGATGTCGTGGCCTATTTACGCACAGTTCTGGATAACAAATAATCATACTTTGACCACGCAGCATAAGCCTCTCCAAAATTTATGCTGCGTGGTTAAATTGTTTTAAATAACTGATAAAACCGTTCACTTATTTTTCTTTGTTCTTTTACTGAATCTGTTTTTAACAAATCCCGTGTGAGTTGATAGGCAGCCGTGGTCAACTCATCCATTTTCCGGACCAGACCCTGATGCTGTTCAGCCGAAATCCTGTTCTGGACAGCATATTTTTCTAATGAAGCCTGTAAAAGTTTACGGTCAGTTGCAATAATTGACTCAACTGTCATATTGCGTAATTCCGTATTTTTAAGCTGTGTTGTTTCCGGGTTTTCGAGCAACCCGTCCAAATAGTGTTGATACTGTTCAATCAGGCGGGAATCATTACTTATCGAAAGTGCATTATTGGTGTCCATAAAATAACTGCGCGCATCCATATTGGCAGAACCAATTACCAGGGCATCATTAAACAGGGTAACTTTACTGTGCAGCGACAAGGCTTCACCCGGTTGTTTTTTGTATTCAAAATAGCGCAATGTCGCGCTGTGTTTTTCATTAAAGTTTTCAGCATAATAATCAATAAATGCCTTGATACTGTGGCTGGCAAGAATGTTCACCGGCACAAGGTCCGTGGTCGCAACAGAATTTGTAATAATGTTCAGGGTGACATGACGACAGTCATGCCGACCATCTATCAGGCGTTTGAATGCAAGCAGCATGTTGGGTGGCGGGAAAAAATAAGCATTATGAATATAAATATTGCGCGGTGACTTGTCGGCAATCGCACATTGCTCTTCAAATTTATCCAGCCAGTAGCGATGTATATTTTTATTGCTGACAGCTTCCCTGTTGTCTTCAGCACCAAACTGCCTTTGCCTGTTGTTTTCAGTCGCGCGGTAGGGAAGGTTCTCAAAATATGTGCCAACGGCCTGACCGGTGATTGAAAAATCAGGGAACCGTGCCGCAAATCCAGCAGACTTTTGATAGTCTGACTGATACGTTTGGCGGTTTTTTTCCAGCCTGTTTTTTTCGAGTGCAACACGCTGAATGATATCAAGTTCAACCTGCCGCAGCCGCTCAGCACGGCAATCGGCTAAATCTTCGCTCTTGTCACAATATATATTCGCCCAGTGCCAGTTGGCAACAAAATCATTGGGTGCGTGCTGACGCACTTCGTTGAGCGTTGCTGTACCAATAAAAGACCACAAACTGTCAAAACGGTGGCGCAACCGCGCATCTGGTGCAGAAAGGTTGACCAGCAGGTCAGTATCCATAAATGTATATTTTGCGCTCAGTCCGTTTGGATGCATGTGATACGAATCTTCAACATTGCGGCCACCCAGCATAAAAAACTGCTGGTCAACCAGCAGTAATTTATGATGTGTATAATCGGTAAAGAAGTCCCAGTCACGCGCAGCATCATTAATATTTTTTCGCTCAATCGGCAAAAACTGTGCAAATGATGCATAAACAGGATTTAGTGCATCACCATAATATTTGAATGCAAAGGCTGTTTTCACCCGGTTGTAAGCTCTCTGATAAACAGGGCCGCTACGGGATTTCCAATAAATTTTCCCGAATTTTTTCAGACCTTCAATTTGTCCATCACTTGCCGAACCGCCCGAAGCGGCCAGCTTGTCTAACGAGACATTTTGTCCCTGCTCTATAGCCAGCGTCATTGCATCAGCATTTTTTCCGTACAAACCGGAAAGGAACAATCCGGATTCTCCCATCCTCAGGTTGGAAATATTTATCGATTCAGCAGATATACCATTGATGGTTTCAGACTTGAACAATTGCTCAATTTGATCCAGTTTTTCTTTGCTACAGGCACTTTTATCAGCTCTTGGGGCGGTATCACTGCAACCCAGTGTCATGTAAACAGCGTCCTTGATCATGTTATGCGTTGGGCGGCCATAAAACCGTACGGTCAAATTATCGCCCCCCTCCGATTCCAGCATCGAAAACCAGTCAAGCCGACTATAGTTGGTGACGTAATCGACCAATACACGTATTTTCACACCACGTTTGCTTGCCGCTATCAGACGGGTCGCAAGAACGGAGGAGCTGTAGTCATCGGAAAAAATAAAATACACCAGATCAATGGATTGTCTGGCCTGATCAATCAGGGCAAGTTTGGCATCAAAGGATTGCTGGTTATCAGTGATGACTGCACCAGAGGCAACTGCAAGATTATCAATCTGGCCAACACTTTCACGTAAAAGTGGCCGAACGTTATTGGCATGCTGGCAAGCTCCGAGAAACAATACTGGCAGCAAGCAAAGCAAGGCGATACGCAAAATCCCTTTCATGATACACCCCTCAGGTTTGTTATTATTTATTTTTATATGTGTTTGTCATCATACCAAAAAAACAAGATCTGATAATCTTCACACATCATTAACCGCTATCAACCACTCAGTCGCCCGACAATACGGAACCCGGCCACATAAGTACCAATCGCAGAACCAATAGTACAAAATATAAACACCAGTAAAACCCGTGTTACCCGATTACGCCACCAGCCCTTGATAGTCGTGGTGTCCGCACGCAATTTCCCGAAATCACCCACCTTGGGTCGACGTAAATAAACTTCGATACCGGCAGTCACCATGCCTGCACCAATAGTGGGATTAAGCGATGTCAGCGGTGCCGCCAAAAAGGCACCAATCACCGTCAGGGGGTGTGCTGTCGCAACAAGCGCGCCCAGTGCCGCCAGCCCTCCGTTGATCAACACCCAGTCCATCACCAGCTGCCAGCCCATTTCCGGGCTGCGGGAAAAACCGATGCCGAACCCCAAAAACACCAGCCCGACAATTAACCACGGGAAATATTTTAACCAGCGCGCACCGGCAGGCACCGCATCAAGACGGGCAATCGTTTCATCAGCGACATGGGCCAGACTGTTTTCTACCGGTTCCTGTTGGGTCTGCGCAGCATTGTCGTCATCGATGGCAAACGTCCCAAACCGTTTTACCATACCTGCCAGATGACCGGCACCAATCACCACCAGAATATTTTCGTGGGGATGTTTGGCGATTTCCTGTTGCAGACGTGCCACCATGTATTCATCACGCTCGCCGATGAGCGGCTGAAACAGATCCTTTTCTTCTTCAGCAAACTGGGCAAAGGTGGATTCGAGAATATCCCCTTCTTTCAGCTTTTCGATTTCCGCTTCGCTGACTTTTTCACTGGAGACTACGCTGGAGATCAAACCACCAATCAAATTCATACGTCGCCACCAGGGCACGTTACGATAAATACGCTTGAGCGTTATACCCACTTCCCTGTCCACCAGCAACACCGGTAGTTTAGCCGTTTTGGCACACTCAATGGCTTCACGCATTTCTGCACCCGGCTGAATACCGATTTGCTCGGCAGCCTTTTGTTGGAAAGCCCCTAGTGCAAGACTGGCGGCGACCATTGAGGCTTTGCCATCACGCACAACCTGAAATAAATCCATTTTTGCCAAGGCATCGGGATTAACAATGGAGTTATAACGACTGGGACACAGTTCTACCGCCACCGCATCGTAGTCTCCTGTTTCAATCAGCTCCTTCACTTTTTCTGCACTGGTGCGTGATACATGCGCCGTACCTAACAGGGTGATGCGGCTGTCACCAATCATCACCGTAGCCATGGGCTCCTGATTTTCGTTTTCGCTTACATCAACAGATTCAGATATTTTATTCAAAACATTATCCATAAGTAATTTTCATCGTTCTGTAGGGTGAGCAATGCCCACGATTAATCGTCGAAACAACACCGTTGTGTGGGCAATACCTACCCTGCATTCACTCAGGCACGCGACATAAATTTGTTACCATCGGTATTTATTTTTATCACTTCACCCGTTTCGATATATTCCGGCACTTGCACTTCCAGTCCGGTGACCAGCGTTGCTGTTTTGGTACGGCCCGCCGCCGTGGCACCTTTCAATGCTGGCGCTGTGTCTTTAATTTCCAGACTGATGGTTTGCGGCAGCTCGATACCCAGCACACGATCATCGACAATCAGTACATAAATGCCTTCCAACCCATCCACCAGATAACCCAGCTCGTCTTCCAGTTCTGCCTGACCGAGGGTGTACTGACTGTAGTCTTCAATATCCATGAAAGTGAACATGTCACCATCCTGATACAAAAACTGTGCCTGGCGTTTGATGAGTTCCAGTTCTGTAAACATTGCATCGGCCTTGCAACTCTCATCCAGTTTTTGTCCCGTTTGTGCATTATTAAAACGGATTTTATAAATGGTTTGCGCGCCACGGGATGAGGGGCTGCGTGATTCAACATTTTTAACAACATAAGGTGCGCCATTAATTTCAACGACATTACCTCTCTTTAATTCACTCGCCTTTGGCATCACTCTCCCCTTCTCAGTAATTCAATTCAGTATTGTAATTTTCCACATAACCGCGCATAAAACCCATCATTCCCCAGCAGCACTTTATATTTCCAGTTATACCCGGCAACAGGAATATTGACATCCCTTTCGGCAAGTACGTCCCCGTTCATCAATGCCACTTATTGCCCGCGCATAAACAGTTTATCCAGCTGATCCATATTCATCTGTACCCAGGTGGGTCGGCCATGATTACATTGACCACTGCGCTCGGTAGTTTCCATATCGCGTAACAAGGCATTCATTTCCGGCAGACTCAGGCGTCGGTTGGCGCGCACCGAACCGTGGCAGGCCATAGT
>WFQM01000163.1 GCA_015487095.1 Gammaproteobacteria bacterium | reverse complement strand
GAAACGTACTTGCAGTATGCGCATCGTTACTCTTTATTACTCCGCCCGAACGTCATCGTCGTTTAACGACGTCACCGTCTCCTGAAAAGCACGAAGCAATTCAGCCCGCTGTGCGTCAGGCACTTCATTAGCTGCGAGGCAGCGTTCAAACACATCATTTACATTCAAATCATCCAGGGTTTCTTCATGATGAGTCTGGTTAAGCACCCGATCGATAATCCGTTTATTCTTCACTCGCAGAATATCCATTTCAGTATCCGCAACAGCGGTGTTCACACATTCTTGCAGATCACTCATCACCTCTTCGCCTTCGTATACCACCTCAAGCCAGGCAGTAGACCCGGTGGCAGAAAGCTCAAGTATTCGGGCAGAAATCTCATCCCATGAACCTTTTACCCGCTCAAGCTTCTGAAACACCGGTACAGTGACAAGCCTTACTGATGCCACAGTACTGGCATTAGCACTGACATTGGCAAATTCAAGCAGACAAACACTCTTTTCCTGTTTGGCCTCGCCAAAACCCATCGGCAAAGGTGATCCGCTATAACGCATCAGTTCAGAACCACCGACCTTCTGCGGTACATGCAAATGCCCCAAAGCGAGATAATCAATAGCATCAGGAAACCCCCCCGCCGTGACATGCGCCAATGAACCCACATACAACTCCCGCACCCCATCACCGTCAGCCGTTTGCCCCCCGGCGGTGAAGAGATGACCCATGGCAACGATGGGAACCTTCACCCCCAGCGTCTCGCGCTGTTGCTCAGCCAGCGCCACCACCTCCGCATAATGGTTCCGAATGCCTTCAATTAATTTACGTTCTTTATCCTCAATACTCTCCCCTGCTTCCGCCACCCGAATATCACGATCGCGAAGATAAGGCACGGCACACACAATCAACTCAGGTGAACCTGCTTCATTACCCAGCACCAGCACCTCATCGCCACGCTGTTCCGTAACCGCACCAACCACATGCACATCAAGTACACGCAGCAACTCCCTGGGGGCATTAAGAAAAGTGGGCGAATCATGATTACCGGCAATCACCACGACATGGCGACAGGACGAAGCGGCAACACGACACAAGAAACGATAATAAAGCGCCTGAGCACGGTTGCTCGGTGTACTGGTATCGAAGATTTCACCCGCAACAAGCAGCACATCCACCTGTTCATGGTCGATAGTCTCAGCCATCCAGCCGAGAAAGGCGTCAAACTCCTCGTAGCGCTTTCGCCCGTAGAGCATGCGACCAATGTGCCAGTCTGAGGTATGGAGGATTTTCATCGGGTCTCTATTTTATCTGGCATTTTGGCAATCTGAATAATATTTTGCATAAAAGTTTAATCACACTCAGGGTTTTCCTGTTCACCGTAAAACCTGGCAACTCAAAAGGCGAATACTGTTACTCAAATTAACCCTGTTTGCGCACGGTTGATAATGCAGAGGCAATAATCCCGGTAGGAACCGCCACAACCCCCAAACCCAACATCAACACAACAAAGGTGAACAAACGACCACCCAATGTTACGGGATAAATATCACCGTAACCCACCGTGGTTAAGGTCGAGACTGCCCACCACAAGCTATCAAATATTGATCGAAAGTGTTCAGGCTGGGCTGCATGTTCAAAGTGATATATACCAAGAGCGGATAAATAGAGCAGCATTAAAGTCACCGCACCAAATAGCACCAGCTCCTCCTTGGCAATCCAGATTGCCTTCCCTATTCTTTCTAATGCGGCGTTATACCGAGCTAGCTTCAATATTCTGAACAAACGCAGCAAGCGTATGATTCGTATTGCCTGAAGACTCACCGAACCCGACAAATAAAATGGCAGAATCGCCAGCAAATCAACAACTCCGTAAAAACTGAAAATATATGAAAGCTTCTTCTCTGTCACAATAATCCGCAACACATACTCCACCGTAAAAACAACAACCACAAAAACCTCAATTCCAGCCAGAAACGAATAGGTATTCCCGGATAAACCCGGTAGTGTCTCGATAGAAAATGAAATCAATGAAATAACAATCAGAACCTGAATGATTAGGTCGAAGATACGGCCTCTCCTGGTATCTGACCTTATGATAATTTCTTTTAAAAGTTCCATATGTTACCAATTAGATATCGCCAACTCTGAAATATTTGTGTTGCCTAAATATACTTCAACCACGCCTGTTCAGTAATAGCCACCACCAGCAGATTTTTTCTTTCAACTTAATAGCCTTTTCAATCTTCCTGCCGTGGCTGGAGAAACGCCAATCGCTACTGGTAAAAATGTCGATCACTAACGCCATCTCAGACTACCACTACTGCCGTAGGTATGATTGATATAGGGCACGTATCGCCTATGATATATTGCATCATTCGGCTGATTCCCTGTTTATGCTTAACTTAATGACATTACTCTGACCTCTTT
>WFQM01000162.1 GCA_015487095.1 Gammaproteobacteria bacterium | reverse complement strand
GAGAAAAGAACAAAAGAGGTGATTACTTGACATTACGCAAGCGTAAAACCAAACATGAGCATATAGCACGTCAACTACAATTATAATTTTGTGATGAATTATATCACCTGACTGTCAGTGGAAATAAAATTGTGCAACATCAAGCAATGACCTCCTTCACTACAAAACTTTATACATCACGAAGAAATATAAAGTGAATATAACCCCCAGGGAAATTATAGATTTCTGGTTTTCTGATCGCATCAAAGAGCAGTGGTTTTCCTCTACGCCAGAATTAGATAAAGAAATTGCGGAGAAATATGAAGAATTATGGAATAAGGCCACTTTAAATGAACTGGAGGAATGGAGTATAACGCCAGCAGGTAGCCTTGCATTGGTTATTATACTCGACCAATTCCCGCTAAACATGTTTAGAAACCAGGCAAAAAGCTTTAGCTCGGAAAAAATGGCACTGACAATATCACGCAAGGCGATAAATAATAAGCAGGATAAGGAAGTTGAAAAAGAAAAGTTGCCGTTTTTGTATATGCCGTTTATGCATAGCGAGGACATCGATGATCAAAATAGGTCAGTAAAGCTATATAGTGAGGCGGACCTTGGGGAAAATGTTGAGTTTGCAAAACATCACAGAGATATTGTTAAAAAATACGGGCGCTTTCCGCACCGAAACACAATTTTATCAAGAGACAGCTCTGAAGAAGAATTAATATATTTGGCATCTGATCATGCATATATGGGGTAATACTCCCGGAGAAGCGTTTCAGTACATTGGGAGATTATGTTGCCGGACACCGACAAGTGACGTGTTATAAACGCAGAGACGCAAAGGACACAGAGAAAAACACGGGAACCTCTGCGTCTTTGCGCCCTTTGCGTTAAATACCCGGTGATTTTTTAAAAGTAGCATTTTTTCAGTGTTTAATTCACATTTAACTTAATAGCATTGGGTAGCACCCCAATATTAATGAAGGAGCATGAGTGGAAATAGTACTGATACGGCACGGAAAACCAAAAATCGATCTTTCAGGAAAAATGAGTGCTTCCAGTTTTGGCGAGCGAGTGGCGAGTTATGATCAATCAGGAATTGATGCTGCGCATCAACCGACAGCTGGGGCTTATGAAAGGGCCAAACAATGTAAATTTATTGTGTGCAGCACCTTACCGCGTTCAATCGAGTCTGCATGGGCGTTAAATATTGAAACTCCGGATATCATCAGCCCTCTGTTTCGTGAGTGTGAAATGCCATATGCACACTGGAAATACCCTGAATTAACAGGAACTTCATGGTCAGCACTGTTTCGCATACTTCAACTGGTGGGTTACACATCAAACGCTGAATCGTACAAAGACATAAAGTGCCGCACAAGGGAATGCACTAACCAACTGGTAAAACTGTCGAAAGAACATGAGTCAGTTTTGTTTGTTGGTCATGGCGCTATCATCTGGTTTATACACAAACAGTTGTTACGCTTGGGTTGGTCGGGGCCACAAAAGTTTGTGAGGAAATACTGGGACTTTGGCGTATACACACAAAACGCCCCTTTTTAGCGCAAGCACACCAAGCATAAAAACGCGGGTAAATCCTGTGCGTTAACGCAAGGTTCGCAAAGGCGTAAAGAACATAAAGTTTGTAGCATTTTCCTTTGCGTTCTTTGCGTCTCTGCGCCCTTCGCGTTTACAACAATTGACTTGATAGTGTTACACGCACCTAAAAGTCAGACGGGATAGTTACAAAACAACTACTTCAAAATGGTGTCAACAGAATAACCTTCGCGCTCCATGACTGCACGCAGGCGTTTCAGGGCTTCCAGCTGAATTTGTCGCACTCTTTCACGGGTAACACCCAGCGCATTGCCCACTTCCTCCAACGTGGCGACATCCCGGCCATGCAATCCAAAACGACGCTCCACTACTTCACGTTGCTTTTCGTTAATCTGGCCCAACCACATTTCCAGACAGTCGTGCATGTCTTCATTTTGCAATAATACTGAAGGGTCAACGTTGTATTCATCAGCAATACCGTCTAATACCGATTTATCACTGTCACGGCCCATGGGCACATCCACCGAAGTCACACGCTCATTCAAACCCAACATACGCTTTACATCGTTGATAGGTTTGTCGAGCATGTGGGCGATTTCTTCGGGGCTGGGTTCATGATCCAACGTTTGCGCCAAATGTCGTGCGGCACGCAGGTAGATATTGATTTCTTTTACGACATGAATGGGTAAACGAATGGTGCGCGTCTGGTTCATAATGCCGCGCTCGATGGTTTGGCGAATCCACCACGTTGCATAAGTGGAAAAACGAAACCCGCGCTCGGGGTCAAATTTCTCTACCGCACGAATCAGTCCCAGGTTGCCTTCTTCGATGAGATCCAGCAATGCGAGGCCACGATTCAAATACCGTCGTGCAATTTTCACGACCAGACGCAGGTTGCTTTCAATCATGTGCCGCCGTGCATCCATATCACCTTTTTGGATACGGCGGGCAATGGTGACTTCTTCTTCCGCATTGAGTAGAGCCGAAAAACCAATTTCACCCAGATACAAACGGGTGGCGTCGAGATCACGCTCGGAAATGTCCTTGCGGCTGGCAGTGCGTCGTTCTTTACGCCGCACCGGCTTTTTCTCTCCGGGTTCTGCAATTGATTTTATTTTGTCGGTATCAGCATCGTTATCAGTAATGACTTCAACAATATCATCATCCATAATATCGTTTTCATCATCCAATATTGCTTCTTCTGGCGTATCCGTGTCCGCGTTCATTTTCTTTTTATCATCCTCACCTAACATTCTGTCAGACACCTGTTGTTATATACCCAAAGCAATCTGAACTCAGGTATGTTTCAAGCAAATTATCACTTGGGCAAATACCGCAGGGGATCAACCGGTTTTCCATTTTGCCTGATTTCAAAGTGTAATTTTGCTCGGTTATCATTAATAAAGTTATCGCCCAGATTTCCCGTGCGTCCCATGTCAGCAATACGTTGGCCTGCTTTCACTGTATCGCCTTCCTTAACCCGCAGTTTTTGGTTGTGCGCATAAGCACTTAAATATCGTTCATCATGCTTTATAATAATAAGCCGACCGTATCGAACAAGTCCACTACCAGCATACACTACTCGACCTGTGGCTGCTGCCAACACCGGACTGCCTTTTTCACCCGCGATATCCAGGCCTTGCCGGGCTGGGTTATTCGCCAGAAATGTTCTCAATATACGTCGCTGTTTGGTGGGCCAGCGCCAGCCGGATTTACCTGTAAATGATTTAGGCGGAGTGATGTCGGTCTGATTAAATACTCGTTTGACCGCTGTTTTTGCAGCAGAAACCACACTTTGCATATCGTGTTTTTCTGTCGCACTTGCTCGCGCCACATTCGATTTATCCTGCACCACTGCCCGTTGCTCTCTGCTAACGTTGCTGGTGGTTTTGCTCATGGTCTCAACAGTTGAGCCGCCAGCTTCAATAACAGGTGCCGGAGTTTTACGCGATGAGGGGCTCTGCCCTTTTCGGAGACTGGCGCTACGGTACTTCTGTGATGGGGAAATATTTTTTCCTGACGGAGGAGCAACACGAACACGTTGTCCAGGAGTTAAGGTGTACGGTGGTTGAATGTTATTCCAGCGGGCAAGTTGCCGGTAATCGTAGCCGTACACCCAGCCAATGGAGTACAAGGTTTCTCCACGCTCGACACGATGAAAAATGTGCCCCCCACAAGCAGTGAGCAGCATCAGTAACAACATAAAGCTCAGAACGTATATTTTACCAGGAAGCATAAAAACCATACGCGCAGTTAACGCAACTCACACAGTAAATGCAACCGGCTAATAAAACTGATGCCAGACCAAAGCCACGGCGATGACGATCACCAGCCCCCACCCCAACCAGTCCACGTATTTTTTGATGGTGTGTTCCATGCGTTCCCCACCCCACACAATAAGTGCCGTGACCAAAAAGAAACGGGCACCGCGCCCTGCCAAAGAGGCCAGCACAAAGGGTAAAAAGGCCATGGAAATAGCACCGGCGGCGATGGTGAAAATTTTATAGGGAATCGGGGAAAAGCCTGCAATCAGAATCGCCCAGATGCCCCATTGCTCAAACCAGTCTACTGCCAATTGATACTTGTCACCGTAACCAGCATCCATCACCCAGGGTTCGATGGCATCAAATGCCAAATAACCAATCAGGTATCCCAGCATGCCGCCCGCCACCGAGGCCACCGTGGTCATTGTTGCGTAACGCCAAGCCCTTTTGTTATCAGCCAGGGCCATGGGGGCCAGCATCACATCCGGCGGGATCGGGAAAAAAGAGGATTCGGCAAAGCTCAAACCCGCCAGATACCATTGCGCATGCCGGTGTACCGCCCAGCGCATGGCATGCTCGTACAAACTGGAAAATAATTTCATGTGTTATTCAATGGCCTCGTTTTTCTTTGTGGCAAATTTTTAAAGCCCTAGCGTAAAGACGCCAGGGTACAAAGGTATTTTTGATGTGATTTTGATAATTCAGTCATTTTTGGCGGCGTTATTGCGTGCCACCCAGCATGGGTACAAAGCTCACTTTGTCCAGCACCTGTCGTTCGATGCCTTCCGCTGTGCGTGTCAGCAATACCAATTCCTGCACTCCCTGCGGACCCACGGGCATGACCAGTCGTCCGCCTATCGCGAGCTGTTGCAACAATGCCTCTGGCACCTGTTCCGGTGCGGCAGTAGCAATAATGGCATCATAAGGTGCAAACTCAGGCCAGCCCCAGCTGCCATCGCTGTGTTTGAGATGCACATTGCGCAGCTGTAATTCCGCAAGCCGTTCCCGCGCCAGATCCAGCAAGGGGCGTATACGTTCAACGCTGTATACTTCACCCGCCAATGGTGCCATCACCGCAGCCTGATACCCCGAACCGGTACCTACTTCCAATACCCGGTTCAACGGACCACTTTCCAGCAGGGCGGCGGTCATGCGTGCAACGACATAAGGTTGAGAAATAGTCTGACCGTGACCAATGGGTAGTGCAGTATCTTCGTAGGAACGACTGGCTAAGGCTTCGTCCACAAAGATGTGACGTGGTGTGCTGCGAATCACCTCCAGCACACGCTGATTGCTGATCCCTTCTTCTTGCAAGCGTCGCACCAGCCGGTCACGAGTGCGCTGGCTGGTCATGCCAATACCCTGAAGGCGGCTCATAACCCTGCCACCCAGGTGGAGACCTGCTCCATCGCCGTATAACGGGTAAGATCCACATGCAACGGCGTGAGTGACACCCGGTTCTGGCGCACCGCATGAAAATCCGTGCCTTCACTGGCGTCCTGTTCGGCACCCACCGGGCCCACCCAATAAATTTCTTTGCCGCGCGGATCTTGCATTTTTACCACCGGCTCGGATTTATGTCGCCGCCCGAGACGGGTCACTTCAAAACCTTGCAGCGAAGCCCATGGCACATCCGGCACATTGACGTTAAGAATGGTATCCACCGGCAATGGATCACTTTTTAACCGCTCCAGCAATGACACGACAACTTGCGCCGCTGTTTCAAAATGCCGGAATTTTTCTCCGGCCAGCGACACCGCAATGGCAGGCAAACCCAAAAAACGCCCCTCCATGGCTGCCGCTACAGTACCGGAATACAACACATCGTCACCCATATTGGCTCCGGCATTGATTCCCGCGATAACCATATCGGGCTCATGTTTCAGCAGACCGGTAATGGCCAGGTGTACACAGTCTGTGGGCGTGCCATCCACAAACACAAAACCGTTATCGGCCTCATGCGCACGAATGGGGTTTTCCAGCGTCAGTGAATTACTGGCACCACTGCGGTTACGATCTGGCGCGACGACATGCACCTCGGCTACTTTGCTCAGCGCTGCTGCCAGACAAAGCAGTCCTGGTGCCTGATAACCATCATCGTTACTCAACAATATTTTCATGGGGGCATTATATACCCATAGCGATTGAGATTTAGGCCTAACTGCACGCCCTGTTGATTCCGTGGCGGCGTTAAAATGTATT
>WFQM01000161.1 GCA_015487095.1 Gammaproteobacteria bacterium | reverse complement strand
ATTTTGGAGATATAACATGAACCTTTCATGGCGATTACATGAATTTTTTGTGAAAAAGCGATATGGTTTAGGGTCGCTCGAACAATAACTATCTCATTGGTGAGCGGGTTCGGTTTTTTTGGGCATGCACAAGACTCTGGTGGAACCGCTACGCTTGTTCCACCCTACCCGCGTACATCACTGACGTTGGCGTATTCATAACCCGGGTTGGAAACAGATCAGAATCAGCGGAGTGGTTTGTTTGTTCCGTCTCCTCAAACATAAGGTAAAGCCGTAGGGTGGAACAAGCGTAGCGGTTCCACCAAAAGGTCAAGGGAAGAACATCAGTCCTTTCAACCGGTATTACTCTTTACCCAACCAAAAAGCCATAGTTATTGTTCGAGCGATCCTTAATCCTGATTGTTATCAACTTTTTCTGATTGCCAGTTTATTTATCTATGCCGACACACACCATTCGATAAAAGGTATTTTGAACATCTCAGCATTCTTTGGTTTTGAAATTAACAAAAACAAAATAGTGGCATTGGTAAATGACGTGTTACCGTAGGGTGGGCTCGCAGTTTGCACCCACCCTACGGGTTTTTATTATTGCGCTTCTAAAACTTCATCCATAAAATCCAGTTCAGCCTGCTGGTAAACAGTACGCTTATGGTTAGCCCATAATTGCTGGATTTTTTCGGTATTGCATTGTTTGCGATCGACCAGCACCCGGGTGTTAAGCTGGCCACGGGGATTTTCGCTGGGACACTTGGCAAAGACAAATTCATTGCTGATCAAATCCATAAACGGTCCACATTTACTGGTGGGCATAATAAAGATCAGTTGCAAACCGAGGGCTTTAGTTAAATAGTCGATAACTTCCCGTGAGCGGGTTTCATCCATTTTCGAAAAAGCTTCGTCCACCAGCACCATACGCAGGTGGTTGCTACCTTCAGCAAAACGAAATGCAGAGGTAATAGCCGCCGAACGGATAATATAAGCCGGGGTTTCCAGTTGGCCACCACTGCCAGTGCCATATTCACTCAGCGCAATAGGTTCTTTGCCTTCCACTTCTTTGTAGATTTCATATTTCCGGTAGTTGCGATAATCACCAATGCGATCCAGTTCCCGTAGCGCTTTGTTGGCGTCTTCATCGAGCAGCATTCTCATCAATTCTTTCCGGACTTTTTGTGACTTTACTGACAGCTCCATTTTGAACAGGTCGATATCATCACCCACGCCGGGTTGCTTGATGATTTCTTCGAAGAAACGGGCATAGTCACGAAATTCAGGAATCCAGTCACTGTCGAAACGAAAACGTTCACGATCATCGCCAAACCGGTGATGTTGTAATTCTTTGTTGAGCCGTTCGATCTGGCGTTTGCCATCGTTGATGGCCTGATGAATGGTGTGACAGAAGTGGGTGACGAAGGCGTTATTAAAGCTTTCCTTGAGCTGTCGCAGGTTGTCGTATTTTTCCACCAGAATGTTATTTTTCAGGCGATTGAATACCCGGTCCAGGTCACGTTGCAGTCCGCAAATGGCGCGAAACAGAGCGGCATCATAATCACCATTGAAATGATGATAGATAATGGCATCACCGGGTAAACAATGCTGGTTATGTTTCTGGATCGCTTCGTCCATTTTGCGTTCTGATTTATGCAGGTCACTCTTGATTTCCTTACGATGGTTGATGGCAATGTCGGCGGTATCATCACTCAATTCAGCCGCATCTTTTTCTGCGCGGCTCAATCGTGCATCGACATCACACTCTGGCCATTCACTGGCGATGGCCAGCAGGTTTTTTTCGCAGTCTTCTGCCACCTGTTGGGTTTTTTCCTGTTCGTCAGCCAGTGTTTCACAACGTTTGTTGATCTTGCGTATTTTTTCCTGTAGTTCGCCCTTGCCTTCTTTCAGGCTGCCTTGCTGTTGGCGTAATTGTTGTTCCTGTTCTCTCAATTCGGTGAGTTTGTTTTCCAGGTCTTTGTGTTCGGACAGGTCCAATTGTGCCAGCAGGTTTTCCAGCTTTTGCAGTTCACGGTGTATTTCCAGCATGTCGGTAATGGCATCAGCATAGTCCAGCGGCTGTATTTTTTTGACATTGTCGAACATATTGCTAACCTGCTGCATCTGGTCATTGGCCTGTTGCCATTGCTCGTTAAGGCTGGCCAGCTCTTCCTGTTTGGCCTTCAGGGCTCTTTCCCGTGCGGCGACACCGAAGACCAGCTCGCCTTCCGGCAGGTCACAACGGAACATGCTGTAACCACCCGCTCCCATACCCTCAGCAGTGAGGCCACGGCGAGTTTGTCGCAGTGCATCAGCAGAGGCTACCTGTACTACGTTGCCATAACTGGCGGTCAGATAATGTTTGGCTGTGGCATGGCTGAATGACAGTAAGTGAATCAGCGAATCCGTCGGCAGGCTGGAACGCTCGGCATCCTGTTGCGCCTTGTTGCCTTGAATAATACGCGCGCGGTTATCACGCCCTGGCAGCTGGCGCACAATGCGAATGGCCTCGGCTTCACAGTCTGCATCCACAATAATGGAAAAACGTGTCATGCCCAGATAACCTTCGATGGCCATTTGCCAACGTGGATCGCTGACTTCCACATGGTCACACAGCACGCGCGGATCAGCTTGCGGGCAGTCCCGGCGAATGGCGACCAGGGCACGCTCCACAAAAGATGGATAGCTGACTTGCTTTGCTTCCAGACGTTCGATGTCCTGCTCTTTTTGTCGGCACTGGTTTTTCAGTTTTTCGTAACGCACTTCCCGGTTATGTACCAGTTTCGCCAACTGTTCATACAACGAAGCCTGGCCCGTTAAACTATCAGACTGATGCCATTGCTCATGCCACTGATTATGCAACCGCTGGGCGGCACGGGCCTGATCCAGATGCAGCTCCAGTGGTGACAGATCATTCAGCAAGTCTTTTTGCAACAGTGCCGGAATGTCCAGTTCACCGCGCCCGCCTTCCTTCACGACGTTTTGTGCGAGCTGACGAATCTGTAAATCAGCGATCATCGGCAATTCATCCATTAAACCGGCATGCTGTAAATCTTTTGTGATGGTTTTGGTGGCTTGCAGATTATTGTCCAGCGAGTTGTCCTGTTCCAATAGACGGCGCGCCATGCCCGTCAATTTATCCTGCTGTTGTTTCCTCTGTTGCTCCAGTTCATCTTTTTGTTGCAGGGCACTGATGCCCAGGCGCTGGGCTTCCAGGTGAACCAGTTGCTCGTTCAGTTGTTTTTGTCGTTGTTCGGTCAGTTCTGTTTCGGCTTCATTTTCTTTCAGGTTGCGCTGGTAATCACTTTGCTGTTTTTTGGTTTTGACGTAATCACGCTGGCGTTGCAGATATTCATATTGTGCAAGCGT
>WFQM01000160.1 GCA_015487095.1 Gammaproteobacteria bacterium | reverse complement strand
TTCACTGAAAGTGCAATGGCCCCCACCGTACACACTAGTGACACCAATCCGTGCCAAATGCTGCCGAGCCAGCTGATCGAGGTCGGCGTTCCAGTGTCCAGACCGCGTCGCTATAAAGGCTTGCTCAGCAGCCGGGTCAACATCACAAAAGGCTTGTCGCACCTCATCGCCCACTTCAAAAGCCTGTGAGCCAATGGCCGGACCCAGCCAGGCAAGCATTTCTTCTGGCGCAGCGGCGAATGTCTCTACCGTGGTGCCCAGTATTCCAGCGACCAGTCCTCGCCATCCCGCATGTACGGCAGCAACTTGTGTGCCGCTGCGGTCACAAAACAACACTGGCAGACAGTCTGCGGTAAGCACGGCGCAAACGGTATTTGCGGTACGGGTAATGCTGGCATCAGCATCGGGTAACTCACTCAAGGCATCATCGAGATCGACCACTGTCGTGCCATGCACTTGATTGAGCCAGTGCGGTTCGCCGGGTAACGCAAGTTTTTCCGCGAGTCGTCGGCGGTTAGCCACCACATCGGCCATCCGATCATCCACATGCAGAGCAAGGTTGAGGCTGTCAAACGGGGGCTGGCTCACTCCACCCTGTCGCGTGCTGCTGGCGGAACGCACTCTGGCGGGTGCAGGCCAATCTGGGGTCAACAGTTTCATGCTCCGGCAGCAGCGACCATATCCTGACGACAGACAGACAGCAGTTGTTGCATATCTTCGGGTAATTCGGCCTGCCAGCTCACTGATTCACCACTGAGCGGGTGAACAAAACCCAGGCTCGCGGCGTGCAGAGCTTGTCGCTTGAACGCGCGCAGCACCTTGTCCAGCTCAGGCGTTGCGGCAGGCGGAATGCGCAAACGCCCGCCATAAACCGGGTCACCCACCAGGGGGTAATGGATGTGCGCCATGTGTACCCGAATCTGATGAGTACGGCCAGTTTCCAGCTTAACGTTTACCAGCGTATGTACACGAAAACGCTCGGCCACACGATAGTGGGTAATGGCTTCCTTGCCACTGGATGAACCTTCTATGGTCACCACGGCCTGTCGTGTACGGTTGATGGGATGACGGCCAATGGCCGCATCCACAGTACCGCCCGCCGTCATTACGCCCATCACCACGGCTTGATATTGGCGCTCAAAGGCACGGGCCTGTAGTTGTTCCACCAGGGATTTTTGTGCCGTCAGAGTACGCGCCACCACCAGCAGCCCACTGGTATCTTTGTCGATACGATGCACAATACCGGCGCGGGGCACGCTTTCCAGCTCCGGGGCATGGTGCAGTAGCGCATTGCTCAACGTACTGTGCTGGTTGCCCGCGCCTGGGTGTACCACCAAACCCGCAGGTTTGTTGATCACCAGCACGGCTTCGTCTTCAAAGACGATATCCAGCGGTAACGGTTGCGGCACCCAGCGGGTCTCTTCCACTAATACTACGGTCAGCGATACCTGTTCACCGCCATGCACCACATCCCGGGGACGCAGTTGCTTGCCGTCTACGGTAACGTGGCCATCCTTGATCCAGCGTTGCAGGCGTGCTCGGGAATAATCCGGGAACAGACTGGCCAAAGCCTGGTCCAATCGCGCACCGGCCAGTTGTTCGGGAATCTCTGCGTTAAGTTGTTGGGAATCGCCCATGGAATAGTCTTTCTCTCTGTGTGCCAGGGCCGCTATAATAGCGCGAATCTTTGCAGCGGTTTCTTAACCTGTTGCTTTATTTTTATTTCGGGTCTTTAACCATGTCCTATTTTTTGCTCAATCAAAAATCATCCGCAAAACTGCTGCAAACCATCGTCGCCATTATGGTTCTGCTGCTGAGCGCCTGCGCTGCCAATCCGGACAAAGAAGATGACATGAGCAAATGGAGCGCAGAAAAACTGTTTGAAGAGGCCAAAACGGCATTGAAGGCCGGGGATTACGAAACCGCCATCGAGACTTATGAAACCCTGGAAGCCAAATACCCCTTTGGACATTATGCTGAGCAGGCGCAACTGGATACCGCTTATGCCTATTTCAAATTTGACGAGCCGGACACAGCCATTGCCTCTGCGGATCGTTTTATCAAGCTTCATCCCCGCCACAACAATGTAGACTACGCCTATTATTTGCGCGGGCTGGCCAGTGCCAGTAAAAACGATAACCCCATGAGCGTCATCGCGGAGCAAGACCCCAGTTTACGCGACCCCAGCTCAACACAAAAATCCTACAATTATTTCGCGATGCTGATCAAAAAATTCCCGGAGAGCCAATATGCGCCAGATGCATTGAAACGCATGGGCTATTTACGCAATGATCTGGCCATGCACGAAATCCACGTAGCCAACTACTACGCCAATCGCGGCGCTTATGTGGCCGTCGCCAATCGTGCCAAATATGTGGTGAGCAATTTTCCACGCACCCCGGCTTCACGTTTGGCGCTGCAATTGCTGGTAGACGCTTATAAAGAACTCAAACTGAATGACCTCGCCGCAGATGCACAACGGGTATTGCAATTGAATAATTAACTGATGTTACGCGGGCCACAAGTGTGAATTAAGCGCTAAAAATATCTGTTTCAATAACCACCGGGTATTTAACGCAGAGGTCGCAGAGACGCAAAGAACGCAGAGAAAAACACGAAAAACGTTGCGCCCTCATTCGAGTGCGTAACATCAGTCATTAACGATAAAAATGCACACCAATCGACGGTGTTATGCTGTTCACAATCACACCCTGTTCTAAGCGGGATTGGCGAAATGCCATTTCCAGGGCAACACCCACACCCTTTACATCGAATTCCCAGCCTGCACCGATATAGGCATGGTAGCCATCTATGTTCCCGATACTGCCCTTGGCATCCAGCCGGGCATACCCCAAACCAAGCCGTGAAAACAGGTTGGGCGCAATATCACGATGATAGTATTTTCCTTCCACACCCAGCATGATTAATTTGATTTTATTACCAAGCCTTGCGTCATAATCACCACTTGCCCTGGCTGACCCGATAACAGGATTAAACGCCAAACCAATGGAGTAAATCCGGGGTTTTTCCCACCACACATTGATGGTATTGCTTA
>WFQM01000159.1 GCA_015487095.1 Gammaproteobacteria bacterium | reverse complement strand
TGAACGAATCCAGTCACCCACAGAAAAGGGTCGGTCAAGATAAAGCATCAAGCCACCAAAAAAATTGGCAAGCAGGTCACGGGCCGCAAAACCCACGGCAATCCCGCCCACACCACCAAAGGCCAGCACTCCGGAAATACTGAAACCAAGGGTTTGTAACACCACCAGTCCGGCGGTAATAATCACAGAAAGACGCAATAGCTTGGTAATAGCATCCAGAGTGGTGACATCCACAGCTTCACCTTTAGCTTTGCGGGCTGCAATAATATTGCCTTCGGCCTGGCGGATAAAACGTACCAAAAACCAGGTCAGTGCAACAATAACCAGCACATCTCGCAACGGTTCGATGATGGCGAAAATTTCTGCTTTTGTCTGCGTTGCGGCAATTTGTGCAGCCAGGCTGATGCCCACGACCCAGATCAGCAGGCTGAACGGGCGACGTATGGCTTCCAGCAGCGCGTCATCCCAGAGGTTTCTGGTTTTTTCAAAACGCTTCGCCAGACTGCGCAGAATACGTCGCTGAATAAAATCCGCCAACAGAGCAACAAACACCACCGTAAATATCTGCGCAATCCAGACATTCTCACTCTGCCAAAAGTCACTTTGTAAAAAATCAATGTTCATTTACGCCATCCTTTCATTACCGCTCAAATACCGGCCCTATCATAGCGAAAAAAGATGGAGATGCATGCCTGGCTGTCGAAATCGCACTTTTTCAATCAAATGCTGTTTTTGGATGTCAGAAATCAGTCAGGAATCAGAGGGGGGTGATCAATATCACGATAGGGTGCGTGCTCGATATCCGCATTTCCACGAGGCCGATATACCAGACTAACATGCTGAAATAATATCCAAAAAACAGATGCTTGATTTAGCCAAAAACTAGCTGATTTCGACAGCTCAGGTGCATACCCTTTAGAAACGTGTCACGGACTTAGAAGCTTGGCTTCATCGGTCAGCGCGTAAGGTGTGACCGTCAAACAGTCGTTTTCATCACGTCTCAGCGTTGCCTTAATACCATATACGGATGCCAAACGTGCTTCGGTAATAACGTCATTGGGAGAGGCTTTGATGATCAAATCCCCCTCTTTCAATAACGCTAACCGGTCGCAATATCGAGCAGCAATACTGAGATCATGCAGCGCGATAATGACCGCACCGCCTGCCGCTGCAAACTGCCGTAAGCTCTCCATTACCATGAGTTGATGAGCCGGATCGAGGGCGGCGATGGGCTCGTCTGCCAATATCATTTTCGGCTCACCGGCGAGCACACGCGCCAGCAATACCCGGCATTTTTCACCACCGGACAGGGTAGTCACGGTGCGTTCCCTCAAATGCCAGGTGTCCGTCTGTTTAAGCGCCGCCTCTACCCGGCGTTGGTCCTGCTCACAAGGACTTTGCCACCCTTGCAGGTGAGGAATACGACCCAGTTCAACCAGTCGTTTGACCGGCAATGGCCAATGAACGTCGCCATTCTGTTCCAGATAACCCATCGCTTTGCCGCGTTCACGGCTGTCGCAATGAGTGATGTTTTTTCCTGCAAGCCAGACCGAGCCGTGGGTGGTTTTTTGCAACCCGGCCATCGCTTTCAACAGGCTTGATTTGCCGGAACCATTCGGACCAATCAAACCTGTTATTTCACCCGTTTTCAATGACAGGTCAACACGATTAAGGCATTGGATAGAACCCATTGTCACCGATACAGAACGGGCTTCGAGTAATGTCTCCGTCATGGCAGCTCTTTACGTAATTTAACGATGAGATAAAGGAAAAAGGGCGCACCCACCAGTGCCGTCAAAACACCCACCTGTAAGGGAATTTGGCTGGGTATCAAGCGCACGCTGATATCTGCCAGCAACAACATCACCGCTCCGCCCAGCGCACTGGCAAAGAGCAAGCGCCGGGGTTCGTAACCCACCAGAGGACGCAATAAGTGAGGAATGACCAAACCAATAAAACCAATCGCCCCCACCGTGGCCACCGCCGCCCCCACAGCCAGTGCCGTGGCCAAAAAGATGCGCCAGCGCAATCGCGCAACATTCACTCCCATGGAGGCAGCGGTTTGTTCACCGAGGGAAAGCGCATTCAGCGCTTGCCCACAGCCGATGAGCATTAACCAACCGATGAGCGTGGTGGGCAACATCAGCCATAAATTTGTCAGACTGACCTTGCTTAGGTCTCCCAATGTCCACAGCGCAATTTCACGCACAGCATACGGGCTGGGGGCAAGATTAATGGCCAGTGAAATGCAGGCGGCTGCAATGGCATTGATCGCTACACCAGCAAGAATAATGGTGGTAATGGTGCTGTCGTTACCGGTCAACGCGTAGACCAGCACAATGGCCAGCAACGCACCGGCCATACCTGCAATGGGTAACAACCAGGGCGAGATAGCATGGAAACCAAAGTAGAGTACGATCACGGAAAACAGGGCCGCACCGCTGCTGCTCCCCAAAATACCGGGGCTGGCCAGAGGGTTACGCAACAAACCTTGCATAGCAGCCCCACACAAACCCAGTGTTGCACCAACGATCACCGCCACCAACGAACGTGGCAAACGCAGCTCAATCAGAATCAAGGTATAAACACTTTGTTCCTGGGCGAGAAGTTCTTGCACGGTTTGCCACAAGGAAAAACTGTGACGCCCCACCGTCAGTGAGATAAAAAACAATACGATGACCGAGCCCATTAGCAGCCCCAACCACATTGGCATCCGCTGATTCGTCACGAGCGCTGCTCCGATTCAATGGCTTCTCTTTCAATGGTTTCTCTGGCCTTGCGCAATTCAATCAAGGCATCTACCACCATCGGCCCACCGCAAATCCATAACTTGCGTTCAATCGTCACCGTAAATTTTGGCCGTGCGGTTTTTTTCAATACCGGATGTTTCAGCATTTGCTCTGCAAACGAATAAGAATCCGGGGCCAAAGGAGAATCAATTAACGCCAATGGCGCAATCATTAACAAGGTTTCCAGATCAACAATACCAAGGTGTGCCACACCCGCATTCTGGGCCTGATTACGCCAACCTGCCAGGTACATAATGTCACCCACCAGGCTATCCCGCCCAATCGTGTAACCACCTGGTGCATACTGCATGAGTGTCGGCGCATCGTCAGCAGGTTGGGTCGCGACACGTTGCAAACGTGCGTCCATTGTTTTGATGACACGCTCGGCTTGTTCACGACGACCAATCAAATCACCCATACGACGCAGTTGCTCGCGTACTTGTTTAACGCTGCGCGGGTGGTCAAACAATTCAACCTGGTAACCCAGTTGTTGCAATAGATGAGTGGTGGTGCGCGCACTGTAAAATCCCGCCAATACCAGATCCGGTGCGTGTGCGACAATCTCTTCTGCTTCACCATGATTAACGGGGATGCGCAATGCACGTTCATAGTAATAGGAGCTTTCAGGCTTTTGTGACAACCAGGTAACCGTGGCAATCGTACCGGGGGCAGCCAATAACAGTAAATATTGGTCGGTACACAAATTCACGGAAGCGATGCGTTGTGGGGCCGCATTTGCCCACTGCATGATCAGGCAGGCAGACGCAACAATGATAAATCGCATTTTCAACGCGGATTCCCTTCGTGGCGTTTATGGTGAGTCATATCGAAAGCCTGTCGCCACGCCAACACGTCATGGTCAGAATGAAGATGCGCATATTGGCGAATCGCGATACGTGTGGCCAGGCGAGCGAGCCGGGCATGCCCGGAGTCGAATTCTGTGGGCTCACTATTTCTGGTTAACGCGGCAAACGTGGTGTTTTTTTGTTGTTGATATTCCTCAATACCCCAGCGTTCCATCAACATTTGAAACTGTGCGTATGCGTTTGCATCAAACGATTTACGTTTACCCAGCGTATCCCGACAGGGATTGGCCGGGTGCAAGGTAAGCAATGGCAATAAACCCGTGTTGATCGGCGTATTGGCGGAAAAGGCACGGCCCTGGGCGATTAACTTCGGCAGCACATGCGTATGCGGTCCTTCTGGCGATTTTTCGATACCAATGGGTTGATACACCTCAATGCGTGCCAGATTGGTTTCAAAAACACGGTGAGGAGATGCTTGTAACAACAAAGGCATGATCGGATTACCCGCTGCCAATAACACACTGCCACAAGCGGCACGCAATTGTTCAATCAATATTCCATTATCGCTACGGACACAGAAATCTGCAAAACGGATACCCAGACCCAAATCGAACAAAATATGGTCTCGATGCTGCGGCAGCAATGCTGCTTTGTCTCGCCCCAGTTCACTGATGATGCCACGCCCGGCACGTACAGCCTCTTTTTCTGGCAGGCAGAATGCAACGGCCTGACCCCAGGTTTCACTGTCTTTTCTCAATGTCTCATAAGCAACAGGCCGCACGTTTTGCAGAGGGTAACAAACAATGCCGCCACGCTCGCTTATTTGCCCTGTACGTCCGTCATCGAACGACTGAATTTCTTCGTCGGCTGCCCAGCTAAATTCGGCAATAGCACCAAAGCTGCCTAAACTCCAGCTATCTTCAGGGCGCTGTAAACTGTTTTCGATACATGACCACATCGTCATTCAACTCCAATAAAAAGGCACCAAACCGGGCACGATACGAGTTTGGTGCAACACTGATACTCTTTAGATATTGATACGCAACCCGGCATAGTAAGATCGCTCAGGCGTGCCGTAACCAATCACTTCCTGATAAGTTTCATCGAACAGATTGACAATGCGGCCCGTTAACTCCACAGTCTCATTAAGCTGATAGCTGGCGGCTAAGTTGACCACAGTGTACGCACCAACCTTAACTGGCGACCTCATAAACGACGCATCAAAATAATAACCCGTCTGACGACCGTTGTAGTTGATACCCAGCGTGGTTCTCAGCTTATTGGCTAAACTGCGATGGGTTACATTGAGGCTGGCGATAGTATCTGCCCTGCGCACCAAATCGTTGCCATCGGCATCGTCACCATTCTGGCGTGTCAGGCTGACCACCAATGACCACTGTTCATCAAATTCTCCCTGGTAAGAAAGCTCCATCCCCGTCGCTTTTGTTTTACCGTCAACATTCACTGATGTGTTGCCGGAGCCGATAATCTGATCTTCAATACGCAACTCAAATAGCGTTACATCCAGAACCTCATGCGGTCTCATTTGCCATTCCAGACCCGCATCAATGCTTTCACTCTTTTCTGCTTTCAATGCACGGTTACCCGGAAAGTTTGCACTGCTACCAAACAATTGGCGCAATGTAGGGTTTTTTATGCCCGTACCGGCACTGCCATGAAAACGCAATGCTGAATTGACCTCATAGGAGAGACTGGCATGAGCAACGTCGCTATTTTTAAAAATTTTATTGTCGTCATAACGATAGGCAATAGCGGTTGACAGACGCTCGCCATAATCAAAACGATACTCCATAATGGCACTGGTGGCGCTGTTCTTGTTAAAGTCGGAAAAAGAAGAATCGTTGGTGTTTTCTTCATACTCAAACGCGAGAGTGACACCGTGACTACTGTTACTCGTTTGTGGAAAATAATAATCCAGCTGATAGCTGTATTGACGCTTTTTGGCGCGTGCGGTTGAGGGGCCAAAAGCACTACTAAAGGTATCGTCAAGGTCGGTGTCAGCTACTTTCAGGCTGTGCTGCAAACGGTTATCAAGCTGTAAATAACGCAGTGTGGTTTGAGCGTAAACACCTTTACTGGAAGTACCCGAAACCGCATCATCAATCGCACCCACACCACCGGAAAAACCATCGGAATTCACCTGGTAGTCGATTTGGCGCAATGCTGCATCAACGGATAAATAATCGCTAAATGCATGACGAATTGTGCCACCGATCGTACGATTATTATAACTGTCATTTTCAACACCCGAACCACCTTGTGTCACACGACGACCGTCAGGCAACGTGTAAGTGAACGCATCGTCATCTGCGGCAGAAAAACCATCCATATTAACGCGACTAACGTTCAAGGCATACGTTGTGGTCCGACCGCCACCACTGACAGTCGCCGAATGCTGCGATGAATTGAAGGAACCCTCTTCGACGCTAATGTTCACCTTGTTTTCACCACTACGCCCCTGGCGGGTGGTAATGGAGATAACACCACCAATGGCATCCGCCCCCCACAATGTACTCTGTGTACCTCGCAAAATCTCAATGCGCTCAATATCAGCCGTCAGGAAATGAGCGAAATTGACGCTGCCACCATTGCCAGGGTTGATTTCAATACCATCCACTATCACCAGAACATGATCTGCTTCACTGCCACGCATTCTTATTTGAGTAAATCCTCCCATGCTGCCGGATTGACTAACGGCTACACCAGGAACGGTGCGCAACACATCTGCAACATAGCGCTGCTGACTATCACGCAAAGCTTGCCCGGTAATGACAGTAATGGCACTACCCGTCGCATTCAACGATACCGGCGTGCGACTGGCAATGATGGAAACAGTATCCAGTTCAATGGGTTCTGCGGCGTAAAGCCGAAGGGATAATGCCAAAGGCAGGCAAGCTGCAAACCAAATAATACATCGTTTGGGTTGTTTCATTTTGTTATTTCTCTCTGCATTAAATAATAGAAATGTTGCAGAACAGACACTGACCATCCACCACCATGAAACATGCATGAGAGTAGCGTGTGATCTGTTTATCGTGGGGAAAGCACAAGAATGAAGCGTTCGACCGCCCTCCGCCAGGCAACACATAAAACCTGGCGCAACGAGCAGCTTAATGGACACTTGTCACGGGCAGGAAAAGCGAAGCTGACGGAAGACATTCCGTTTCACCAGCACACCCCGACTGACGAATAGCGACGCACGATGCAGCAGGTCTCCTGGCTCATGGCTCTAACATTTCGCTTCGTCTTCCCAGCGTGATTTTGCACCAGTGACATAATGAGGCGAAACTTGCCATTTACAGTTGCGGGGACAGCCCAGGCATTGTGCGAACACGTACCTGATTCCCATTGGGTAGAGAACTACCCAGCCCATAACGGGCACTGCATCGGTGAGGCGAATTATACATATAAAAATCTCGGCCGCAAGCGACCGCGTTTTAAGACCCCAAAAGCTCCATCGCTTTGCGATAAAACCTTGAAAAGATTTAGAGACTCTGTGAATTTATGCATATCACAGAGATATCCCAAAAGCTGGATAGTATCGACTGGGGCACGCCCTCGAGATTTACGCTACGCGGTTAAAAAACGGGAAAACAAATCGCCACCTCACTCCAAATCACGTCAAATGTTATAAACGCAAAGGGCGCAGAGGCGCAAAGTTTGTGCTGTTTTTCTTTGCGCCCTTTGCGTTAGATTTTGAATGTGAGTGTGAGTGAAGAACTGCACATTCAAATATACCCGTGGCATTTGAGATTCAGGAGGTTTGTGGGGCAGTTCGACGGGTAGACAAAGCTTGACGCTGATACCAGGCGCGCACCAGCAACAAAGCCAGTAAAATAGCCGCATGGATCAGTGGCAACAGATAATCTGCTTTCACTAACCAGAGATAGTGCAGAATGCCAAAAACGGCAACCACATACACCAACTGATGCAATTGCCCCCAGCGTTTACCCAGGCGACGCATCATGGCATTGGTGGAAGTGACGGCTAACGGCACCAACAACACAAAGGCGCTGAAGCCGATGGTAATATAGGGACGTTTGATGATGTCTTTGAGAATTTCATCCCAATCGAAAAACTGATCCAGCACAAAGTAAGTCAACAAATGCAAACAGGCGTAAAAGAATGCAAACAGACCCAGCATACGTCGCACCCGTAACAACCAGCCCCAACCCAACATACGCCGTAATGGTGTTACCGCCAGAGTGATCAGCAACAGACGCAGAGCCCAATCACCGGTACGATGGGTAATTTCTTCGATGGGATTAGCACCGAGCTGATCGGTGAAGCCCGCCCAGATACCGAAAACCAGGGGAAACAGGCAGGCTATAAAAACCAGTGGTTTTATTAATGCGGGTTTCATACGATACATCATCATGATCAGTTATTAACGGCAGTTGTTATTAGCCATTGTTATTAATAGCTATGCCGCAAATCCATGCCCGAATACAGGCTGGCCACCTGTTCTTCGTAACCATTAAACATTTTTGTTTTACGTTTAAAAAATTCGCCGATGCGCCGCTCACGGCTCTGACTCCAGCGCGGATGATCCACTTCGGGATTAACGTTAGCGTAAAAACCATACTCCTGTGGCCCGGATAAATTCCAGGTGGTGTTGGGCATGGTTTCAGTAAAACGAATTTTGACAATGGACTTGATGTTTTTGAACCCGTATTTCCACGGTACCACCAGTCGCATTGGCGCACCATTTTGATTGGGTAATACTTTTCCGTATAAACCCACTGCCAACAATGTTAGCGGATGCATGGCCTCATCCATTCGCAAGCCTTCCACATAGGGCCAGTTCAGCACCCCACGTTTTTGTCCCGGCATTTGCGCGGGATCATACAGGGTAGTGAACTCTACATACCTAGCCTTCGATGTGGGCTTGAAGCGCTTGATCAATGCACTCAACGGAATACCCACCCAGGGAATCACCATGGACCAGGCCTCCACACAGCGCATCCGATAAATACGCTCTTCCAACTGACTCTCCCTGATCAAATCCTCCAGCTGATAATCAGCAGGTTTTTCCACCTCGCCTTCCACACGCACATTCCAGGGGTCCGTCTTCAGCGTGTGTGCATATTTTGCCGGGTCTTTTTTGTCGGTGCCAAATTCATAAAAATTATTGTAACGAGTAATATCTTTCAGTGAATTGATTTCTTCGTCGGTAGAAAACCGGGCGTTCTTTTTGAATTGCAGAGCCGCAACCTGTGCCGCTGCTTCGCCAGGAAACATCAACCCCGGCACGACTGCACCCGCAGCAACGGCCAGGGCAGCACGGGAGCCTGCCTGTAAAAAGGCGCGTCGTTGATGATAAATTTTTTCATCCGTAATATCAGATGGTTTGATATCGTCAGGGCGTTTGATCAGCATTGTCATTCCTCATTTGCTTCCATGGCAGAATAGGTATCCAGATTATCCATCGGCCAAAATGTGCCAAAGATAATGCTTCTTTGTTACCCCTCTTCCCTACACAGCCTCTGTGAACTTATCATCCAGGCAACAGTCGGACTCCGGAGCGCCACACTAAAATTAATGAACAACCAATAAATTACAACTTTAACCCGGTGTTTAGTTTGCATAGACCACTTCATATCCAAAAGCATGAACGATTTAAAAATTAAGCCTGGATTAATAAATCCAGGCTAGACTTATGAACGGCAGCACATTCCTAGTCTCTGCAAAACGTTAATCATGCACCAAATTTGTCACAACACTGTCACAATGCAAATATATATTCACACATCACTACCTTTTGCCCAATAATTTTTGAGGTCAACCCAACAATGTTTTCCCGCCTACCCGCATTTTCGGTCACTCTGCTCCTTTTCTTCACCTTGCCAACTTTCGCCGTAGAACCTGCCCCTGACTTCACCCTGCCCAGTTTTCCTGATAACCGTGAAATCAGCCTGAAGGATTTTAAAGGCCGTGTGGTGTACCTGGACTTCTGGGCCACCTGGTGCCCGCCCTGCCGCAAATCCTTCCCTTGGATGGATGAAATGCATGAACGTTACAAAGACGAGGGATTGAGCATCATTGCAGTCAGTGTGGATAAAAAACGCGAGCAGATCGAACAGTTCATCAAAAAAACAAAACCTGCATTTATTATTGCCCACGATCCCACGGGCAATGTTGCCAAAGCCTATGAACTACGTGCGATGCCCACCACATACCTGATCGATAGAAATGGCCAGGTGGTGATGACTCACATGGGGTTCCGCTCCACAGACACAGACAAACTGGAAGCCACCATTCAATCTCTACTGGAGGAATAGGCATGATAAAAGCCTTTCTGCTCTCAACGTGTATCAGTTTGGTACTAAGCGCATGCAGCCTGGAACCGGTGCAACCCTGGGACCGGGATATATTGGCCCAACAAAAAATGCAACTGGTCGCTGACCCGCTGGAAATCTACCTTGATGAACACACCTATTTCAGCAAAGAGGCCTCCAGTGGAGGGCAAAGCGTGGGCGGAGGAGGCTGCGGATGCAACTGAAAAAAACACAACAAGGCCCACGTAATATCCGCCGTCAACTGGCAGTGGCCACCTGTAGTTTACTGGCCGGGGCCAGCCACGCAGGGGGGCTGATTGCCTCCGGTGACAACTGGAAAATTGATTCTGCATTATTGCTCTATGCCGAGAAAGACCGCGTGTCACTGGCGGAAGGCATATTAAGCATCAGCAAGGAAATTGATGATGATGAATTTATCAACGCACGCATCGTAACCGATGTGTTGACCGGGTCTTCCCCCAATGGCGCAGTGCCATCCAACACCGCACAAACCTTTACCAACCCTTCGGGTAATTCCACTTATACCGAAGCAGCAAATACCACACCGTTAAACCATACATTCAAAGACCTTCGTAATGCACTGAGCGTGGAATGGGATACGCCATTAAGCAGAAGCCTGCGCGGCACCATCGGCGGCAATATATCCAGAGAATATGACTACCTGTCCACGGGTATTTCTGCCTCCCTCGCGCAAGATATCAACCAGCGCAATACCACACTCACCCTGGGCTTCTCGCTGAACAAAGACACCTGGGACCCGGTAGGTGGCGTCCCCGTCGGCTTTACTGTTATGCCCACCTCCTCTACTAACAAAAAGGCCATTGATGGAGCCAATACCGACAAAACCGTTAAAGAAATATTATTTGGCGTTACCCAGATCATCAACCGCCAGACATTGATGCAGGCCAATTACAGTTGGGGCCAGAGCGATGGCTACCTCACCGATCCGTACAAAATTCTCAGCGTACTGGAAAACGACGGCAGCGGAAACTTGCGCGGCACCAATCCGTATATTTATGAAAACCGGCCCGACCAGCGAACCTATCAAAGCCTGTATTGGAAAGGTGTACACCAATTCCCCAACGAAAATGTACTCAACCTCTCCTATCGTTATTTTTGGGATGACTGGGGAATTCAGTCTCACACCGTAGACCTGCGTTACCGTTTTGATTTCGACGGCGGCCATTATCTGCAACCACACCTGCGTTATTATCAACAGGGTGCCGCTGATTTTTACCGGCAAACACTCACTGATGGTGAAGAAGCCAGCTTGGCCTACGCCAGCGCCGATTACCGGCTGGGGGAATTTGTTACACAAACCATCGGCCTGAAATATGGCTTTGAATTTAAAAACGGTGCTGAAATCAATTTCCGTGCAGAAATGATCACCCAAGAAGGTAAAGACCGTAGTGCGGATGCTGTGGGAGTATTGCAAAATCAACAACTGTTCCCGGATAACGAGGCTTATCTTTTACAAGGGGGACTGTCGCTGGATTCCGACATGGTAATTAAATACATTATGCGTCTTTTCAAATAGAAAGAAGTCGTGCCGGATCTTGAACGCAGAGCAGATTATTTTGTTGGCCACTTCGAGGCCATGGCCAGCAATTGCGAAGTGCTGATCGATACCGAAGATGAAAACCTGGCACAGGAAATAACACAACTTGCCGCCACCGAAGTCTGTCGTATTGAACAAAAATACAGCCGCTATCGTGACGATAATATTCTACACCAGATTAACCAGGGCATCGTCACCAGGGTTGATGAAGAAACCACCCGCCTGTTGGACTATGCGCAACAGCTTTATCACTTGAGTGAGACACGATTTGATGTCACCTCCGGCGTGTTGCGCCGGGTCTGGCATTTTGACGGTAGTGATAACATTCCCTCTTCCGCCCAAATTGATGCCCTGCGGCCATTCATCGGCTGGGAAAAAGTGCAATGGCACCATCCGCAAATCCAGCTGGCAAAGGGAATGGAAATCGATTTTGGCGGCATCGGCAAAGAATATGCTGCTGATCGTGCCGTGCTGATTATCAACACGTTTATTTCCGAACAGCCAGATACGCGTGTACACGATACCTCTGTATTAATTAATCTCGGCGGAGACCTGGCCGTTACCGGACCCCGCAAAAATGGCAATGGCTGGCAGGTGGGTGTTAACTCCGGCACATCAACAATGTCGCCACAAGCCGCTGACTTTTCACTCAAACAAGGCGGCGTCGCCACCAGCGGCGATGCAAATCGCTATCTGAAAAAAGACGGGATACGCTATGGTCATGTACTGGACCCGCATACCGGGTGGCCTGTAGAAGGTACCCCTGCTACTGTTACCGTAGTTGCAGCCAGTTGTACGGATGCAGGCATGCTCAGTACCATGGCGCTGTTACATGGTCCGGAGGCTGAGGTTTTTTTGCGCGAGCAGGAAGTGCCCTGGTGGTGCCAGTGGCATAACAAATAATACCTGCTATAAGTTTGTTAGCATCTGACTTTGGGCATTCCAACATGCCCATAGCACAGAGACGCAATATTTTTGACATTGAATAAATGTGTTTGCAGTGGCTTAAGCAGGCTCGTAGGAATTTATAAAAAATATTCACCTCCAGCCTACGCACTGAATTCAAATAGAAACACAATTAAAGACCCTTTCTTTTCTGCCGCTAGCAGGCAGAAGTATTGACCTCACGATCACCCAAAAGGATTGGACATGGCAAATGCAGACATCGGCCTCATCGGCCTGGCGGTAATGGGACAAAATCTGGTACTGAATATGGCTGACCACGGTTTTACCGTCGCCGTGTACAACCGCACCACATCAAAAGTGGACGATTTCACCGCAGGTCCGGCGGCCGGAAAATCCATCATCGGTACCCATTCTCTTGAAAAGTTTTGCCAATCACTGAAAGCCCCCAGGCGCATCATGTTAATGGTGAAAGCGGGCAGCCCGGTGGATGATTTTATCGAATTACTGAAACCTCATCTTGATGAAGGTGACATCATCATCGATGGCGGTAACTCTTTATATACAGATACCCAGCGGCGTGTTGACACGCTTTCCAGTCAAGGCCTGCGCTTTTTGGGTGTGGGTGTCTCCGGCGGTGAAGAAGGTGCGCGTCACGGCCCGGCATTAATGCCGGGTGGCGACCCGACAGCCTGGCCTGCGGTCAAAGATATTTTTCAAGCCATCTCTGCCAAAGTGGATGGCGAAGCCTGTTGCCAATGGATGGGCGAAGGTGGTGCCGGCCACTATGTGAAAATGGTCCATAACGGTATCGAATACGGCGACATGCAATTGATTTGCGAAGCCTATCAACTACTGCGTGAAGGCCTGAGCATTCCCTTTGAGGATTTACAAGGCATCTTCACACAATGGAATGAGGGTGTGTTGGATTCCTATCTGATCGAAATCACCCGAGACATTCTCGGCGTACGTGACGATGATGGAGCCCCCCTGGTGGACAAAGTACTGGACACCGCCGGGCAAAAAGGCACCGGCAAATGGACCGGCATCAATGCACTGGAAAGCGGTATCCCGCTCACCCTGATTGGTGAAGCGGTATTTGCCCGTTTTCTCTCAGCACTGAAAGAACAACGTGTGCAAGCCTCTGCACAACTGCAAGGCCCAGAGTCCGGCACAAACGATGCCCCTTCCTCTATGACTCAGAACATTCACGACGCCCTGTATGCTTCAAAGATTATTTCTTATGCACAGGGTTTCATGCTGCTGGCCAGCACCTCGGATGAAAAAGGCTGGAATCTCAATTACGGCAATATCGCCCTGGTATGGCGCGGTGGCTGTATTATTCGCAGCCGCTTTCTCAACAACATCAAACAGGCATTTGAAGCTGATCCCGGGTTAAGCAACTTGCTGTTAGATAATTTTTTCCGCGATGCCGTTCATGAGTCACAAACCGGCTGGCGCAATGCTGTCCAGTTTGCCGTGGGCGCAGGCATTCCCGCACCGGCCTTTTCCTCGGCACTGGCCTTTTATGATGGTTACCGTTCGGCCACCCTTCCCGCCAATCTGTTACAGGCACAGCGGGATTATTTCGGCGCACATACTTATGAACGTATCGACAAACCACGCGGTGAAGTATTCCACAGCGACTGGTCAGGGAAGCAACCATCATGAATGAACCGTGCACTTATATTATTTTCGGTGCTACGGGTAATCTTTCCCGTCTCAAGCTCATGCCGGCACTGTATCACCTTGAAGCTGAAGGACGGCTGCCGGAAGGCACCATGATCATCGCTGTTGGTCGGCGTGAAATGGATAACCCGGGCTGGCTGGATGAATTACGCGGCATGCTGGTAGACAAGGCACGCGGAGGACTGGATGAAAGTGTGTTTCAGCGTTTCAGTGCGCGCATGTGCTACCACCGGGGTGATTTAAACGAGGAAGCGCTCTACAAAGGTATTCGCAACACCATTGAGAACGACAGCAATTTCTCAAAAAACTGTGCCATTTACATGGCCCTGCAACCCGCACAGTTCGGCGTGGTCATCGACAAACTCGCCGAAGCAGAATTACTTGATGAAGCCCATGGCTGGCGACGCATTATTATCGAAAAACCCTTTGGCTATGACCAGGACAGCGCGCAAATGCTGGAAAAACGCCTGCACCGGCACTTGCGCGAAGAACAGATTTATCGCATTGACCACTACCTGGGTAAAGGCACCGTACAGAATATTCTGGTTTTTCGTTTTGCCAATGTGATGCTGGAGCCACTGTGGAATCGAAATTACATTGATCATGTACAGATCACCCATTCAGAAACAATGGGCATTGGCGGACGCGGTGATTATTACGATCACTCTGGCGCGCTGCGCGACATGATCCAAAGCCACCTCATACAATTGTTAACCCTGGTAGCCATGGAGCCCCCTGCGGCCATGGACGCGGAATCACTACGTGATGAAAAGGTAAAGGTGCTCAAGGCTATTCGCCCTATTCCTACCAGCGCCGTGCATGCGCAATCTTTTCGTGCGCAATACGGCAATGGTCTCATCGATGGCCAGGCTGTTCCCGGCTATCTGGAAGAAGATAACATTGCTGAGCACTCCACCACCGAAACCTACGCAGCAATGAAACTTTACATCGATAACTGGCGCTGGCGTGACGTGCCCTTTTACTTACGCACAGGGAAACGTATGGCAGAAACCAAATCCGCCATCAGCATTCGCTTCAAGCAACCTCCGCAACATTTGTTTCGCAACACACCCGTTGAGCAAATGAAACCGGACTGGGTAATCATTGGCATTCAACCCAAAGAATGCCTGCGCATCGAAATGCAGGTGAAAGAACCTGGACCCAGCATGAAAACACGCACTATTAGCCTGGATGCCAGCCTGCGCACAGAAGATGAGAAATCCTATGACGCTTACGAGGACTTATTGCTCGATGTCATCAAGGGGGATCAAAGCCAGTTCCTGCGCTTTGATGAAGTGGATGGTGCCTGGAAAGTGGTCGATCCTGTGTTACGTGTATGGGCCACCGAGCGTGATTACATTCCCACCTATCCGGCGGGTACCTGGGGGCCACAGGAAACACGCCGCCTGTTTGAGCGTGAAGATCAGTTTTGGCGACATTCGCTGGAACCCGATGCTGAATAAAAATAAACGGCCCCGTAGCAAGCTGCGGGGAGTTGAACCTAAAGGGGTTTGAGAAAACCGAAAGATATTCAACATCTGTTTATCCCGTATACTTAAGGTTTTTGGTAATTTATTCTCGCTTATCATCCTCATCCGTTTCATATGCATCAGAACCTTTTAAAAATTTCTTCATATCCCCAGACGCAAACCCTTCCAGCTCTTCAAGGTTTTTTTGATATTCTTTAGTGGCGTTTCTTTCGTTTTAGGGGTAATGGCATTCAGGTTTGTTTTTATGGGTTCTACCGTTTCTTTCCGGAGGCATCACAAACCAGCAGAACCTGTTGAAACAGTCTGATGATTTCATCGTCGAGATGGGTGACGAAATCGGCAATGGTGGTGAAGTGGGGTTCGCTAAAGCCTGATAATGCCATGAAGGTGACATTGGTCTTGCAGCTTCGGGCAATGACACGACTGGATGTACAGCCTCTTGAATAGGCGACAGCACCTCCCCGTTGGCATTGTTGTAGCGTTTGTGAAAAAGGGTAAGGTCAAGATTGTTGTCAATCAGGTGCTGACTAATTGCCTGTGGCGCAAACCAAGATTCATCACTTTTTTTGATTTGTTTACTGGATGAGTATCTACGATAAGAATAACGGGTGATTTTCTATTTCTTAAAAATCGCTGAAAGTACTCAACATGAGCTGGTTTGGTTTTTTTGGGCATGCACAAGACTCTGATGGAACCGCTACGCTTGTTCCACCCTGCCTGCGTAGATCACTGGCATTGGCGTATTCATAATCAGAGTCGGAAACAGCTCAGAATCAGGGGGAGTGGTTTGTTTGTTCCGTCTCCTCAAACACAAGGTAAAGCCGGGTGGAACAAGCATAGCGGCTCCACCAAAAGGTCAAGGGAAGAACATCAGTCCTTTCAACCTGTATTACTCTTTACCCAACCAAAAAGTGACAGTTAGTGTTCGAGCGACTCAAAAGTCCCCCAAATGCTACCTGACCACGCGCATCTACGCCATGCTGGATTCGATAATTTCACCTCACTTATCCCTGCTACGTGTCTTTTTGAGAAGCAATCGGAAAGATAAATGCCTTTATTCCTCACCTCAAGACCCACAGGAAGGATTGCGCCAGGAAAGTGTCGACCCTGGCCATGTATGTGGGCCACCAAGCGTGATTACATTCCTACCTGTCCGGCAGGCACCTGGGGGGCCACAGGAAACACGCCGCCTGTTGAGCATGAAAATCATGTTTTGGCGGCATTCACTGGAGCCCTATGGTTAATAAACAAACCCACAGCAAACTGTCTCGCTGTGCGAAACGGAGCATTATACTGCCAGCGCTACCCTTACCCAACCTTCTAATAATATTTGAGGCCAGGGTAACTACTAAACAATGACAGTAAAATCCCCCACACTAAAACAGATACTGAATAAACATTTAAGCACTTTCTAATAAACTCGAATTAACTAAATTTAGTGGGACTCAATGCCCTGTATCAAGAATTACACCGAAAAAGTACCGGCTGTGAGTATCAGTGGGTTTTGTTACTAACCACAATTCGCGTTCCACTCGAAAAACATTTACTATATAACTAACGATGATGGAACATTTTAGCCTGTATTTTCGTAGCCTTATGATAGATCAAAAATTCCTCAAAAAAAATCCCTGACTTATAACATTTCAGCGCCATCACACATTTTCATTGTACCGCAACATAATTTTTCGTACCCTGAAATTCCACATTACTTATCGCAAGAATATTGACTCTGCGCTGCGTACAGTGCATCGTGAACATATTCATTCTCGTACTCTCAACCAACCGTAGAAGGAACTATCGTGACTACTCAACTTACATCTACTCTGGCAACCAACCTTGCCGTCACACCGACTGTATTCATCGTGGACGACGACGACGCGGTACGACATTCATTACAGACTCTAGTAGAGTCCATGAATATTCGAGCCTGCGCTTTTGCTGACGTACAATCATTCCTTGACAGCTATGACCCGGAACTGCCTGGCTGTCTGGTGCTGGATGTCCGCTTACCCCAATTAAGCGGACTGGAATTGCAGGAATATCTGCAACGACAGGGCATAAAAACACCGGTTATTTTTGTCTCCGGACACAGCACTGTTTCTATGGCAGTACGCACCCTCAGAGCAGGCGCTATCGACTTTCTGGAAAAACCGTTTGACGATCAAGCTTTACTGGACAGTATTCAGCGCGCACTGGAAAGCGACCGACAAATACGGTTAGATGAACAATGGCGACAAAATGTATTACAGTACCTTGGTCAGCTGTCACGCCGTGAAGAAGAAGTGCTACGCCTGCTGATCCAGGGGAAGGCCAACAAGACCATTGCCCACGAAATGAGTCTCAGCACAAAAACTATCGAGACACATCGCGCGCACATCATGCGTAAACTGGGAGTCAACTCTCTGGCAGGGCTGGTGTGGATGGCATTAACGTCCGGCGAATATCATGAAGTGCCTGAGCATCTGCCGTTTCCGTTGCCAGAGCAAAATCCGGCTCTATTGTCGCTACGTTAACAAATGTGCTGCACGTAAAATATCCGCTGAAGTAAAAACGCCGATATGAGTCATGAGCGAAATTCAGATTATCCAACTTTTCGCTCAGGCTTAATCGGCTATTCTCAGATTAACGTTTACGTTTAACAAATTTCTTCAGCCGCTGACGCTTATCAATCTGGCGTTTGCTCAACTTGTTTTTTCTGCCTTCAAACGGGTTTGTGCCTGTCTTGAAATCAATACGTACTGGCGTACCTTCCAACTTGAGCACCTTGCGAAACGTATTCTGCAAATAGCGTCTATAAGCATCCGGCACGTCTTTGGTCTGATTACCGTGAATAACAATCGTTGGTGGATTACGCCCGCCCTGATGGGCATAACGTAACTTAATGCGCCGACCACGTACCAGAGGCGGCTGGTGGTTGTCTACGGCTCTTTCCAGAATACGTGACAGCTCCGGCGTGGGAAAATGGCGTGTCGCGGAAACATAGGCTTTTTGAATCGGTTTGAACAAATCACCCACACCGGTACCATGCAATGCTGAGATGAAAAACAGCTTTGCAAAATCGACGAACTGCAACTTCCTGCTCAGCTCGTATTTCACCCGCTCCCGTTCAGAAGGCTCCAATCCATCCCATTTGTTAACAGCAATAACCAATGCCCTGCCTTCATCCAGCACAAAACCCAGTAAATGCGCATCCTGATCACTGATGCCTTCGTGGGCATCAATCACCAGCACCACCACATTCGCACGTTCAATGGCTTGCAACGCTTTGATCACACTGAATTTTTCCAGCTTGTCATGGACTTTTTTGCGCCGCCGCACACCGGCAGTATCAATAAAGGTATATTTCTGGCCGCGACGTTCAAAGGGAACAAAAATGCTGTCGCGGGTGGTGCCGGGCATATCAAAAACCAATACGCGCTCTTCACCCAGAATACGATTGATCAGCGTTGATTTTCCCACATTGGGCTTGCCGACAATGGCGATTTTAATACCCAGGTCTTCTTCGTCTTCGTCAATGTCGGGCTCGGGCAATTCCGGCAAAATCTCTGCCATTAAATCACGTACCCCGCCCCCCTGGCTCGCCGTGATACCCAGCGGATCTCCCAGCCCAAGACGATAAAAGTCGGCGATCACCACCGCCAATTCTGAGCCATCAATTTTATTCACCACCAGATGTACGCACTTGTTGGCCGAGCGCAACCGTTTGGCAATTTCCTGATCACCTGCCACCAGACCGTCACGCGCATCCACCAAAAACAAAACCACGTCGGCTTCTTCAACAGCCAACCAGGCCTGATCTGCCATTAATTCATCGATGCCTTCTTTTTCACCGCTAAGACCACCGGTATCCACGACCAGATAGGGATAGTCACCCACACGGCCTTCACCGTATTTACGGTCACGGGTGAGGCCGGGCTGATCAGCCACCAGCGCATCACGCGAGCGTGTCAAACAATTGAATAAAGTGGATTTGCCAACGTTAGGACGACCAACAAGCGCGATAACCGGTTTCATAATACTTTACATGCCTATCAACAAAACTCAGTTTTAAATAACCGGCTCTGTTTTCGTAGGGTGGGCATTGCCCACCAGTTGTGCTTTATTCAAACATTCAAAACTGAATGTGAACCAAGCCTAAAAACATTCCTTCGAATAAAATCATTGTGGTTTACATTCGGCGGAACAGACGGTTCCTCCAACCACGAATCACAGCATTTGAGGTTTTATCTCTCTCTTGCTCGTCGTTCTCAAAACTTTTGTGCGCTCAGCGCGTCCTTGCGTTGGGTTTTCATTGCTCAGACCCAGCCAGCATACGCATGAAAACAGGGGGATTTAACCCTTTAAGTGTGAATTGAGCGCTAAAAACACGCTACTCTTAAAAATCACCAGGTATTTAACGCAGAGGTCGCAAAGACGCAGAGGACACAAAGTTTCTAGTGTTTTTCTCTGCGTCCTTTGCATCTCTGCGACCTCTGCGTTTATAACACTCCACTTATCAATATCACGACAACATACCCCCCAATGCACTAAAACACTTCTCCGAGGAGTGATAAACCTCCTGGATTGCGGCTAAAAACAGGCAGGAATGACGCTGTTTTCAGCAAAAAGTACTAACGGGGTAACTTAGCTCTTAATTCACATTATAAAGGTGGGCAGTGCCCACCCTACGGAAAGATAGTTATTTTATCGCGGCTTGTTTTGGCGTCGCCTGTTTTAAAAGCGCAAATGCGGCCAACGCGCCGGTATTGTCACGCACATACAGTGTGCCAGCATCCACCAGCGGAGAAACACTCACCGAGCGGTAAACCTTCTCGGCAGACTCATCACTGTCCCAGATATAGCGCAGGGTTGACCATACCTTGTCGAGGCTTTTTCGGGCCACAAAACCACCATCATCCCGTGACAACCAGTGTACAAAACCGTCATAGTCCGCAACCACCACCGTATTCCCTTGCACCACAGGCACACTCAGTTCTCGCCCCAGCAGGCTGTCCTGCCGCCACAGAGTTGCCCCTGTGCGTCCGTCCAACGCCCACACTCTGCTGGTCGCATCAGTGATAAAAATCTGTTCCTCACTCACCGTCAAACCGGTATACGATGACATATCCCGTGCCCACAACACATTTCCATCCTCGATGGAAACCGCCGCTACTCTCCCTTGATAGCTACTCACATACACCACACCATCGGCGGCACGAAACAAGCCATCAATATCGACCAGACGCTCCAGGTCGGTACGCCCATGGGGTACGGCAATCGTGGTCTCCCATAATAATTCACCCGTGGCCAGACTGAGACTCAACAGACGCCCATCAGAAAACCCAGCCAACACCGCCGCCTCATTCACCACCAGCGGCACGCTGGTACCCCGTAAAGTCAATTTCGGAATACTGCGCTCATACGACCACAGTTTTTTACCTGTCGTCGTTTTATGCGCGCTGATTCTGCCATCGATAGTCTGCACAATTAGCAACTCTCCCGCCACAACAGGGGTAGCCAGCATTTCGCTGCTGATGCGCTGACGCCAGCGCTCAGCGCCATTGCTTTTATCCAGCGCCACCAGCTCTGCCTCGCGTGTACCCACAAACAACAAGTCTGCACTGACACCGGGACCGCCCGTCAGCGCTTCATTCATGCTGATCTGCCATAGCACATCACCGTTTTTTGTGGCGTGTGCCGCCACCTCACCCCTGCGGCTTGCGACATAAATCTTTTTGTCGCCACCGGCACTATCCATGACCACTGGCAATTGCGCATGCGCATACTCCGGCACATCACCGGTGGATTGTGCCCAAAGTGCCTTGATTGACACACTTGTGTTGATTGCATTCAACGGCGTTGCGTCGGAATAATCCTTTGGTGATGAGCCACAGGCAACCAGCAACAGGCTGGATATCAGCGTCACCGGCACCAGGCATATTTTTTTCATGCGCAACAACATCATTACGACATATCACCCGAAGCAGGTTGTCCAAGGTCATCCAGTTTCATTTGCAGCAATTCGTGCCCACGTTCCCCCGGTGACGCGCTGGCCAGGGCACGCATGAATGCCGTACGTGCAGATTCCGGCTGCCCCATGGCGACATAAATATCGCCTTTCAACTGTTCGTAGGTTGACTCGTAAACCCCTGCTTCAACACCCGAAATAAAATTCAGGGCATCATCATACTTCCCTTCCGCCATCATGATTTTGGTCAGGCGTAAGCGCGCTTCATGGCGCACAGCCTCACTTTCCGTATTGTCTAATGCCCAGCGCAAATGTGCGCTGGCGGCGGCTGCATCCCCCTCCTCCAGTTTGGTTTTGGCCATCATCAATGCAGCCAATGAAGCATAGGCGGTATCTGAAAACTGGCCTAATAACTGGGCACCCTGTGTTGCCGCGTCAGCATTTTTACCTTGCGATATATTTTCCAGCATCATTTGATAAACCGCAGACGCTGTTTCTGAGTACTGTTGCTGATTATCCAGCCAGACACGACCGCCCCATAACGCACCCACGCCGATAACCACGCCACCGATCAGTGACCATTTATTTTCATCCCACCACTTTCTGATAGCGGCAACCTGTTGCTCTTCTGTTGTGTATATATCCACGGTACTCTCCGTACATTACTTGGCGGTTTTTCACCAAAAATTATATGTTTGTCAGTTTTCCTTCCAACCACGCGGGCAAATCATCCTGTGCCAGCGTTTCCTGATTTTGGGAGTGTTCACCCCGCAAAAACTTGATACTCACTGTTTTTTGCGTCACTTCATCTTCGCCTAACACCAGCGCAAACTGCGCGCCACACTTGTCAGCCTTTTTAAACTGGCTTTTAAAACTGCCACCCCCGCAGTTTGTCATGATGCGCAACGCCGACATGGCATCACGCAACTGCTCGGCCAGCAACACGCCTTTTTTCTGCGCGGCTTCCCCCACCAGCACCAGATAGAGGTGAGGCCTGTTATCCGGCTGAAGGTTTTCACGCACCAGTGCCAGCAAACGTTCCAGCCCGATGGCAAAACCGGCAGACGGCGTTGCTTTTCCGCCTAACTGCTCCACCAGACCATCAAACCGACCACCCGCACAGATTGTACCCTGTGCGCCCAGTTGATCCGTCACCCATTCAAACACCGTGCGACTGTAATAATCCAACCCGCGTACCAGACACGGGTTAACGCAATAGGTAATACCTGCGTCATCTAACAGACCACACAGTGTCTCAAAATGTTCACGCGATTCATCATCGAGATGCGCCATCAGTTTGGGTGCATCAGCCACCACGTCCCGCAGTGCCGGGTTTTTTGTGTCCAAAATACGCAGCGGATTGCTGTTCAGGCGTCGCAAGCTGTCTTCATCGAGCTGGTCCTTGTGCTGTTCAAAATAGCGGACCAGCTCCTTGCGGTATACTGCGCGCGATTCGCGCGTACCCAGTGAATTCAGTTGCAACTCCACATTGTCCAGACCCAGCTGCTGCCACAAACGCGCCGTCATTAAAATCAGTTCTGCATCCAGATCCGGGCTGGCCATACCAAAGGTTTCAACACCGACTTGATGAAACTGGCGGTAACGCCCCTTCTGCGGACGTTCGTGACGGAACATCGGTCCCGTATACCACAGGCGCTGCACCTGATTATGCAACAAACCATTCTGAATGGCCGCACGTACGCAGGGTGCGGTACCTTCAGGGCGCAGGGTCAGATTGTCACCATTGCGATCCGCGAAAGTATACATTTCCTTTTCAACGATGTCGGTGACTTCACCAATGGATCGTTTGAACAATTCTGTTTTTTCCACAACAGGAAAACGGATTTCCTGATAACCGTAACGGCCCAGCAAGTCACGAATAATGGACTCCAGTTTTTGCCAGTACACCGTATCTTCCGGCAGGATGTCGTTCATGCCACGAATGGCCTGGATGATTTGTTGCGCCATAATTATCTTAATCCTGCCACCGACTACGGCGCAGCCTGCTGAATTTTAATGTTTTCAAATGCGTCGGGATTTTCCAAACGCCGCTTAACCTCAGCACGCACGGCATGTTCCAGTTCATCCAGCAATTCATCATTACTCACTTTATGGTCCGGTTTGCCGTCAACATAAAGCAGGTTTGGCTCACCACCGGCCAGTCCAATATCCGCCTCACGCGCCTCGCCCGGCCCGTTCACCACGCAGCCAATCACCGCCACGTCCATGGGCTCCAGGATATCTTCCAGCCTTTCTTCCAGTGCATTAACGGTGGAAACCACATCAAACTGCTGGCGCGAGCAGGAGGGACAGGCAATCAGATTGATGCCCTTGCTGCGCACATGCAGGCTTTTCAGAATATCAAAACCGACTTTCACTTCCTGCACCGGATCAGCCGCCAGCGACACCCGTATCGTGTCACCAATACCCTGCGCCAATAGCATGCCCAGACCAATCGCGGATTTAACCGCACCCGAACGCGCACCACCCGCCTCGGTAATACCCAGATGCAGTGGCTGCTCAATTTGATCAGCCAGCAACCGATAAGCGGCCACCGTCATAAACACATCCGATGCCTTGAGGCTAACCTTGAATTCCTGAAAATCCAGCTTGTCGAGCATATCGATATGACGCATTGCCGATTCAACCAGCGCCTCTGGTGTTGGCTCACCGTATTTTTTCTGTAAATCCTTTTCCAGCGAACCGGCATTCACACCGATACGAATGGGAATGTCATTGTCCCGCGCCGCAGACACCACCGCCCGCACACGATCTTCACGACCAATATTGCCTGGATTAATGCGCAGACAATCCACACCCAGCTCGGCCACCCGCAGGGCAATCTTGTAATCAAAGTGAATATCGCTGATCAGCGGCACATTGACGCGACGCCGGATTTCGCCAAAAGCCTCGGCAGCCTCCATGGACGGCACGGAAACACGCACAATATCGACACCAGCCGTTTCCAGAGATTGAATCTGTGCCACCGTCGCGTCCACATCAGTGGTTTCAGTATTGGTCATGCTTTGCACGGTAATGGGAGCATCCCCTCCCACCAATACGTCACCCACACGAATCTGGCGCGATTTGCGGCGGGTTATTTGTTGATACTCTTGTCGATAATCCGGTTTTTCAGTCATAATTTTTATTCATAAAGAAATTACCCAAAGTCTTTATCGTATGAATTAAGCACTAACATCGTTGATCAAGCCCATTAGATGTATTCATTTCCCATTTATTAAACAAGGGTGTCAAAACATTATTGGATAGATACTGAATAACAGGAACGCACACAGCATCCCCCATTGCGAAATAACCTTTGTTAGCATTTTCAGGAAGAATAAAATCGTCCCTTACCCCTTGTAACCTTGCATACTCTCTTGAAGTGAGTAACCTGACACGCCAATCATCATACCCAGCTCTTATTAGTATTTGCTTACTAGACCCACCTCGTGGCGTTCGCAGACACCCAGCTACGCCATCTGTTCTCAATTCCGCGGTAGACTTTCCTTTGCGCATTCTCCGATAGACTGTTCCATAGGAATAGCATTGTTTAATAGCCATTCCGTTTAAAATAGTCTGGTGAGAATCACTCATCTGATTGAAAAGATGATCTTTCCGTTCATCATTCCACCACACGCTAGAATTTTCATCAATATCTGTTTCAATAATGTCACCGAGAACCAAACGAGTCCTATGCGGAGTCGGAATATCAAATATCCCCCAATTCAACGATTCATTTTGCTTGATTATATTTTTAACCTTAACGGATCGTAAATCAGGATTACGGTCAAAAATAGACCACCAATCAGTGAGAATTCTATTTTTTTCTTTAATACACATAACAGAACCTGCAACCTCCTCATCAACAGCCACCAAGAAGACACGAGACCTGCTCTGCGGGGTAAAAAAATAAGCATCTAACTCTATCAAATCTACATAATATCCAAGCGCAGAAAAAATCTTAACAGTATTAGCAACGTCTTTTCCCTGGTGAGAAGTGAGAAAACCTTTCACGTTTTCTAATAAAACCACTTTTGGTTGATTACCGTTTTTCTTTTTTAAGGAAATTATTTCTAAAACAGCATTGAGAGTACCAGATTCAGATCCAGCAAGGCCTGCACGCCCCCCAGCAACGGATAAATCAGTACAAGGAAATGAAGCCGTATACAAAAATGCACTATCTGGAATTAGAGCTGGTGACTTAACTACGTTCCATACATCATCCAAAAAGAAATCATTCTCTCCATAATTTTTTACATATGTATCTTTTTTATCTTGAGATATATCATTTGCCCACACACATTCCCACCCGTCGGGTGACAGCCCCTCTCTTACAAGGCCAACTCCAGCAAAGAACTCTACAAAATTCATTATATTACTTACCGTTCATCTCAACAATTACATCGTCATACTTTTGAGCCAATAATCCTTCTTCAATTTTTAAGACTAAAACACCATTTGTCTCAACATACCCAAACGGTATATTTTTTCTAAATCGTTGCCGCCTCTGAGCTGAAGGTGCCGATGAATCGTAATTTAAATGGTACTCAGGCTCCCAAATATCAAAAAAAGAAGCAGAAAGATCCAAGCCTTTAATCACTCTCACAGAAACATTTTTATAAGTTTCCGAATATGCGCAAAAAAGATGATTTACTTCTCTGTCTTCTTTAAGCTTTTCAGCACCAGTATTCAGATGATATTGGTACTCATAAGAACCGCCCTGCCTAGCCGACTTAACCTCCCAGCCAATTAGGTCGGCACCTGTTGCGCCTGCACCACTACGTCCTGTTAATAATGCCCCGAATAACTCCCACAAAACAGGTGGAACTGAGCCGACGATTTGCAAATTGTACTTTTCAAGAAGCCGGATTTTTTCCTCATCATAAATATGACGAGAATAGAAACGGTAGGCCTCATCAACATTACTCATCGCAACCTCCATTCATTTGAAGGAGGCTGCCAGGATTCATTTCTAGCGCTGTTGCGAGCTTATAGATATTTATAAGACTTATGTTTCTTTGGCCCCTCTCTACGGAGCTAACATAAGTACGATCAAGGGCTGAGTATTCAGCTAACTTCTCCTGGCTCCACCCTTTATCATTTCTCGCTTTCTGTACGGTTTTACCAAACTCCGCAAGAACTTTTTCTTCATTCATAACCTAATTCCACTCAAACTCAAATGGTATAGATCATCAATTTCTGTAGATTATAAGTCTACGGACTATAAGTCACAATTATTTTCTAACGATACTTGCAAAGAGGGGAAAGGCAGGACCTCATAGGCATTTAATTCCACAACCAGCCACACCACTTTTGCGTCGGCTGAATTTGCTTTATCAAGCGATATTTGATTTTATAGCCTTTGTTTCCTGATCAATTTGCTGTAGTGCTG